>DAORNI010000058.1:0-3470 GCA_035440845.1 Parachlamydiaceae bacterium | reverse complement strand
GTCAATTTCTCATAGATTAAAAAAATAAATGGATGATCTGCATCAAAAACAATGGGCTCTTTTTCTCTTAAAAAAGCTTTTGTATTCATCGTGACAGAAGTAGCTGCAGCAGCCTCTGTTCCATTTTCATCCACTTCAATAAAAACTTTGTGGGAGACTTGCCCAAGCTGCAGCTCTTTGTTTTCTACAATCCCTGAAAAGTCTGCCTCTGCATTAAAAGCATCTTTCATTCCCATTGCTATCAAAGTATCTTTTAAACTCATGCTTTTAGAAAAAGTAAATTTGGGCAAAAAGAGAGAAATTTCTTCACTTTCCAAATGGGAGATCACATTTTTAAATAATTCATTATCTAATTGTTTTTCTAGTTCGCTAATTCCAAAGTTCTTGCTTGGAAGCAGGATCAAAAACTCAAGTTCTGGCATGTTCTCTTTAGGGTGCACATATGGGATGCTAAGTGCCGTAAAGTTTTCTGATTTGAAATAAGGATAAAAGGCAGTATCTGTCATAAAGGGAAGAGAGGCTGTCTTATCGCTGCTAATAAAAAAGGGACGCAAAAGAATAGAGCTTGAAAGAAAGGGTTTTTTCCATTTGACTTTCATGTAAAGGGTGCTGACCAAGACCATTTTTGTAAAGGGGGTGATATCTGAAGACTGGATCAAGTCTTTGATTTTTCCAAAAGTCTTTTCCTTGACATAGGTGTTCATTTCAAGCCGTGCAATTTCCTTTTGCCTTAAAAAATCTACCCGCCTTAAAGAGACTTTAAAATACCTTCCCATCTGATCTAAAAAACTTGGTAAGACAGCAAGCCCTGACTGAATCCAGAGTGAGTTTGAAAGGGTAAGGCGAAAATCTGCTGTTACCTCAGAGGCTCTTTTTGTGAAAAAATGGTTTAAGAAGAAAAAGCCTCATTCAAGCTCTCTAAATCCATATCAAACTTTAAGACAGATGCCATTTCTTTGGCCGTATTTTCTTTTGCGCCATTATACACCATTGCTAAAGCTGAAGAGATCGAGTAAGGAGAAATGCAAAAATTGCCTTTGGCATCTTTTGTCGCCTTGTAAAGATTTAGAGCAAAATCATTGTTTTGCGAGGCAAGCAAAAGCGTCTGCTCGCTCATAAATTCTTTGTCATCTGCCCCTTCATCAGCGTTTAAAGTAAAAAACAAGGAACAGAAGAAAAGATAGATGATGAAATGCATACTAATCCTTAAAAAGTAAGATCAGCGCCACAGTAACAGCATTAAAAAAAGCATGCAATGAAATTGATGCCAACAAAGATTTTTGCTTCTCATAAATAAAGCCCAAAAAACATGAAAGGATAAACAAAGAGACTAAAAGCTCGATGTTGCCAAGGCCTTGGGCAAAAGAAAAGTGAAAAGCTGCAAAAATCATAGAGGCTAAAACAATTGCCTTTATCATACCGATCCTGCTTTTCAAGTATGTCTGCAAACAACCTCGAAAAATAAACTCCTCTAAAATGGGCACAAAAAAAACGATATCTATTGCAATAAAAGAAAAAAGAGCGGGAGATTCCAAAGCATCTTTTACATGAGAAACAGCTGTCTGGTTTGGAACTTCCTCTAGTCCAAAAGAATAAAGAAACAAATAGACCAGCTTGCCAGCTACTGCCATAATAGGAAAAGCAACAAACCAGGTGCCTATTCCAACGAACAGATCGTTCCATGTTTTCTTAAAGCCGGTTAAAGGTCCAAAATATCTACCGGCAATCAAAACCTTGTCTTCTGGGGTTAAATAAAAATAGAAGCAGACTATGGCAAAAAAAGTGAGTAAAATAGAGAGGCTGCTTATTAAAATATTTGCTATTTGACTATCTGTTTTTAACTCTCCTGTATAAAGGTAGACGCCAAGGGCAGAAACAAGAGGCCCAATAGCTACAGAAAAAAGCAAAAAAATGACAAACGCCGAAATGAGGACATTTCCAGAGAGCTTTTTTTCTTGGATAACTGCAGGCATTTGATAAAAGCCGTTTGCCCATGCAATAAAAGAGGATGCCAATATCCAAAAAGAACCAAAGATCAAGGCTTTTGTTGCCTCTTCTAGTGTAATACGCGTCTCTTCCATTTTTTATTTACCTCTACTGGTTTCTTAGTATATAAAAATATTATCTTTCAGACAAGAGGGTGCTTAAGATGTCACATGATAAGCTGTCTATTATTAAAGAAGAGGCAAAACGTAAAAATTCAAGTCAAAGCTTTAAAAGGGAAGAAGTTAAAAATTACTTGAACAGTTTGTGGCAAGAAAACGCTGCCCAGTTTGACCCCCTTTTAAATGCGATAGGAGAAATCAGGGTCAAAAAAACATTTGAGATGATCAACCGTGTTTTTTCGCCAGATGGCAAAAAAGTTGCTGATCTTGGCACCGGGACTGCACTTTTTTCGCTCCACCTGCATCAGAAAAAGGCTCTTGTTGATGCTGTGGATTTGGCAAATATTCCAGTTGATCGGTTAAGAGAAAAAAAACTTGAGAACTTTCGCACTTTTCAAGATTACATCCCTAAAACCACTCTGGAGAGCGATTTTTATGATCTTGTCCTTGCTTTGGAAGTCATTGCTTATTTGAACAAGGACGAATACCGGCTCTTTTTTGCAGAGCTTGCACGCCTTGTCAAGTTAGAGGGAATCGTGATTGTTTCCACTCCTATCGATATTTATTCAGAAGATGCACTCCAAAATTTTGCGAGCCTCGCAGAATCTGAATTTGACATTTTGGAGTGGAAACTTAGTTACCATAACTACTACATCCGCTTGCTAAAGACTTTAGAGGCGCCAGCTATTTTTGTGAAAGCAAGCAAAGATAAGTCTTTTTATCAAAAAGAATTAAAAAAGAGACATTCAATTAATAAAACTCTTTTTAAAATAAACAGTTCAAAAATAGTCTCCTACTTTTGGGGTTTTATTAAATTGTTCAGCAATCCCCTTTTGCATTTTGTTAAGAAAAGCCGCTTTATTTTGTTAAAAATGGAAAATTTATGTCGCTTTTTCTCAAGCGAGACAGGCATCAGCCACGCTTTATTTGCAGGCAAAAGGAGACGAGTTTTTGAAGAGGTAGCGAAAGATGATATCCCTATTGAAAGAAAAGGAAAGAGGCAAGTTTGGGAATAAAAGTGTGAAAATAAATAAGAACACCGGAGATTGCCTCGAGGCATAAAGCGGATTCCTTAAGGCTGCTACATTCCTGTCCTGACCTGGTTCGGACTGCTCTATTCCACAAGATCCCCGGTGAATGGATGAGTGTATCTAAAAACTATTTAACTGGCAAGTTGAAAATGGACATTATGGACAGCACGGACTATATTGCCATGGATTTGGAAATGTGCTCTTTACAAATTTTTGCAATTTTGACATTTTCTAGCCAAATAAAAACCGTTAGACTTCTTGCATAACTGGCTTTCGTTGAAAAAATTAGTGATTTTTGAATAGTTTTTTTGGAAAATTTTGAGAGCATATGTGT
>DAORNI010000057.1:0-3699 GCA_035440845.1 Parachlamydiaceae bacterium | reverse complement strand
ATGAATGAGGCTTTGAAGTCTTTTAAGTTTGGCAGGCGATGATCCGTCAAGCGTCTTTATTTAAACACATATAAGCTAGGATTTCGAATGTGTCATACCCGTCTGAAGAATTTGCTTGGGGTGCTTTTTTTAGCTAGCTTGGCAAATTCAGCTGAAGGTTTAACTTTAAGGTCAAAAGCAACTTTTAAATGTTTCAAGCTATAGGCGCTTTACAATAAATTCAAATGTATCTTTCTATATTTGAAAATATTATCATAAAAGAAAAATGAGATCTTTTCTAGAAAAATAATACTTTATAAAGAAGAGCCTGAGAAAAAAATCTAGAAAAAAACTCTTGTTTAAGTTAAATTGAATGGTTGAAATGTAAAAGAAACTTTCTCTCCTATACTTTCATAAAAAAATTTGAGAAATTCATGAAACAACTGTTTAAAATTTTTGTCGAGCAACTGCGAGATGGGCACAAAGAAATTATCCGCGAGCAGTTTCCTGCCGGTTTTATGGAGGTGTCAGAGAAAGATTTAAAGTTTGTCGAACCCGTTCATGTGGCAGGAGAAGCTTATCTAGCTGAACAAGAGCTCATCTTGCGCTTTCAAGCGCAAGCGACTGCAGAAATGCCCTGCATCATCTGCAACGAACCTGTGAAAGTTCCGATTCTTTTAGAAGACATGTATCATGCCATTCCTTTGGAAGAGATTAAGTCTGGCGTTTATGACTTTAAAAATTTACTTAGAGAAAATATCTTATTGGAAACTCCTGCTTTTGCTGAATGTCATTCAGGAGAGTGTCCAAATAGAAAAGAGATTACTAAATATTTAAAAAAAGAAAACTCGAATTCCGAACAAGATGAAGGCTACCAACCATTTGCCGATCTTGATTGGGATCGTTAAAGGAGAAAATTTACCATGGCAGTACCACGTAACCGTCATTCGAATGCGAGAAAAAATTCGAAGCGTGCGCATCATGCAAAAAAGCCAAAAAGCATGGCTTCTTGCTCAACTTGCAATAGTCCAAAGCTCCCGCACGTGATGTGCCCTTCTTGCGGCAGTTATAACGGACGCGTTGTTGTTGCGCAAAAATCATAAGCTAAAGAGCCATCCTATTGCGTATCGCAATTGACCTCATGGGGAGTGATAGCTCCCCTGAAATTCTTTTTGAAGGCCTCATTTCAGCTGTGACAACTCACAAGCACTCTTGTACTTTCATTCTTCTAGCCACTTCACATGTTGAACACGTGATTAAAAAAAAATACGCCCTCTTTTTTGAAAACATCCCAGAGTCGATGCGCATATTTTTTCAGATAGTGACAGAAGAGATCTTAATGGATGACGACCCGCTAAGTGCTGTCCGTCATCGGCGGCAATCATCTTTAGTCCAAGGCATTCGCTTAGTAAAAAAAAAGCAAGCCGATGCGTTTGTCAGCACCGGCAACACGGGAGCTTTGCTGGCATGCGCTTCCTTATCTTTACCGGCGCTTCCTGGGATTAAGCGGCCTGCTCTTTTAGCCTCTTTGCCGACTAAGAAAGGGTCAGTTGTTGTCATCGATGTCGGAGGAAATGTTTCTTGTAAAGCTGCCCAGCTTGTGCAATTCGCCTTACTTGGCGCCGCTTATCAACGCTCTCTTGGCAAAAAAAAGCAGCCCAAGGTAGGACTTTTAAACATAGGGATCGAATCAAGGAAGGGAACAAGCGAGGTTCGGCAAGCTTACCAGCAGCTAAAAGAAATGGGGGAAGCATCGCTTAAGCCGATCTCTTTTGTCGGAAATGTTGAGGCCCGTGAGCTTTTCGAGGGGAAAGTCGATGTTTTAGTCACCGATGGATTTAGTGGAAATGTTCTGCTGAAGACCATTGAGGGCTTCTCTGTACTAGTCGTCAATGCTTTAAAAAATTCCTTGCGCGAGATAGACTCGCCTCAGCTAGGCCGTTTTATGAAAACCTTCGATTATAAAGAATACCCGGGAGCGATTCTATGCGGGATTGAAGGGGTGGTTGTCAAATGTCATGGAAATTCCTCATCGCTTGAGTTTGCCTATGGGATCAAAGAGGCAATCCGCTTAGTCCATCGCCAGTTTATTGATCAAATCAAGCAGTCTTTAGCCTCTTTTGAGGCCGATTAATTCTTTTTTCATCTCGCTTCTTAATGTGCATCAAAAAAAATCAAAATTTTTAAACCCACTAAAGCATCAGCTAAAGCACTCTTTGCATAATCCATTTAGCATAATGGAATGATCGAGTAATTTAAACCCTTCCGGAATCATCTCTGACAAGCCTTTCGGACAAGAATTGATACAATATGTTTTGCTGCAATTCGTGCAAAAAAAGTGGTGATGATGCATATTTTTTCGCATTTCATAGAACGATTTATCCCCAGGAAGCTGGATCGTATCGATTGTACCATCCGTTATGAGAATTTTTATCGTTCGATAAATTGTTGAAAGATTAATGTGTGGAATCTCTTTTGCCGTATAGGAGAGGATTTCTTCAATGCTCAACGGGCGTTTAATTTCTGTTAAGCAGTTTAAAATCGCTTGTCTTTGTTTTGTTGTGCGCTGCATAAGAACTCCATAAAATTGTTATTGCAAATGAATTTGCATTTGCATTAGTATAATCCAGTCGTCCAAAAAATACAAGGAGTTGGAGATGAAAAAAATGTTCAAAATTTTATGTTCTGTGACGCTGTTTTTCCAAACTTTTGCAATGTTGCCGATCAGCCGGGAGGGATTGCGTTCGGGGGACTCAGCCATGGTTTTGGGCTGCAAAAACTGTGAGTAAATGCTTACGGTCTAGATATAAATTAATGAAAGATTAGGATAGAAAGATGACTATTAATTGTGAGCATAGCTGTTCAAAAAATACAAATGAGAATTGCCATCACAAAACTTCCTCTGTTTATGAAAAAGTGTTTGAGGTGCTAGAAAAAGTAAGCGCTTTAGCGCTTGGAATTTTTTCCGCATATGTCAGCTGGAAATTGTTCCTCCCCTCATTTTTTGCCGGAATATCGATCGGCATTTATCTATATTTAAAGGACAAAGACTCTTGCCTGGCTAAACACGCATCTTCTTCTTGTGCCAATGGCTTGCTTGAGCAATTAACAGGGGTTAAACTGCCTTCTGCAGTCTCTCTTGCTGCAAATTTGGCCGTAACCGTTTGTCATATAGACCACCATGCCAACGTCTTTGTGCCAGTCATTGGCGTCTCGGTTGGCGCATGGCTTGGAAAAAGCCTTGCTGGCTATGGTGAAATGGGGTATCGCAAAGTCGTTCAGCATTTCAGCAAAAGTGATGCAATTTTAGGCTTACCTTGAGTTTTGGGGCTTTATTTTGGCCATTGCGAAGGATTTAAAATAAGACCGGAAATCCCTTGCTTATCTAAAGATGTTAAGGAGGTTTGCAGATAAGCAGAGGCTTGGCTAAGATCAAACGCTTGATCTTTTTCAAAGCTGATGGGATTTCCAAGGTCGATGACAATTTTGGAAAATGGTTTCGGCAATAAAAGCTTATCCCAAGTTTTAAGCTGCCAAAAGCGGCTTGCTGTCCAGGTAAAAGGAATAATTTTAGCCTGAGACTCCCTTGCTGCCAGGGCAACACCTGGTTTAACCTGGTATCTCGGCCCCTTCGGTCCATCTGGGGTGATAATCACTATTTCTCTGCCATGCTTAAGATAATTGATCATTTTTCGCAAAGCCTTGTGACGGGCATCGTGA
>DAORNI010000056.1:0-3711 GCA_035440845.1 Parachlamydiaceae bacterium | reverse complement strand
ACAAAACAAAATGCCAAAAAGCATAATTTTAGCAAGTAAATGCGGTTATGCAAGAGATCTATTTATGAAATGGCGTGGGCAATGAGGGCAAGAGCGGTGATGGCTGCGGTGTCTGTTCTTAAGATATAGGGGTTTAACTTAACCCCTTTTGCCTTCAAGCTTTTAAGCTTTTCTTCTTCTTTTTTGCTAAAGCCGCTCTCTGGTCCAATAAAAATAAGAATGCCTTTATCTTTTCTTATTTCTTCAGGGGAAAACAAAGGGGCGTTTTTTTCTGTGTCGCCAAAAAAGGCGGGATAAGGAAGATCTTCCCATAAAGAGAGTTTGGGCTTGAAAATCAATTTTGGAAAATGAAGCCTTCCACACTGCTTCATGGCTGCAATCAAGATGGCAGAAATGCGCTCTTTTTGGCTTTCGCTTACATCTTTCCTTTCGCTCAAGTCTCCCGGAAAAAGCCAAATTTCTGTGGCGCCAAGCTCTACTGCTTTTTCTAAAATAAAATCAAGGCGATTTAAGCGTGGCAGCCCTTGAGCCAAGATGACAGCAAAGGAAGGAAACTTTTCAGAGATGACCTTTTCAATGAACAGCAAAGCCTGCTTTTTTTGAATCGATTGAATAGTAGCTGTTGCAAGCTCGCCAAAGCCGTTGATGATTTCAACTGCATCTTTTTCTCTCATCCGCATGACATTTGTCAAGTGATGAAATTCTTTGCCATCTAAGGCAACAATCTCCTTTTCTTTCAAAGGCTGTTCAACAAAAAAACGTTCTTGAGGCATTATATTTGATTTAAAATTTTAACTTTTCCATCTTCCAGCTTACCTTCAATTTCCAGTCTCTCGCCGTTTGGCTTTAAGAGATCAAGCTTTTGCAAATAGTCATGGAACCTTTTGCGGAAAAGAACTTCCCGGTTTTTTAAAACAGCTTCTTTGCCGTTTTTTAAAGAGCCTTTTTGAGAAATGAGAAAAGCAGTATAAATATCTTCCAACTCATCCGTGTCAATGATATTGACAGTCCATTGAAGCTGCTCCCTTTCTGCTTTTGGAGCTGCAACAAGGGTAATTTCCATATTTTGACGGACAATGTCTAAAAATAGGCGACTGACGTCTTGCACAAAAAGAGGTTTAGAAAAGAGCGTGATATGATTTTCTTCTAAAACAGGCTCTGCAATTTCGAGAGGATAGGTGCTTGGGTTGATTTCTGTACTTGATTTCAAAGGATAAAAAACACGGATTGGAATCAGGTTTTTTATAGGCAAAAGCTCTTTCCTTAAAAAGTCGATTCTCAAATAAGCTGCTTCCTTATCGTTAAACTCTTCTTGCGAGTTGTTATGGAAAGGAATGGCTATTTTTTTCCATTTGGCCGGCACTAAAAAGCTGATCTCATCATTTTGCAAATTTCCGCTGTTGCTTGTTGCGCTGTCTAAATCTTTTTTTGTGATCTCATTTAAATCAAAGACAACTTCAAGACCTTTGATTTTTAAGTTTTGAATCTCTTCTTCGGCGCCGCTTAGCGTTTGTGTGAGCTGCAAGGGCCAAATCCCTAAATATTCATATCCTTCTGGCGCTTGCCCCAAAGGAGGTAAAATGGTAATTGGCACCTTGTCTGTGATCAAAGGCCGCAAACGAATCACATGCTCTGTGTGGGAGACCTGTTTAATATTGTTTTTTAAATCGATTGCAGGATTCAAGCTGACAAGATTTTTTTTGTTGATTTGGATGATCCAGTCGTCATGGTCGATGATAGAGGCGTCAATTAAAGCCTCTAAGTCTCCTGGTTCAATGTCCCGGATAACGCTTTTGCTGCCAGTTAAGGTGAGTGTGATTCTTTTAGATAAAAGGCCGTTTGGATTCAATCCCAAAATCGTTTTGTCAGCTGGCAAATTGACAATTCTTACAGGGACTCCCGGAATAATTTTTGTCTCAATAATAGAATGGCTGACAAAAAACCAGATGATAAGAGCACTTCCTAGCGCCACTAGCTTTTGCTGCCAATTATGAAAAATAAGGCGAGAAATTAACGATTCCATTGTTTTAACCGTCCTAAAGCGTCAATGCTAGATTCAATCGCCGTTTTTGGCGGAGTAAAAATACTTCTGACAATACCTTTGAAGCGATCGAGTTTGATGCCGCCGCGTGTCATGATGCCATCCCTTGCAATCGAGACTTTTCCTGTCTCTTCAGAGACGACAATGATAACGGCATCTGTCACTTGGCTTAACCCAAGACCCGCTCTATGTCTTGTGCCCATCGATTTTGTAATTTGCGAGCTGTCATCTGCCAAAGGCAAAATAGTGGCAGCAGATAAAATGGTAGTGCCCCGGATGATGACGGCGCCATCATGAAGGGGCGTTGTCGTTGTAAAAATCGACTCTAAAAGTTCCGGCGAAAAATCAGCATTTAGAAGCACTGCTTTATTGGCATATTCTTCTAATGAGTCCTGGTTTTCAAGCACGATGATGGCACCAATTCTTTTTTCAGACAGACGATAAGTGCACTGACCCAAATTATCAAGAAATTTATCAAATTCTGTGATCTCGCGGTATTTTTTGCCTTTGACGCTTAATTTGGAAAGGGCAAGGCGAAGCTCTGGATGGAAAATGATCAGGAGTGCAATGACTGCCACATTGACAAAATAGAGCATGAGCTTTTGCAAAACGGGCAGGTGAAACCAGATGGAGAGGGTGTAGAGGGCAAAAACAGAAAGTAGTCCTAAAACAAGATCCATCGCCCGCGTATTCCAAAAAAAGGAGAGTAGGTAGTAGATCATGATTGCCATGATGAAAATTTCAAAGGTAGGAACTAATAATCCAATAAAACTCATGCTTACTTTTGTTTTTTATAAAAATCTACTAAATCAATTGCCATCCGATGCTCTTTAATGTCGTGGACGCGGACAATGTCGATACCAGACAATAAAGCTATGCTGTTAAGGCTAATGGTTGCCGGGAGCAAAAGTTCTTTTGGTTTTTCCAGGATTTTACCCATAAAGGATTTGCGCGAAATTCCCAAAAGAAGGGGAAAACCCACTGCCTTAATAACAGCTAGATTGTGTATGATTTTTAAATTATCAGCAATTGATTTTCCAAATCCGATGCCGGGATCTAAAATAATCTGCTCTTTTTTTACTCCTTTGCCTATTAAAAATTTAATGCGTTCTTCAAAAAAATTCAGCAATTCATCGAGGATGCCATTTTGATACTTCGGCTTGTTTTGCATGGTTTTTGGGGTTCCTTGCATATGCATGACAATCATTTTTTGGCCGCTGCTGGCAGCTAGTTCTGCCATCAAGGGATTGGAAAAGCCGCTGACATCGTTGATATAGCTGGCTCCAGCTTTTATTGCTTCCAGCGCCACTTTTGGCTTCATGGTATCGATGGAAATGGGAATCTTGATTTTTTCTTTTAGCTTTAAAATAACAGGAATGACACGTTTTAGTTCTTCTGCTTCAGATACTTCTTCAGCGCCTGGCCGAGTGGACTCTCCTCCAACGTCTAGGATGTCTGCACCTTCTTCATAGATTTGGATACCTCGAAGAACAGCTTCGTTAATATCTGTAAAGCTCTCATAAAAGGAGTCTGGCGTGACATTTAAAATGCCCATTAATTGAGTTTTCTTCATGATAGATGACTTTATAAAATTAAATTTTTTATCTTTACATTTTTATTTTAATATATTATTATGTTTATAATATTTAGTTAAATATAAAGAGGAGTTT
>DAORNI010000055.1:380-5203 GCA_035440845.1 Parachlamydiaceae bacterium | reverse complement strand
GACGTCTTTTTAAACTTTGCTTTAGAAGAAAAAAAAGCAAGGGCTTCGGAACCATCTTGCTAAAAGATACCATCCAGCGATATCTCCAATCAAATATATGGAGTAACTTACCACTCTTTATCTGTTTCCATATCTCCAATGCTGCAAACTCAGCAGTCATCGGCTTTGAAAACCCTTTAGCATTCTCTAGATACTCCCCACCGGCTGTATGAGCAAAATATGTCTTAACAACCCCTGGGCATGAAGTAAGAACTTTAACACCAAACTCTTTCAACTCTTCATTCAAGGCTAACGAAAATTGGTTGACAAACCCTTTTGAGGCGGCATAGACAGAAAACCCAGGAAAGGGAAAAAAACTTGCTGCTGAAGAAACATTTAAAATGGTTCCTTTGATGTGATTTTTTACCATGGCATGACCAGCTTTTAATGCAACCAAAGCCATGGCCTCTACATCCAGCTGAATCATTTTTTGCGTTCGCTCGATCGGGGCCTCAATCGCATTCCCATATCCTCCAAAACCGGCATTGTTGATCACAAGATCACAAGATAGCCTTTCGATTGCCTCTAAGATTAAGTCTAACTGCTTTGCATCTGTCAAATCAGCAACAATCATCTCGACATGGACTTTCTCTTTTAATTCACCCTCAAGTTTTCTTAAATTTTCTTCATTACGCCCAGTAATAACAAGAGATATTCCTTGATCGGCTAAAAGCTTTGCCACGGCAAGGCCGATACCGGAGCTTGCCCCTGTCACCAATGCCTGAGTAGGATGATCAAATCGTCTGTCGCTCACTATCCCTCTGAATCTAATACAATCTCTTTTGGAGCCTCTTGCTTGGGATATTTCACCCTTGTATGCCCAAAAGCGACGAGAGTTTTAACTAAAGTCCTCTTCACAATCGCAAGCTCTTCAAATGTCAATAAGCACTCATCAAACTGTCCATCTTCAGCTTTTTCGCGAATTAAGCGGTTGGCAAGTTCTGTTAAAGCTTCTTCTGTCATCTGATCAAGAGATCTGGAAGCTGCTTCTACAGTATCAGCAATCATAATGATGGCAGACTCTTTGCTTCTTGGCTTAGGTCCGCTATAGCGAAATTCGGACTCGTCGACTAAACTCTTATCTCCCCCCACTTTCTCAAGTTGCTTTCGATAAAAATAGTAAACTAAAGTCGTTCCATGGTGCTCTTTAATGATGTCAATAAACTGCTCTGGCAGCCCGGCTTTGCGCGCCATCGATACTCCTTCGCAAACATGAGCCATGATGACTTGAGCAGACTCTTGCGGAGTCAGGAGTTGATGGATATTCACAGAACCTTGCTGGTTTTCAGTAAAATATTGCGGTGTAGCCATTTTGCCGACATCATGGTAAAGAGTCGCTACTCTGCAAAATAGCGCATTAGCGCCTATGGAAGAGGCTGCAGCTTCTGCTAAGTTGCCTACAACAACGGAGTGTTGATAAGTTCCTGGTGCCTCAATCGACAATCTTCTTAAGAGATCATTATTAGGATCAAGGTATTCCGTTAGGGTGACATCTGTCATGATTTTGAAAGCAGACTCTAAAAGAGGCAGCAGCCCTACCACTAAAACCCCGGTTAAAAGCAGTGAAATTCCAGTGCTAAAAAAGTCACTAAAAAAACTCCAGCCCCATAAGTGGTTATTGTAAAAATGAATAGCTAAAATGATCCCTATGCAGCAAAGCCAAGCTTTAAGGCAGACGGCAAACACTCCCTTTCTTTTTTTCAGAGAAGGCGTGCAAAGAACAGCTACCATTCCTGCCGCTAAATTCATCAGCATAAACCCTTGCCAATTAAATGCTAAAGTCAGGGTAAAAATCACTGTCAAAAATGCCGATGTAAATAAAGCAATTGGCGGATTCATTAAAGCGCCAAGCAGGATGGAGGGAAATGCGACAAAGATCGGATAACGGATGATATCTATCAAATTAGCTTTGGTATTCAAAAGAATTAATTCGGTTCCTTTGGCGATCAAAAACGACAAAAGCACAATCGTTACAAGTAAAAATAATTTTTGGTTTGATTGCGCAACTTCAGGCTGGCTGACCTTAAAGTAGGCAGCGCACAAAATGGTTAAAATTCCAGCAAGAATTAGGCTTCCAAGAACCGGGATAAAGTGCCATAAGTTTCGTTTATCATTCAAAGCCTTTTTCATAGCTTGAATCATCGCTACATGTCTTGCTGTAACTTTTTCCCCTTTGTCAATTAGGCGGCTTCCAGCATTGACATGCGTATATTTATCGGGAATCGAGGCTTGAATTTTCCGTGTAAGAGTACGTCTTAATTGAACATCCTCATCGATCCACCACCTACGATCTTGAAAATAATTAATCACAAATGCGGCCGTTGCATTATCGAAAAGCTTGGTTTTTAAAGCATTATCTTTAACATATTCCCAAATCTGCTGGGGAAGATAAATTTCATTTGAGATTTCTGTCGGAGTATAAATTAAAAAATGGTGCGTGGGCATCCCCATTTCAGTCAAAATTTGAAAAGTGCGCGAGTCTGTAAACCGCACCTGCTGCATGAGTTGAACAATCGCATTAACCCCTTTGTAGATGCCATCGAAAGTATTTTTTTCGACATACTTTCCCCAATCTTGATTATAGATAAGAAAATTTTCAAACTCCATCCGTCTTTCATTGATCATTTTTTCATCAATCATGAAAATTTTGCCAAAATCCCGGATGGCATCTTGCCTTGCGATAATTGTCGCTTCTTCATCAAAAAAATCAAAGTCGACTTGCGCCACCATATAGCTTGGAGCGCTGCTGTTTAATTCGAGAACATCTACATGGACTTCTCTAAAGTGCAACAGGCAGAAAAAACAAGCAAAAAATAAAAGAATAATTAAAGCCCTAATGACAAGACTCTTATCGAAAACCCCTTGCTCCCTTGAAATTTTTAACGAAGGGCCTTCGGGCTCGTATGTATGTTGATCCATTTAGTCCATCACACCAAAACTCAGGTAGACCTGCTTCTCTATAAAATAGCAAATTTATAAAAATCTATCTTCTTTTTTTTAACTTCGATTAAAAAAACTGTATTTTTTTGCATTTTTTCAATTATTGATAGCCCATTGTTAAAAGAATTTTCTTTAAAAAAAAAACGGGGCTTATTATAAAGATTGGGTTTTTAAGTAAAATCACAAAAGGTTCAGCATGTCTTCAAACTCTCCTGTATCTGGGCACTCCTCTAACAGTTCGGGATTGACTAGCACTAGCTGTTCACCGCCTTTTTCCCATGCCCCCAATCAAGCAAGAGGCAGGGGCCGTGATTTTTTTTACCAGGAAATAACGTCAAACAACTCCAATCGAGCGCCCTCAGCGCGTCCTCGCACGCAAGACATTGTCGATAAAATCTTAGCCAAATCCGAGGTTTCGTCCATCCCTTCGTCTCCTGCTGTCGATGTCAAAAAAAAGCGCTCCTATTCAAATCAAAGCTCGTATGATTTCCCCCTAAATCCAAATCAAGCTGGACAAGCATATGGCTTGCACGAATCTAATTCTATTGAGTCATGCAAATCCAATGGCTCTCGATTGCATGTAAAGCCCCGATCCATCTCTTTTAGCCAGACAGCATCTTCAGTAGGAGAGTCCATAGTAGGAGAATTCTTACTAGGAGAATCCTTAGGCGGTTCGCAAGACGAACGAGTGTCTTATGATGCAAGTTCTTGTAATTCGTCTTTTGAAGAATCGTCTGTAAACATCAATAATCTGTTTGCTGCCGAGATTAAAAAAATCTATCAATTTGCTCGCAACTATCTTTTCTATCAATCCGATACCGACGCTTTTCCGGCAAATAAATCCCTTCTTACAGAAGAAATCGGGCTTTCTTATGAGAAGTTGAAAGAACTCCTATCACAGTTACAGCAATCTCCTGCAACTGATCATAAAAAAAGATTAAGAAGTGCCTCTTCGCTCTCATCGTCAAGCACTCCTGATTTCAATCGATTAAAAAACTTTGCTCTCATCGAAAGAGAAAGTGAGATAATAAAAACACTTTGTTGCGAAGTTGACTTAGCCCTCATTGATTTTAAAAAATCTTATTCTATTTTTGATTTAAGAAAATTATTCGATCAATTCGGTCTTTTGATTGACGAAGAACCCCTATCTTCTTCTTTTGAATCTTCGCCTAGCTCCAACAGACGGACTAACGGAGACTTTCTATCCTTATCTGGAAGCCACAACCAACGCGATAGCTCAGCTTCTTCAAATGTTACTGAAGAAGAAAAATCATTTGATTTCGATCAGCATATTTCCTCACTTAAAAGGAATCAAAAGAAAAAAGAAAAGCTCGGAAAATCTAAATCCAAGAAAAAAGAAAAGCAGAAGCCTTCCCTAGTGATTGATCCTTTAGACTTAGAAAAAAATGAACCTCCTGTGTCTACCAATCCTCGCGGCTTAAACCTTATCGAGCTAAGAGCTTATCACTTCAAACTCGAAGAATTATTGCAAAGCTTTATTAGCACTATTGGAAGAGGAAGTGCTGAAAATCAAAACATCAGCGAAAATGACAACGTTCAAGAACCGGCAAGCGGATTTATTAATACCATCAAAAAACTGATCAGAAATACATCAGAGACCAATTTCGTCGATCTAGTCCAAAAGAGTCTTTTTATAAAAAAAGCCTTAGAAGAGATCCAAAATAAAATAAAAAATCATCTAGCAGAACTAAGCAACTACATCACGACTCTTTCTGTTAAAAAATATAATTTTGATTACAATTCTTTTATCAAAGAGTCGATCGATCGTTTAAATGAGTCTACGTTTTCTACCCCGTTCTCCAAACCCATAATGAGTCCAAAGG
>DAORNI010000055.1:0-230 GCA_035440845.1 Parachlamydiaceae bacterium | reverse complement strand
AATTACAAAAGCTTTATCGATTGAAAAGGATAGCTATAAGAAGATCTCTAATTATCCCAGCACAAAAACGCTCGTACGTTTTTTATATAAAGACAATCCTGATTGCCCTCTAAGAAACTTTTTCAGAATTTTCGAAAGCACAGTTTTAGATGATATCGAAAGCAAAATCAATTCAGCCTGCAAAACAGAAACTAAAGGGACTTATAAACTCAGTTTTTTTAATCCTGAAC
>DAORNI010000054.1:3124-5465 GCA_035440845.1 Parachlamydiaceae bacterium | reverse complement strand
CCTGAACATCAAGGAGTACCAGCTCACCAGCATATTGACTTTTGCTATATTGCAAGGCCTATTGGCGGACAGTTAAAAGAAAATAAAACAGAAACAGACGGCATTAGATGGTTTAGCGAAGAAAAGATTGACAAACTACAAGAAGAGCATGATATCTTTTTAGAGACAAAGCTAGTGATCAAAAAAATCTTAAGTGACGCTCTTGTGAAGGAAGCTTGTTTATGAGTAAAAAAAATGCGATCTTTATTGCGGCTACAGGGCAAAATGTAGGCAAATCAACTCTTTGCCTTGGTATTATTGCGGGCTTAAAAAAAAGACATAAATCGGTTGGATTCATTAAGCCTATTGGCCAGCAGCATGTGCAAGTAGATGCAAATACCATTGTAGACAAAGACGTGGTGCTTTTTAAAAATCATTTCCAATTAAAAGCAAATTGGCACGATATGAGCCCTGTTATTATCCCAACCGGCTTTACAAGGGATTATCTAGATGAAAAGATCAGCGAGAAGCATTTAAAAGAAGAAATAAAAAAGTCTTTTGAAAAAATAAGCTCTGAAAATGCCTTTACCGTGGCAGAAGGGACTGGTCATATTGGCGTTGGCTCTATTATAGACTTAAACAATGCAAAAGTGGCAAAAAGACTGGGGCTAGATGTTGTCATGATCGCCTCTGGCGGGCTTGGATCTTCTTTTGACGAGCTCTGTTTAAATATTGCCCTTGCAGAGCAATATGGAGTCAAAATCAGAGGTGTTATTTTAAACCGTGTGCTAGAATCCAAGCGGGAAATGATACAGGAATACTTTCCAAAAGCCTTAAAAAGATGGAATATCCCTCTCCTTGGTCTTATTCCATTCAACGACCTTTTAAATACCCCTGCCATTGAAGATTTTGAAACGCTCTTTAATGCTCCTTTAATTTCTGGCAAAGAGTATCACTACCGCCATTTTCAAAATCCGCGGCTTGTGGCCGGCTCTTTAGAATCTTATCAAGAAGAGATCAAGCCAAACGAGCTAATTATCACGCCAGCTAGCCGGGAAGACATCATCAATAAAACGCTTGAAAAGCACGCAGAAGCTAAAAAGAAAAACGGGATCGATTTGGAAGGCGGCATGATTTTAACAGGAAGGCAAGCGCCAAGTGGCTCTATGATCAAGCTCATCAAAGCCCATGACATCCCTGTGCTCTATGCCCCTATTTGCAGCTACGATGCAATGAAGATGATCACCTCGTTCATCGCCAAAATACGCACAGGGGACAAAGTAAAAATTGAAAGAGCGATCAGCTTAGTAGAAGAAAACCTCAATTTTGATGCCCTTACTTGCCGCTAAGCCCTTAGAGGAATTAACGCCTATTTAGTTCTTAATTTTTTGTTCATCCAGCTAGTTTGCGCTAAAACAACACTAGTTTCGGATCTCATATAACTGATATTTCATAAAATAGTTATACCAAATCGTTTTTATAGCTGACTGCTTAAGAAAGCACTAAAGAGGGCATCTGCTTGTGCATCTTTTAGACATGCACCTGTTTTGCAGCTCCTTAAAATAGGACATTGCCTATCGAATTTGCGTCCATAAGGACACACTCCCTGAAAGGCGCCATGCATAATATCCATGGGCATAAATTTTTCTGATGAGGTAGGACCAAAAAAGCTAAATGTTTTAACACCGACAGTTCCTGCTAAATGGAGCGGCAAAGAATCCATTGCCAATACAAGATCCATCTTTCCCATTAAATTTTGCAAAACAGGCAAAGGAATCTTGTCTAATACAAGGCTACTACTTTTAAAACTATTTTTTAAGCTTTCTGCATATTCTTTTTCTTTTAAAGAACCCCAAGTAAAAATAAAAGAACAGTCAAGATGCTCTTGCAGCTTCTTTAAAAAGCCTTTTAGAGAACTTTCTGTTATTTGCTTGTTTTGCCAAATAGAGCCAGAACACACCATCACTTTTGGCCTTTCGTGCAAGACAGCTAAACTAAGTATTTTAGAAATCATTTCTTTGCCAGAAGCTGGAATTTGCAGCTCCACTAAAGTATAAGGCGAGATATCTTCTTCAAAAAATTTAAAATATTCGCGCACAAGATAGAGATTTTCTTCTCGCACATTGCAGCGCTTTGGCGGATTGAAGCGAATGCGGTTAAAAAGGCAGTTGGGTCGCTCTGTCGCGGCTTTAAGACCAAAACCTACTTTGTCTTTAGCTTTTACCAGGCTTACAATAAAGCCAGACTTCATGTTGCCTTGCAAATCAAAAGAGACGTCATATTTCGTTTGACGCAAAACTTCCTTTAATTTTTTAATGCCCTCTTTTGCATTTTGAAAGCTCTTCTTCCAAGCCTTTGTATC
>DAORNI010000054.1:1226-3114 GCA_035440845.1 Parachlamydiaceae bacterium | reverse complement strand
GACTTCAATAACATTGTCAATCAGCGGATGACTTGTCACAAGCTCGCTAAAAGACTTTTCGACGACAAAATCAATTTGCGCTTTTGGAAATTTGCTTTTCAAAAAGCTGATCGCAGGATAAGAGTGAACAATATCCCCCAAAGAGGATGTTTTAACTATTAATATCTTCATACTGAAAAAGAAAATCTTGAGGCATTTTAGCCTCTACTTCTATGTTAATATTTTTAATTGGATGAATAAATTTTACTTTGAATGCGTGAAGTAGGCAGCGCTTTGGCTTAAAAGCAGAATGAAACTGCCGGCAATATTGATAATCGCCTAAAATAGGATAGCCCATTTCGCTCAAATGAACACGAATTTGATGGGCTCTTCCTGTTTTTGGATAGCAACTTAGCAAGCTATGCTCTTTTACCACTTTTTCAAGCTTCCACTCTGTCACTGCATGCAAACCTTTTTCTTTTGGAACGGCTCCATAAATTGCCTGTCCATGAAAGCTATGCTTTTTTCCAAGAAAATTATCTACCAATCCTCTATTTTTCTTTGGCACACCATCTACAACTGCCAAATAATGCTTTTTGACAAGCTTTTGACGAAAAAGCTCAATCATCAAAAGCCTTGCGTGCTCATGCTTTGCAAACATCAAAACACCGCTTGTTTCACGATCTAGTCGGTGGATCAATAAAAGCTTTGTCTTAAAGCCATCGCTTGCAATGCCGGGCGGCTTGTCATAAATAAAAAGGTCTTCATCTTCATATAAGATGCGGGATTTTAAAAAAGTTGCTAGCTTGCTTTCTAAAGCTACTTTTTCAGCCGGCTGAAAAGCGATTTTGTCCCCTTCATACACAATTTTAGAAGCAAAGCGCTCTGCATAGCCATTTATAGTGCAAGAGCCAGCTTCTAAAAAGCGCTTTAACTGCTTTAAAGAGCAGCCATTTACTTTCTGGCTTAAAAACTTTAAAAGTTTTTCTCCTGATTCATCCTTTTTAACAATCCATTCCATCTAAAACTGCTGTAAAAACCGCACATCATTTTCCGTAAAAAGACGGATATCTTTAATGCCATATTTTAACATCACAAGACGCTCTACACCAAGGCCAAAAGCAAAACCAGAAAACTCTTCTGGATCAATGTCTCCATTTCTTAAGACCTCTTCATGGATCATGCCAGCGCCTAAAATTTCAAGCCATCCTGTCTGCTTGCAAAGCTGGCAGCCAATGCCGGCACAATTTAAACAATGAATATCAAGCTCAAGACCTGGTTCCACAAAAGGAAAGTAGCTGGGACGTACCCGCAATTCCACCGGCTTTTCAAAAAACTTTGTCAAAAACTCTTCCATTGTCGCTCTTAAATCTGCAAATGTCACACCCTTGTCTACAAAAAAGCCTTCAATTTGATGGAAAAAGACGTGCGATCTTGCTGTGATCGTCTCGTTGCGATAAGCTCTTCCTGGAGCTACAATCCGGATAGGCGGTTTTTCTGTTTCCATGATACGCGCCTGGATGTTGCTGGTATGTGTCCTTAAAAGCATATGGGAAGAGATATAAAAAGTGTCTTGCATGTCTCTTGCAGGGTGGTCGCTTGCAAAATTAAGCGCTTCAAAATTGTAGTAGTCAGAGTCGATGTCTGGTCCATACTGTACAGAAAAGCCCATCTCAGAAAAAATCGCCAAAAGCTCGTCTAGCACTTTTGTGATCAAGTGCTTTTTGCCCATAAATTGACGCCTTCCTGGCAGTGTGATATCTATTTTTTCGGTTGTCAGCTGTTCTTTTTCTTTTTGCTCTATTAAGACGCTCTCTAGAGCTTCAAGGCAGGATGTGATCTCTAATTTTAAATCATTGATCCACTTGCCACATTCTGCTTTTTTTTCAGGAGCCACATCTTTTAACTC
>DAORNI010000054.1:383-1216 GCA_035440845.1 Parachlamydiaceae bacterium | reverse complement strand
GCGCATCAAGTTTTGGATGGGCCCTTTTTTGCCCAAATATTTAACTTTTGCATGCTCAAGTTCTGCTAAAGAGCAAATGACTCCTATTTCACTCTCAAATTCGTCTTTCAAAGAATCTATTGAATTTTGCATGGCTTTTTTGCCTATAATAAATTAATAATAAAAAAAAAGCAGAGTCTCAGATTATTACTGAGCTCTGCTTTTTTGCAAGAAGCTTTTTTGTTTTTAAGCAAGAGCTTCTTTCGCGTGATTTGCAATGGCCATAAAGCTCATTGGATCACGGATAGCCATATCGGCCAGCATTTTTCTATTTAGTTCACATCGCGCCTTACTCAATCCATTAATGAATTTGCTATAAGAAATTCCGTTGATTTTAGCGGCAGCACCGATACGCATGATCCATAATCTACGGAATTCACGCTTTCTTAGCTTGCGGTGACGGTAATTGTAAGCCAAGGCACGCATAACAGCATCGCTTGTTAAACGTACGTGGTTTTTACGGTCTCCTACAAAGCCTTTTGCCCGCTTAAATAATCTTTTTCTGCGTCGATGTGAAGCGACGCTGTTAGTTGCTCTAACCATTTGTCATCTCCACATTTTATAGTTTTTTACATGTTTAAGCATGTATTTTTTTTAAACACCCATTACGCGCTTGTACATCTTCAATTGACACTCACTCACAAGAGCTGGCTGCGACAATTGACGCTTGCGCTTAGCTGTTTTTTTTGTCAAAATATGACGCTTACCGGGTCTGCTTCTTTTAAGCTGACCAGAAGCTGTCAATTTAAATCTGGCCGCAACGGCCTTTTTTGTTTTCAATTTAGGCACTTCTA
>DAORNI010000054.1:0-356 GCA_035440845.1 Parachlamydiaceae bacterium | reverse complement strand
GATTCACTTCTGAATTTCCAGCATCTTGACCCTGTTTTAGCTCTTCTTTTCTTTTTCTGACTCCAGGAGCTAGTACAAGATTCAACATTTTTCCAAACATTTTTGCAGGTGCCTCAGAAGTGGCAATATCTGCAAGATCATCACAAAACTTTTCAACCAGCTTATGACCAATTTCTGGATGTGCCATTTCTCTTCCGCGAAAAACACAAGTCACTTTGACTTTATTACCTTTTATAATAAAGTCGCGCGCATGGCGTACTTTTGTCTGTAAATCATGGTCGTCAATATTAGGCTTAAGCTTAATTTCTTTAATCTTAACCTGATGTTGCGATTTTTTACTTTCTTTTTCTCTTTTT
>DAORNI010000053.1:1997-5773 GCA_035440845.1 Parachlamydiaceae bacterium | reverse complement strand
TCATCGGCTCAATTGTAAAGGTCATACCGGGTGCTAACAAGATATTATTCTTATTTCTGGAGTGGGGAATTTGCGGCTCTTCATGAAAGTAGATGCCAACACCATGACCCACAAATTGGTTGACGACAGAGCAACCTCTAGACTCTGCATAATCGCAGATCGCATCGCCAATTGCAAAAACAGGAATGCCCGGCTTTAAAATGGCAATCGAACGCATCAAACAGTGATAGGCAACGTCCACAACAAGCTCTCTTTCTTCTGTCGTTTTTCCAATGATCACCATTTTGCTGCAATCGCCATAAAAGCCATTTAAGATCGAGGTAATATCGATGTTTAAGATGTCGCCCTCTTTTAAAATGCGGGAAGAGGGGATTCCATGACAGATTACCTCATTAATAGAGGTGCAGATGCTTTTTGGAAAAGGAGGCAGTCCATAATTCAGAGGAGCTGGAACTGCATTTGCTTCTAGATGGAGCTTATGGGCAAATTGATTGAGCTCATCTGTAGTGACTCCTGCTTTTGCCATTTTGCAAGTGGCTTCCAAAATTTCTGATGCCAATTTTGAGGCGTTTCTTATCCCTTCAATTTCCTTTTCCGTTTTTAAAATAATGTCATAATTTTTCAAGTACTCTTTTTTTAAATCGGCAAAAGAAGTCATTTTTTTTGGTCCTTCATTTGGAAAATGGCATTTTTTCCATTTTTTTTGGCTGCCGCACCAGCAAAAATCATTCCGTCCAATCATATTCATCCTTAACTTAGGGCGTGTCATCAATTGCTAATAGCTTAGATTCGAGATTATTTTCTGTCTAGAAATTCGCAAAAATTAAAAGCCATATTTAAATATGGCTTTTAATTTTTGCGAATTTCTAGAGGAAAAGAACTCGAATATAAGTTTATTATCAATTGATGACACGCCCTATATCTTTTGAAAAAAGGATAGCACACGAATAGAAATTTTGGTATGATTTACTGCATCATGAAGCCAGAAGATTTAAAATCTCCATTTCCTTTTGCAATGCGCCAAATTTTGATCCAGGACAAAGTTTGGTTTGTGCCCGATTATTTTGACAAATATGACACTTTTACTTTTCCCGGTTTTTCTGACCCACAAGTTTTTGGAAATGAGCAGCCCGTTTTTTTAGAATATTGCAGCGGCAATGGGAGCTGGATTGCGTCGAAAGCAAAAAACAATCCTCTTGTTAACTTTGTTGCCTGTGAGATCAAATTTCCGCGTGTTAGAAAAATCTGGGCCAAGATGAAAAATCATTTTTTAAACAATCTTTTTACCATTTGCGGCGAAGGTTTTAATATTACCAAGCGCTATTTTTTACCCTCTAGCATCGACCGTGTTTTTATTAATTTCCCAGATCCCTGGCCAAAAACGCGCCATTTCAAGCACCGCATTATCCAGACAGCTTTTATAGAAGAGCTTGCCCGTGTTTTAAAGACAGGCGGCTCTGTCACTTTTGTGACAGATGATGCTCCTTACTCGGAATGGACAATCGAAAAATTCCTTCAAAATCCAGCTTTTGTATCCCATTTCCCTGCTCCTTATTACGCAAATGAGTTAGCAGATTATGGTACGTCCTATTTTGAAGAGCTTTGGCGTGAAAAAGGCAGATCGATCCGCTACCATCAATTTGTTAAAAAAGCAATATGAAGCAAGAGATCTGCTCTATTTATCTAGACTGCAAGCTAACGGCCTCCCTTGATTTCCAGCAAGAGAAAAAGCGTGCACAAGATGCCATTGAACAAGGTTTAAAGCTCTGTTTCGAGTTGGACTTTGGTATTTCTCCTCTTTTTTTTAAATCATCTGAAATTCTCTCTTTTCAGCTTGCACTCAAGCATTTTGAGGAGACCTTTTTTTTAGAATTCAAAGACGATGTTGAAATGGTTTTTCTCTATAAAGGCGATCTCAATTTTGCAAAAGGCAAAAAAGAAGAGAATTCGGAAGCGTTTTTGCATTGGCTGCAATTGAAAAGTCTGGATTTTTCATTTTGCAGCAATGAGGCTTTGTTTAGCTTTTTTTGTCGCGATCAGATCATGGAAGTTTTAAGGGCAATCACTCTAGATTTTTCTGACATGCCTTTTTCTTTGCTTTTAGATGCCAGTCAAATTGAGGATCCTTTTCTTTTAGCCTTTTTAGCAGAAAAGAAACATTTTTCTCCTTTTCAAGTTCTTTTAATAGGTAAAGCAGCAGAAGAAGAAAAAGCACCCCTTGCCATCTCTTTACCCTCTTTTGAAGAAGTTTTAAAAAAAAGGGACAAAAGCTTTGAAAATCTCTTCGATTTTTTTACAGAAAAGAAAATTGCTTACCGCACTATTTCAGAGTCTTGTCTTTTGACAGAGTGGCATCTTGTAGATTTTCTGTTTGCATCAAGCAGCTTGACCACTCAAAATGGCAAACGGATGTTACAGGGCTTTTTAGCAGCAGGAGGCACTCTTGTAACTCTTGGAGCTCCTTTTGAGCTTGACGGCGAAATTCCCTTCCCCGAATTTATCATTCAGTATATAAAATAGGCATTAGAGTTTTTTAAAACTCAGGTTATTAATAAGGTCGGTTTTTATGTACAGCTTTTCAAAGACGAAAGCATTTAAAAAATTAAGCGAACTTGCCCAAAAACCTTTTGATTTGACAGCTCCAAATGCTTTATCAAAAGAGCGCATTGCAGCCTATACGGCAAAAAGCCCTGAATATATTTTAAATTATGCAACAGAGCGGGTCGATGAGGCAACAATTAAAGCACTTGATGAGCTTGGCCAAGAAGCAGAAGCTTTAAAAAAAATGCGCGCTTGTCAATCGGGAGAAGTTCTTAATAAAATTGAGGGGTATCCATCAGAGTCAAGAGCTGTGTTACATACGGCAACACGCGATTTTTTTGAAAAGCCGCAAACGGCAAAGCCTGCAAAAGAAGCAGCTGATTTTTGCAAGAAAGAGCTGGATAAACTGGAAAAATTTATTCATCTTGCAGAAGAAAAAAAATATACCGATTTGATTTTAATTGGCATTGGCGGCTCAGAGCTTGGTCCAAAAGCCAATTATCAAGCTCTTTGCTATTTGCAAAGGCCTGGCATCAACATCTTTTTTCTTGCCAACGTAGACCCCGATGATGCAGCCCAAATCCTTAAAAAATGCGATCTTAAAAAATGCCTTGTGGCAGTTGTCTCTAAAAGCGGTAATACGCTAGAGACTCTCACCAACGAGCTTTTTGTTAAGCGCCACTTTTTAGATGCCGGGCTTGATCCAAAAAAACATTTTATAGCAATCACCTCTCCAAATAGCCCCATGGATGATAAAAGCCTTTATTTAGAAGTTTTTTATCTTTTAGACTCTGTGGGAGGAAGGTACTCATCGACTTCCATGGTAGGAGGAGTTCTTTTAGCGTTTGCCTTTGGATTTGAGGTGTTTGTCCAGTTTTTAAAAGGGGCAAATGCGATGGATAAAGTCGCCTTAAAAGAAGATTTGAATCAAAACTTGCCGCTGTTATCAGCTCTTCTTGGTATCTGGAACCGCAATTTTTTAAACTGTCCAACACTTGCCATCATCCCTTATTCCCACGCTTTAGACCGCTTTCCGGCACATATTCAGCAGCTTGATATGGAGTCAAACGGTAAACATATTGACCGCTTTGGAAAAATTGTAGATTTTAAGACGGGTCCCATTATTTGGGGGGAGCCTGGCACCAATGCGCAACACTCTTTTTATCAGCTGATCCATCAAGGCACAGATATTATCCCTCTTGAGTTTATCGGTTTTCGCAAAAGCCAAAACGGGC
>DAORNI010000053.1:0-1986 GCA_035440845.1 Parachlamydiaceae bacterium | reverse complement strand
AAGTTCAAGTGACATCCTCCCAAGAAAAGCTGCTTGCCAATTTATTTGCGCAGATGATCGCGCTTGCAACCGGTCAAAAAAGCGATAATCCCAATAAGGAATTTCAAGGCAATCGTCCTTCTCATCTGCTTTTTGGAGAAATGTTAACACCATCTGCTTTGGGCGCTCTTTTAAGCTATTATGAGCATGTCGTAGCTTTTCAAGGCTTTATCTGGAACATCAATTCGTTTGACCAAGAAGGTGTGCAGCTTGGTAAACTTTTGGCCAGCCAAATTATAGATTGTTTTAAAGAAAAAAATAGCGGAAAAACTCATTCAAACTATCCGCTTGGGGATGCTTATTTAGCCTTATGATGCCGTTTCAAATTCAAATTCCAAAAAGGAATGCCCTTTGCTCTCTTAATCAAGAAGCTTTGACTGCCGGTATGTCTTATTACTCCTGTTTGTCTGAAAGCGGAGATTTGAGGAGAGATTTTTGCACCGATTGCTGGAAGCAGTTTTCCAAAACAGAAGAGGGTAGCCAGGCTGTGCGCTATTGGAAATCAAAAGTGCCTTTAAAAAAAACAAAAGCTCTTCTGCCGCAAGATAAAGACGCCCATATCTTTGCCCATTTTAAAAAAATGTTGAAAGATCCAAAAGAGTTTGATGAAGAGCGTTTCGTGTTAAGTCTCTATTTAGCAAGGCGGCGCCTAATTGCTTTAAGAAAAGAAGAAATTCAAGACGATCAGCTTTTTCAGCTTTATGAGGTCTTAGAGACAGAAGAGTTTTTTTCTATTAAAAAAATGAATCTTGCTGCAGTTGAAATTGAAGCTGTCCAGCAGCGCCTTGCAAAGAAATTACAAGATGAACCCTGATGATTTTTTAATCTATATTGCTTCTGAAAAAGGGCTTTCGCAAAACACGGTTGCAGCTTATAAGCGAGATGTTGGATCTTTGATCGCTTTTTTAAAAAAAAGCCATATAAACACTTTTCAAGAAGTTGAGGAAAAACATCTTGTATCTTTCTTATCTGATTTAAAATCAAAATCTTATGCTGATTCTTCTATTTGCCGTACCCTCATTGCCTGCAAAGTGTTTTTTAAATTTTTAAAAAGAGAAGGCATTCTTCAAGATAATATCACAGAGTGTCTGCAGCAGCCTAAAATCTGGCAGCTGATCCCGGATGTCCTTTCAGAAGAAGAGATCGAAAGCCTATTTTCTGTTTGCGATTCTTCTACTTTAGAAGGGGCGCGTGATTTAGCTATTTTAGAGCTTTTATATGCAAGTGGTCTTCGCGTTTCAGAAGTGTGCTCTTTGACTATTTATGATGTGGACGATCATTTTGTAAAAGTAATGGGAAAGGGAAGGAAAGAGAGGATTGTGCCGATTGGAAAAAAAGCGCTCTTTGCTATTGACCACTACCTCACACATTTTCGAGGCGATGTTCAAGATGATAAGCACGCCTATCTTTTTACCACAAAAAAGGATAAGCCTGTAAACCGTGTGTTCATCTGGTCGATGATTAAAAGATATGGCAAGCAAGCCGGCATCTTAAAAAATATTTCGCCCCACACATTGAGGCATTCTTTTGCGACGCATCTCTTAGACCATGGTGCAGATTTGCGCATCATCCAAGAGTGTTTGGGTCATGCCAACATCGGCACAACAGACCGCTATACGCATGTCAGTAGACGCAAGCTGCAAAACTCTTTTGAAGCCTTCCATCCACGCAACTAATATCATTTGCAAAAAATAATTACATAAATTCACATCATCTCTTTAGCATCTTTTAAGAATTATTTTTCATTAATATTCAAAATATTAACTTCGAAATGATTCTTAAAATCTATCTAAAGATTTGAAACAACTTCATGCAATTATTTTTTGTAAATAGTATAACGAACGTCTATTTAAGAGGGTGGGGCAGGTAGGTGAGCGGTGCCTTTTAGACAGCCGCCCAAAATCGAATAAACAACAATTATTTCTTAGTAGCTTTTTTTGTTGTTTT
>DAORNI010000052.1:6315-8667 GCA_035440845.1 Parachlamydiaceae bacterium | reverse complement strand
AAAATTCAGGTTATTAGGAAATTTTTTATCAAATCTTTCTGATTAAAACCCCCCGCATTATTTAATGATTTTAGTACCAGATTCCATGAATTTTATAAATAATTAGTTGTATGAAACTTACATTAATTAATCATATAGATGATAAAAAATTATTAAAAAAAGCAATAAAAAAATAGTTTTTAAAAAAAAACTATTTTTAAATATTTTTTTTTGATAGACAAAGGGTATGACTGAGATGCCTCATAATCTTATTATTGTCGGAATTTTGACAGTAGGCTTTGCCCTTGCAAGCTTTTTTGGCTATGTCATGCAGCGGATCCATTTTCCGCTCATCCTTGGTTATCTTTTAGCAGGTTATATCATAGGACCTTATTCGCCTGGATTTGTGGCCAATTCGGAAATTGCAGAGCAGCTTGCGGAAATCGGCGTTATTTTGATGCTGTTTGGCGTTGGTCTTCACTTTAAGCTAGAAGACTTATGGCGTGTTAAAAACATTGCCATTCCAGGAGCTGTCTTGCAGACTTTTGCAGCGACTGTTTTTGCCACTTTGATCGTTTATAGTCTTGGTTGGAGTTTGAAAGCAGGCTTGATCATCGGACTCTCTACTGGTGTTGCAAGTACTGTCGTTTTAGTGCGACAGCTGATGGATCATAATATTTTAAATACATTAAAGGGTCATATTGCAGTTGGCTGGCTGATCGTTGAAGATATTTTTACTGTTGCCATCCTGATCTTGCTGCCGACGTTGGCAGACCTCTCTTTTGGTCATGATATTTCTTGGCTGTCAGTAGTTGGAGAGATCTTTTTTGTCCTTGGAAAATTTTTTGTTTTAGTCTTTGTGATGTTCACAATTGGCCATAAATGCATTGAATACATTTTAAAAAATGTGGCCAGGTTGCGCTCTCAAGAGCTTTTTACGCTTTCTATCTTGGCTCTTGTTTTTTTGATTGCAACAGGATCTGCTGTTATTTTTGGAACATCGATTGCCCTTGGTGCTTTTATTGCGGGAATGGTTATTGGGAAAACAAATGTACGTCATCAGGCTTCTGCTAATGCACTGCCTTTAAAAGATATTTTTTCTGTCATCTTCTTTTTATCTGTAGGAATGCTTTTTAACCCGGCAGCTATCAGCGAATATTTATTTCTTTTTTTAGGAATCATTGCTGTTATTTTGATCGTAAAACCCTTAGCTGCCTACTTGATCACAGTTTTTTTAGGATATCCTGTAAACATTGCTTTGACAGTTGCCGTTGCTTTAGCACAAATAGGGGAATTTTCCTTTATTTTAGCAGAAGAGGCGATGAATTTAAAAATTTTGCCAGATGAAGGCTTTGATCTACTTGTCGCTTGTGCCTTGGTTTCTATCTCATTAAACCCGCTTTTTTTTAAAATGATTCATATTTTTGAGGCTTGGATCCATAAAAATCAATCAAAGCAGAATCCAGAAGTGATTGAAAACAAAAAATTTTGCAAGCTGCCAAAAAAAGTTTTAGTGGTTGGTTTTGGCCCTGCTGGTAGGGCTATAGTTGCCACATTAAAGCAGTTAAAAATTGTTCCCCAAATTATTGAAGAAAATATTGATACTGTTTCACTACAAGAGAGAGAAAATGCCATTTTATTTGGAGATGCCTCTCTTGACAATATTTTAAAAAGCGCTCATATTGAAGAGGCAAGCCACCTGATCATCACGGTTCCAAATATGGAAAAAGCTGTTAAAATCATTCATGCGGCAAAACATGCCAATCCGCATATCTCCATTGTTACAAGGGCGCAATACATTTCGGAGAAGGCTTTGTTTGATGAGCTGCAAGTGGATTATGTCTGCACAGAAGAAGAGACGACTCATGCCTTTGTCGCCCTTGTAAAAAAATTGTTCAAATGAATTTTGTGCAAACAGAGACTGTTTTGATCTTTGTTAAAGAGACCTCTTTTACGCTGATCTCAAAGGGTTCAATATAAATGGATTCTCCAGCCTCTGGATGCTGTCCCAAATGTTTTTGCATGAGCTCTGAGAGCGTAAGATCCATATTCTCGTCCAAAGTCTGGTGGTAGAGGTTATAAAATTCTGCAACCGTAAAAAATCCGGGAAATGTGCGTTCTACGATCATTTCACTTTTCAAACTTTTGTTTGAAGGAGACTCTTCTCCAAAAATCTCTTTAAGAAGGTCATCTAGATTGATATAGCCTTTGCTCTCTCCATTTTTATTTAAGACAATGGCCAAGTTCTTATTGTTTGCTCTAAACTGGTCAAGCAGCTCAAGTGCTTTTGTAGACTGGGTCACAAACCACGGCTCCTGGATAAAGTCATGCAGTTTTTTAGAATCAGGGGCTGTGATCAGATCTCTTGGAAAA
>DAORNI010000052.1:0-6283 GCA_035440845.1 Parachlamydiaceae bacterium | reverse complement strand
ATTTTTAAAAGAGAAACGGTAAGCAACCAAGTAATTACCATTTATTTTGGAGAATTTCTCTTTTGCCTGCCTTATTGTGATGTTAGAGGGTGCCATAAAGCTCTCATCAAAAGGATTCATAATATCATGAGCTTCGATCTTATGGAGGTTTAAAATGCGAGCTGCTATGGTGTCCTCTTGATTGACCTCTTTAATTTCTACAATTTTTAAAAGTTCTTCCTGGCTTAAAAATATCTTCTCAGCCGATTCGCTACCGCCGATCAAGAAGTTGCAAATTTTTGAGATCATTCCAAGCAACATGAGAAAAGGAGCCATCAATTTTGCTGAAAAATAGATGATAGGGATTCCCAGCATGACAGTATGCTCCGCATAACGTCTTGCAGCAAACATGGGGGCTAGTTCGCCAAAGGTCACAACTAAAAGAACTTGGGTCAATGCGCTAAAATCAGGATCAAGGCCGATCGATTCATAAAACTCCCTTGCAAATTCAGATCCGCTGACAGTTGCAATATTGACTACAATAAGGGTCGTCCCAAAAAGCCTTGCCGGATTGTCTAGCAAATATTTAAGCCAAATAGCTTGTTTAATGCCTTTATGAGCATAATAATGAAGGCGCACTTTACTAAAAGAGACTGCCGCCATTTCCATCATCGAATAGAAGCCAAGGGCTAAAATGGTTGCAAAATTGAGCAGAAGCCAGATCATTTTGAAACCTTTAGTTTGCGGATATAGACCCTTTTAATGCGGTTTGGATTGCTTGAAAGGATCTGAAAAAGAAAACCGTCGATCTCATGCTTTTCAGAAGTTTTTGGAATTTCTCCAAGCTTTTCCAGTAAAAATCCGGCAATGGTTACCATGCCAGAATCGCTTTTTAAATCGCTTTTGAAGATCTCATTGATCATAGAGAGTTCAAGCTTTGCATTTGTGATAATGGCATCTTCGCTCTGTTTTGTATAAAGTTTTTTTTGATCTCGCAAGTCGTGGATGTCACCAACTACCAATTCATTTAAATCCTCATAAGTGATCAGTCCGCAAATGGAGCCATATTCATCTACAATAATAGCCATTTCTTCTTTTTTTTCGTTAAACCTGGTAAGAAGAAGAGGCGCCATCGTATTTTCCGGTACATAAAAAGGCTTGGAAAGAAAGGGGAGCAACTGACCGCTTTTATAGATCTCGTCCCGATTTAAAAAAAATGTCTTGGCAGAGATGATCCCTAAAAGATGATCGAGTTTTTCATCGCAGACAGGGATTTTTGAGCATTGTTGGTCAACTAACAAATAAATAAGCTTTGAAAGCGGCTCTTCGATTTTATAAAACAAGATATCTTCTTTTGGGCGCATAGCTTCTTTTACTTGGACACGCTGCAAAGTGAGATATCCTTTGACAAGTTCAGCCTCTTTCTTGTCAAGGACACCCGATTTTTCAGATTCATTTAAAAGATATTCTACTTCGTCTTCAGAGAGGCGCTCCTCCTTTTTTAAAAAGAAGAAGAGAAATCTGGAAATGGGCTCTGTGATGTAGATAATGGCTTTTCTAACAGGTGCCAGCAGATTTTGGATAAAAGAGATAGCAGGCGCTGTTGTGTAAGTTAAAAAGCTATTATTTTGAATGCCGATGTATTTGGGAATGATCTCTCCAAAGATCAATGTCAAAATAAACGGTACACCTATTTTTAAAAGCCAGCTGGCACCTCTTCCAAACATGGCAGAGGCAGTATTTTGCAGTAAAATATTGCTTAGCGTATTGAGCATGAAGACTGTTACTAAAAGATCGCGCGGATGGCTTAAAAGTCTTGCAGCAAGGACTTTTTTTTTATCAGATGAGTGGAGCCATGTTTTGATTTTAGTTGTCGGCAGCGAAAAGAATGCTGTTTCTGTAGAGGAGAAGAAACCGGCTGTAAAGGTAAGCAAAACAAGCAAAACAATAAACCCCTCAGTTCCCATTTTTTAAGATTCCTGACTAAAGAAAAATTTCTGATACCCTTCTGGCACTACTCCAAGCTCTTTCATGAGAAGAAGCTCTACAAAATCAGGGTCGCTTTGACTGTTGATTTTAAGCATCAGCTTTTCTTGTATTTTAAGCTGTTCCTCTTTTAAAGATTGTAAGCTGATGAGCTGCAAATGAAGCTTGTTATAATCAGAGGCTATTTTTTTTTTGCCTTGCTCATAAAGCATAAAGCATCCAAGACAAAATAGAATAGGCCACCAATATTTGAATATAAGCCTTTCTGCAAGAGATATAAAAGAAGAAATCATAAAAATTTATAGCTTTAAATCAAAATTTAATTTTATGTTGGGTCTATTGCATATGGTATATATACCTATTATAGCATAGGTTTTCAACTTTTTTGGTAGATGATGCTTAGTTTCTTAGAAAAAACGTCCTGGTATGTTTCTTCTGCAGCAATTATTTTAGGGGCCGGTTTTATTGGGTTGATGCTTTTTTAATTGCTTCTTTAAATACAACATTTGACGGGGATATCAATAGATTTCTTTCAAAAATCGTTTATTTTTCTGATGAAAGCAAGTTTTGAAAGAAGTTTAAATAGCATATAAAATATTTACTTTTTTCTTGAGAATATGATAGAAGGGTTATTTTAAAGCAGATCGGTAAAAAACTTTATTATCACGTAACATGATTTAAATGATTGTTCATTTATTTTAAAGGACTCGAAAATTTTTGAGTTGCTCCAAGACTTGAAACAAAAAGTTTTTTATCGGTTCTTTGCTTTTCCCGGAACGTGAAAGCAGGTTTTTAAAAGCTTGCTTTCACCGGGTTTTTCTTATAGTTTCAACTTAAAGCGGGCTTTGAGGGCATATAAAATGAGGATTGGGTGCTTAAAGAGGTTTAAGAAGAGGTTGAAGTAAGTTACTTGGGAAAGCGGTTTTTTTACAACGGTCTCATTTTTTAAAGCGTCATTCAAAAAATCTTGGTGGATAATAAAAAAGGGCTTTGGCAAATTGTTGAGCGGAAAAAATTGTACTTCTCTTGTTTCTTCTCCAGTTGTCAGTTTCCCGCTTAAAATACTGGCTTCAAACACATGTGTCTCTGCTGACAATTTGTTAATGGGGGTGTACTCACCCGTTTTTCTAATGAGTTTGACAGTCAAACCAGTCTCTTCCAAAGCTTCGCGAACGGCAGCATCTTCTGCTGTTTCAAAAGCTTCAATACCTCCTCCTGGCAATACAAAAACCGGAATGTCTTTTCGCTTGATCAGCAAGACTTCATTTTTTTTTTCATTAAAAACAATGGTGATGGCAGCACTTTTCATGCAGGTTCCAAAATAGTTTTTTGAATGGCGTGAGATAATGCCTGTATATTTGGCATCATCGGTTGGTTGCAAGCGGCAATTTTTGTTTGGTACCACTCAAATTGTGCGTGGCTGCCTCCTAAAAATAGATAAACTTGCATACCGGCAGCGTGGGCGGCAGCTGCTCCTATCATACTATCTTCAATCACAAGGCAATTTTCTGGCTTGACACCCATCTCTTTTGCTGCAAATAAAAATAAGTCGGGAGCCGGCTTTGGCTTTTTGACTTGAGATGCCGTAAAAATGGCACTCTCAGAAAAATACTTGAGCTGGTCTGTAAATTCAAGGCAGTGCATCACATGCTTTTTGGAGCTATTGGAGGCAACACAGCGTGCAATTTTTTGCTCTTCAAGCACCTTTAAAACAGGGTGCATCAAAGAATTTAATTCTGTTTTAAAAGCTTCTTGCAGTGCTGGAAAAGCAAGCGACCAGTAGTCTTCTGGCAGGTCAAGTCCTTTTTCTTCGTAGATCATTTGGCGGCATGCATGCTCGCTAATACCGGTAAATCTTTTGATGCACTCTTCTGTCGAGATGGAATAGCCATAAAAAGAGAGTGTTTCAGAAAAAATGCGGCTGGAGACAAATTCGCTGTCTACTAAAACGCCATCGCAATCAAAAATAATTAATTCTATGCTCATCTATTGTGCCAGTATTTTCGAAAAATTTGCTTTACCTTTTGAAGAGGATTTTCAGAAAGTTCTTTCCAAAAATTGTCTAATTCAGATCGAGTAAAACTATCTGCTTCACGATTGGTTATATGTTTGATTACTTTTTTGATTTTCGATTTGGCCAAAGACAATTCAAGTAGCAATATGATATTAGGCAGCGTTGATGATCCATAAATATACCAAGATTTGCCATAAAAAAGATTAAATCCGATTGTGGTACTCTTAACAAGGAAACATTCTAGATCAATTAGTTTTTCTTCAAACAGACTGGCAGGTTTAGAATTTTGATTGCTGCTACTAGTCCGGTCTTTTATATAATAGTAACTATTTTCAAATGCATGCTTTGCAATAGTTGAGATAAGGGCAGATTTTAATGCAGTATCATTATTTTCATAGAAATAGATTCCCACCCTAAAGTTATTGACCAAGCAAGAAAAGAAATCTAAACCTCCTTTAGGAAGATGAGGTTGTAATAAGAACTCTGCTATTTTAGTAGATGTAGCAAAGAGGGTTGTCTTTAAGCTAAAATCGATATTCTTCGTAATGCCAGTAAGAATAGTAAAATTTTTGATAGCAATTTTAGAGATGGCAAGTGTCTCTTTATTTTTTTTTAATAGAGGATAGGTAACCTGGCAGATAGCTTCTGCTAAAAAATAGTAAAAGCTGTTTTGCAAAGCTGTATTGAAATTTTTATGTCGTACAACTACTTGCCAAAAAAAACCGGAGAAAAAGCTTTTAACCGATTCTTTTTTCCAGTCTACTGGAATCTTATTATAATAATTTTGCTGTCCTTGCATATTCATAATTTTATTCAAAAGTGGTTTCTTTTAAGAGATTTTCCCAAAATTTAACACTTATTGCCTCTTGCTGAATGCGTTTTGTTGTGTAGCGCAAAATCGCTACTTGATTTTCTTTTTTAACTATTTTTACCCACTCGTGCTGGTCATTGACAGATTGGTCTTTGATCCACCAATCCGCGAGCAGGGTGTCGTTTATAAAATTTCCGATATGGGCTTTTACTTTGTTATAGGGGTGATTTTTAGTCACTTCAGAAACAGCAGTTTCAAAAAATTCTTGCAATGAAAAATCGCATTTTGCGTTAAAGCAGTGCACGGTGATAAGCTCTGACCAATTCTTTTCTGTTTCACCTTCCAGGCCATATTCTGTAAAGGAGATCAGCTGGTCTTCTTCATGAAAATTTTTCTTCCATGTGTGCTTTTGCTGCGTTAATGAGAATTTCACCTTGATTTTTGGATTATTATCAGTTTCAGCATATAAAAATCCTTTTAAAACAAAGAGGCAGCTTAATAAGAAAAAAAACTTTTTTATTTTCATTTTTAGACTAATAGAAGTTGTAAAACCAAAATTATACTATGATGTCAAAATTTTGACAAGCTTTTTAGCGTAAAGGCTGTGGTAGAGTAGGCCTTTTGAGCCAAGTCCCGTAAAAACAAAAAGGCGCTCGTTAATTTTTTCAACAAATGGTAAATGGTTTTTTGAAGAAACACGAAAAGCTGTTTTGCAGCTTATGATTTTAGCATTTTTTAAAGCGGGGATCAAAGCTTCTATTTTTGGCATAATTTCAGCTTCCGCTTTTTTTTGATCCGGGCTTTTGGTTGTGTAATTCCTTTCAAAAGTAGCTCCTGCAATGCAGCTTTTTTGATCTTGGCTCATGATAAGATAACTTTTAGAATTTAAAGCAACTGGTAGTGGAGGCAAGTGATTTGGCCACTCAAGCTCTAAAATTTGCCCTTTGGTGAAAGAAAAAGGAATCTCTTGAAGTTCTTTAAAAAGAGAAATGCCAGCTCCTGCTGCAACAATAATGTGGGTAAAGCGGTCAAGCTCCTTTAAATTGTTGATTTGGACTTGTTCAAATTTGGCATTCAAAGCAAGGCAAGCTAAAAAAAGTCCTTCCAGATAGGGTTTTGGATAAATAGTTTTGGCATCTTGGATTAAAATACCAGGATGTGGAGAGAGATAAGAGATAAGCTTTTGGCACTCGTCCTCTTTTAAAAAATCAACTCTAGTATGTTTTAAAGAGCACTCAAGGTAGTCATCTTGCTGCTCTTTGGTAAGGGCGATGCGCAAGAGGGGTGATGAGCTAAACACTTGACTGTTAAGCGCTTTTTTAGCAGCATCCAATAAAAGGGAGGTTTCCTCATATCCTTCCCAACCAAAACGGTTCAGTTTTGCATGGAGCCCAGAAAATGGGTGCAAAAGTCCAGCTGCTATGCCAGAAGCCCCGCCCCCAAAACCAGATGAGTCAAAAATAGTGACTTCCAGAGGGATTTTATCTTGATGC
>DAORNI010000051.1:0-8825 GCA_035440845.1 Parachlamydiaceae bacterium | reverse complement strand
TGGAACAGTCACTTTTACAGAAGATTCTACCCGATAGAGCTTGTTGTTGATAGAAAGCGTCATGCCTGGCATGATTTGCGTGCTAGCTACCATAAATTAACCTCCAGCTGCTTGTCGCAGTTTGGCAACTGCAGTTTTTAGATTCGGTTGTTTAAAAAGAGATGTCCCTGCAACAAAAACATTTGCCCCTGCATCTGCACATAATTTTGCCGTCGCATCATCAATGCCTCCATCTACTTGGATGTTAAAAGGAGGAAGCTCCTGTTTAGAAAAAGAAGCGTCCACTCCGCCTTCTCGAATATGGAGCTTGTCGCAAACATCACGTGCAAATTTGATTTTTTCTAATACTTCTGGCATAAATGCTTGGCCGCCAAATCCAGGGTTCACTGTCATCAAAAGCGCCATATCGCATTTGTCCAGATATCTTGTAAGAAGAGTGATAGAGGTCTCGGGACTCAAAGCAAGGCCGGCCTTCGCATTGCACTTTCTGATATAAGCAAGCGTTTCTTCTACCTCTTCTGTTGCTTCTATATGAAATGTGATCTGGTCAGCCCCTGCCTCTATAAAACGCTCAATATAATCAAACGGATTATACATCATCAGGTGCACATCCAAAAACATATCAGTAGAGCGATTGATGGCAGCAACAGTTTGGGGTCCTATTGTAATATTGGGAACAAAATGGCCGTCCATAACGTCAATATGCAGCCAGTCTGCACCAGAGTCTTCTATCCGTTTTGCCTCATCCCCAAGGTGCGCAAAATCGCCGGCTAAGATCGATGGGGCTATTTTAATGGCTTTTTTAGACAAATGCTTCATGCTTAATTTCTTTATCCTTATTTCCTATCATTCATACCTGATCGTCTAATGAAAAGTCAAGATTTTTTATGAAACGCTGTGTCCAAAAAATATATTAAAAAATATAAATAATATGTTATAATAGTCTTATATGAAAATAAAAGGTTTTGACTCTTTTATCTATAACAGGATTGTTCGGCCGTTCCAGAGAACGTCACAAAAAATTTTAGTTGCGCTCCCCTTCGTCCAAAAATTAGGCTCTGCCAGCCTGTCCCTCATAAAAAAAATCGTAAAAAATCCTATAACAAAAATAGGTTCAAAAATCACTAAAACCGCTTTAAAGATCTTCAAAAAAAAATAAACTGGTCATCTAAGAACTCTTAAAGAATTTCCTCTTTCCTCCTCTCTCTAATTTGCCAAGGAGAAAAAGAGCTCGAATATAAGTTTATTATCAATTGACGACATACTCTAGTCTAAGAAGTAGCTGGCAAGTGAGAAGGCAAGGACTGCAAAGACCGGCAATTTGATCGGCTTGAAGTGATAAAGCTTATAGGCAATATTTAAAAGACTTAAGATAATCAAAGCCGGATAGCAGACCTGCAAAATAGGCACTAAAATTTTAGCGATTCCCACAAAATCCAGCGTAGAAATAAAAAAGGTAATGATCAATGTACCGATTAAAGAGGGAATATAGCCTATTTTGCCTTGAGAAATATCGTTGTGGACAAACTCTGCAAAAACAGCAGCCAACGCAATTGCAGTTGTCAAGCAAGCAAGAGCTACTGCAATGCAAGCTGCAATGCCAGCTAAGGGTCCAAGCACTTGAAGAGCGATCGTGCCAATCAGCTTGTCTTGGCTGATACCTGCCAAATTGTCACTATGAAAAGCAGCTACCAGACTAAAGCCTACATAGACCAAAGATAAAAGCGATGCACCAATCAAACTTGCCTTTAGGGTCATTTTAATAATTAAACGGTCATTTTTTTCACCTTGCTGCTCCGGATTTACTTTTAAGCAGTTTAAAACAATGGATGAGAAAAAGAAGGCACCAAGAAGATCCATTGTCTGATAACCATCTTTCAATCCTGAAAAAAAGGCATCAAAAGAAGCTTTCCCACCCTCTGGCATTTCAGGCGACATCAGCAACCCTTTTACAATAATAAAGCCCAAAGAAAACAGCAAGACGGGCGTTAAAACATAGCCCAAGACATCTAAAATAGAATTCTTCTTAAACGTAAAACCAAAAATGATCAGACAAGAGACAAGACTGAACACCACAAGGGATATGTCTGGAAAATAAAGCTGAAGCGTGGAATAAGAAAGGGCGATGCATCTTGGCAGTGCACCAAAAGGGCCAATAAGCCCCATCATAAAAAGAGCTGCCAAAAAGCCTGGCACCTTGCCAATTCTTTCAAAAAAATGTTTGTAGTTTCCGTCAAAAAGCGTCATGGAAACAAGTCCCATGAACGGCACTCCAACTGCTGTGATCAAAAGGCCAAGTATCGCAAAAAAAGTATTGCCTTTTGCATGTTGCCCAAGAGCAAGCGGAAATACGACGTTGCCCGCTCCAAAAAACATGGAAAACATGGCAAGGCCAGTTGCTAACGTGTTAGATTTTTTTATCTGAATCATATAATTACTTTATAAAAAAAATGAAAGAATTACCAGATATTAACAACTACTTTAGTTATTTGCAAGAAGTCTCTATATAGTTTGAAGCTCAAGCAGGATTTCTTGACCAAGATAATAAGTAAATTTTGCCATGATGCGGTACCATTTGCAAACAAGAGAAAAAAAGCGGACAATCTTTTTAAAAATTTTTGTTAGATAGCGGAACAGACGTTTAAAAAAACCAAGCAAAAATTGGGCAGCTACTTGCATCTTCTGTCTTATTTTTGCTTTTATTTTTTCTTTCACTTTTAAAGCAATTTCAAAAGCCTTTTTGCTTAAGTTTTTTCCAGCAGAGGAAGCATCCTGAAAAAGCCTTTGAAAACTTTTGACAATAGCTTCTTGAACAGCTATTTTTTTAAAGACTTTTTTAGAAAGTTCACTGCATGATCTTGCAAATTGCAAAGCTTTGGTCTGAGCCTTTCCAAATTGAGAGCTCTTTTGATTGGCTTGCTGGATGAGATGTGCAATAAAAGCAATAGGAGGGTTTAATATCTGCACTGCTTTTTGCATGCCAAGAAAAGCAGCTTCAACTTTTGGGAGCATTAATTCTTTTAACTCTATTTTAATCTCCAAAAGCTTTTCTTTGACAACTTCTTTAATCTCTCGCACAAGCTCCAAGACTTTTAATACCTGCCTTTTGCCGGTTTCTTTTAATCGTTTGGCTTTTGCAAGAAGTTCTTCCAACTTCTTCTTTTGGCTCTCAATAAAAGCTGCACTCTTTTTTAAAAGATTTTTTATAAATCCATTCACGGATTCTTCAAAGGGAATCAAAAGCGTTTTTATACGGCTGCTTCTAATGCGTTCACTCTCTTTTGCAAGATCAGCCGCTTTTTTCATGAGATGGCTCATTTTATGAAAGACAGAAAGTAGTGCTTCCATTTTATCAGAGATTACTTGAGTTGCAGCTGACACTATTTTTTCAAAAGTTTTTTTTGTATTTTTAAAAACGACAACAAAGGGCGTCATCAAATAATTGGCTGTTTCTTTAAAAAGGGATTTTAAGGGAGGGGCAAACGCTTTAAGGGCTTCTTGCAAACGGTTCAACACTTGCAATTTTAAAGCAATCTTTTGCACCAGCTTATTTAAACGCTCTTTAGATTTTAAAACGATTTTTGAAGAAGCCTGGAAAGCGAGAGGCAAGATTCTTGAAATAATCCATTTGGGGGTGCGAAATAAACAAAAATAGAAAGGAAAAATAAAAAATATGATAATTCCTTTTCCTGTTTTGGCTACAAAATAGATAGATCTTAAAGCAGGCTTTTCCAGGATCAGGCGATTGATTGCTTCTTGTTCGTTTTCTAAAGTATCTAGCAAAAGCGGCGGCTGCAGCGGCTTTAAAGGCTGCTTTGGGGAACGGATATGGGTAAAAATGTCTGCCGGCTGACATGGGGCAAAACTGTCTTTGCTGCTTAATCCTTTATGCGGCTGCATGACTTTCCTTGTTTTAAAAACAAAAATATACATTATGCTCTTTTTGAATTCAAGCAAAAAAATTACCACTTGCATCATTATTGGTGCGCTGCTATAATCCACTGTTTTTAAGCAGTTCAGGAGAATTCAAATGGTACGCATCAGCAAGCAAGCGGAAAGAAGAAGTCAATCTCGCCGCCGCACAAAAGCGCCTTCGGCAAAAACAGGTTTCCTAAAAGACAATCTGCCTTCCGGTTTTAAACCGCACAGCAACGCAATTGAAGGCGAATTTGCAGCAAGTGCATTTATACCAAAAATCAGATAAAGGAAAGAAGGTTTAAGATTATGAGCAGACATCCAAGCTTCGGCAAATCAAACAAGGGTGCCAAAAAGCGCAACGTTTTAAAACGCTTTGAGCGCATCGATGTATTAAAAAAATTAGGTCGTTGGAAAGAGAGTGAAAACAAGAGTGTCACAAGCCTTCCAAAAACTCCAGTCCCCTCTTAAGTTTTAAGAATGCGGTGACAAAATCACCGCATTTCATTCAAAATGATTGTTCATGTTTCCAACAGACAAAAAACTTTTAAGATCATCAAGCCTCTCATTAAAAAAATAGCTGCTGAAGTGATCCGCTTTGAAGGCCAAAAATGCGATGAGGTCTCTATCCATTTTGTTTCTGCAAAAGAAATAGGAGAGCTTCATGACCAATTCTTTGACGACCCATCAGAAACAGACTGTATTTCATTGCCGATCGATGATCAAACAGAAAGCCATTACCGCATTTTAGGCGATGTTTTTGTTTGCCCAGAAGTTGCTGTCCGCTATGCAAAGACCCATAAAAAGTCAGTAGATGATGAGGTGATTCTTTATATGATCCACGGATTGTTGCATCTTATGGGCTATGATGATATAGAAGCAAAAGAGCGTAAGTCTATGCGCAGTGCAGAAAAGCGGCACATGGCGCATTTAAAGCTTTTATAAAATTTTAAATAGTTTATCGTGGCAGCATTATTCTTTTTTTTAATTTTAATCTTTTTTGCTTCCTTTCTCTTATTTTCTTTGATCCAAAAGAAAAAAAAGAAAAAAGAAATCATCGAGCTTATCGTAGAAGCAAAACCCTCCGCCCTAGACAGCCATGGAAAAAAATTGATCGAGGCTGTTTTATCCTTTAAAGATCGGACAGCCAAAGAAATCATGGTACCAAAAACGGATCTTTTTAGCCTGCCTGCTGAAATGTCTATCAAAGAAGCCGCAAAAATTTTGCACAGTCAGGGCTTTAGCAGGACGCCCGTTTATGAGAGCAGCCTAGACAATATTGTAGGCATCTTGATGTATAAAGACCTCTTATCAAAATATATGGAATATGAAAGGTCAGAGCCTGGCAATAAAATTTTAGAAGCGCCTATTAGATCGATCCAAAAGTCTCCCTTTTATGCCCCGGAAACTAAAAAGATTTCCAGTCTGCTTCAAGATTTTCGAAAAAAACAGATGCACCTTGCCATTATTGTCGATGAATATGGCAGTACGGAGGGCATTGTGACCATTGAAGACATTTTAGAAGAGATTGTCGGCGATATTTCTGATGAGTATGATGAAGAGGAAAAACTTTATAGACCCCATGGAAGCCATTCATGGATTGTAGATGCTAAAATGAACATTTTAGACATCGAAGAAAAGCTTGGCATTTCCATTCCACAAGAGGCCAATTATGGCACCCTAAGCGGCTTTATCTATCAAAAAGCCGGTAAAATCCCCCTCAAGGGCTTTATCATCCATCAAGACGATTTTGAGATCGAAGTTTTAAGCTCTACTGAAAAAGCTGTTGAAAAAGTGAAGATCACACCTTTTTCTTCCTAAAACTTAAAATATCTGCTAAACTTTGCCACTCTCCATATTTATTAGGAATACACTTTATGCTCAACTCTTCTTTTTTGGAACTTTTATTAGCGCTTGTTTTAGGTCTTTTTTTAGGTACGCTCTCCTTTTTTATTTTTCATCGCATTAAAAAAGGCTCTTATGAAACTATTGGAACAACTATTTTGCAAAAAGCAGAATTTGATGCCAAAGCCATCAGACAAAACGGTGAAGTGCTTTTAAAACAACAGCAAATGGAGCGTCAAAAAGAACTTGAAATTGTTTGGCAAGCTGAAAGAAAAAAATTATTGAAAGAAGAAGAGCAGCTAAAAATCAAAGAAGACAAGATAGATGCAAGAATGCACACAGCCGAAAAAAAACTGCATGAACTAGAAAAAAAGGAAAGTTTTTTATCCCTTAAAACGCAGCAGCTTGAAGAAGAAAAAAAAAATGCGGAAGTAGCAAGAGAGAGGTTTATGTCTGAACTTGAAAAGATCTCTGGACTAAGTCAAAGGGAAGCTAAAGAAGTTTTAATGGATAAAACAGCCCATGAGGCAAAATCAGAAGCTGCTAATCTGACTAGAAAAATCATTAAAGAAGCAGAAGATGAGGGTGAAAGAAAAGCAAAAGCCATTATTGTAGGCGCCATTAACCGCTTGAGCGTGCCTTGTGTTTCAGAAACAACTGTCCACACAGTCTCTATTCCAAGCGAAGAGATGAAAGGGCGCATCATTGGAAAAGAAGGTCGCAATATCCGCACTTTAGAAAAAGAGACGGGTGTCAATTTTATTATTGATGACACCCCAATGGCTGTTGTGCTTTCTGGCTTTGACCCGATACGTATCCATATTGCAAAACTTGCGTTGACAGAACTTGTGACAGATGGCCGTATTCACCCAACACGCATTGAAGAAGCTGTTTTAAAAGCACGCGAGACAGCTATCAAAGAGATCAAACAATACGGGGAAGATGCAGCATTAAAAGCTGGCGCTATGAACCTTCATCCTCAAATTATTACACTTCTTGGAAAATTGAAATTTCGCTTTAGTTATGGTCAAAATATTTTAGACCACTCTTTAGAAGTGTCTCACCTGATGGGCTTGATGGCTGCAGAGTGTAGATTGGATGTGCGTCTTGCAAAACGCATTGGTCTTTTGCATGACATGGGAAAAGCTGTCTCCCATGAAATGGAAGGTACGCACGCCATCATTGGCCACGATCTTGCATTAAGGTATGGAGAAAGTGAGAAGGTTGCCAACGGCATTGGCTGCCACCATCAAGAGATGGAGCCTATTACGCTAGAGGCTGCCTTTTGCAGCGGAGCTGACGCGATATCCGGGGCAAGACCCGGAGCCAGAATCGAAGCTGTAGAGGAGTATTTAAACCGCCTTAAACGATTAGAAGAGATCGCCCTTGAATTTCCAGGTGTTGACAAGGCCTTTGCTTTGCAAGCCGGAAGAGAAGTAAGAATCTCCGTTTTGCCAGATCTTATTGATGATCAAGGAGTTATGTTTTTAGCTAAAGATTTGACAAAACGTATTGAACAGGAGCTTAACTACCCCGGCAAGATCAAAGTAACTGTAGTAAGAGAAAAGCGTGCTGTTGAATACGCTATTTAATTAAAAAAAATATTTTTTTAATTAACTTTAATATATAATAATATTAGTATAGAATATTTTAAAATTCCATGGATGATCCGAACAAAAAAACAAATTTACAATGAACTTATAAATATAAGTTCAGAAAATTTTATATTAAAATCACTTTTGTTGTATAATTAATGTTGATGAATCAAATAATAATTGAGGTATTAAGTTATGCAGCCCATTTCCTCAAATCAACCTGTTCAACCCACACAAAATATCGAGATTGGTGCTTATTCTAAAGGAGTAAAAGAGCTTCCCTCTTTGCAAACTGCCACTCTTGAGCAAAAAGCAAAACCCAAAAGCTTTCATAAAGAGTTTGACCAGTTATTAACTATTTCTTTAAAACCGGATACCAAAGATCAAAAGGCTGGCGCGGTTGTTGCCCCCTATATCTTTTTAAGTGATAGAAGCACTCTCACCCTACAAACCTTTAAAGCTGCATTAAAAAATATATAGATCTTATATGATTAGGCTATCTTTTGATGTATGAAATCAATTAATTGATTCATCTTACGCAAAGGGAGGAAAGTAAAGCGTATAAATATATCTGCTATGCAGAAAATGAAAGTGGTTATGAAGTTTTAACAAAAACAGAAATGGAAGGGAAGAAAAACTGCAAAAAAATTCCTTTATTCCATATTTGTGAAATTTCTAAAAAAATCCTAAATAAAATGACAAAAAAAATAACTTCCTGCTTGGTGGATAGAATATCTTGCCTAAAAAGAATGTAGTCATTACCATTTCAAATTATATTATTTTAAACCCATAAAAAAATTATGAAATTAAAACTCGCCTATTACGGCAACCCCGTTTTGCGCAAAAAAGCTGTGCCTATCACCGAAATTACAAATGAAATTAAGATGCTTGCTGCCGATATGGAAGAAGTGATGAATGAAAAAGATGGGATTGGCATTGCAGCGCCTCAAGTAAATGTCTCTTTGGCCATTTTCCTCACAAGAGTGCCTTATTTAAAAGAAGGTAAAAAAGATGAGAATAATGAAGAAAACTGGGAAAAGGGTGAAGTGCGCGTATTCATTAATCCCAAAATTTTAAACTATAGCGAATGGGTAGATTCTTTTTCGGAAGGCTGTTTATCTATTCCTAAATTATATGGCGATGTAACACGCCCAACTTCCATTAAAGTGGAGGCCACCGATTTGACAGGCAACCGTTTTACAGAAGATTTTTCAGGGCTGCATGCAAGAGTCATCATGCATGAGAACGACCATTTAAATGGTGTTTTATTTATTGACCGGTTAGACCCCAAAGAGAAAAAGCTTTTGGAGCCTAAATTGCGCGAGATCAAAAAAAATTTTAATTAGAACGAGTCTTTCGCGTAAGATGAAAAAAGTCGCGGAAGCGACGTCAAATTTTATACCAATTTCAAGAAATAAAGTCATATCTACCAGCATCTAGCAGCCACTGCTTTTTGTTCCGTCTGCATCG
>DAORNI010000050.1:4693-9393 GCA_035440845.1 Parachlamydiaceae bacterium | reverse complement strand
GTTTTGCAATTTTTTTCTAAAGCCAGGTTTTCACCCTTCTTGAGAAAAAAAGCGCAAAAATCGCGAGAAAAAAACTGAAGTTCGAGAAGAGAAACTAGAAAACTCAGATTAAAAAGTTTAGAGCTAAACGAAAAACCATTGTATTCTAAGCTTGTATGTTTTTGCAATTTAAGATTGGCTTTTACAAGTTAAGCTGTTTTGATCCAATAAAAACCATTATACTCTAAACAATCAAGCTAAGAGCACAAAGTTTAGTCCATGGCAATCGATATAGTCCATTCTGATGCTGTCCATAATGTCCATTGTCCATATCGTCCATAATGTCCATGCAACCCACATAAAATAAAAAAGGCGGCTGCTCCTTTTTCAAGGAACAGCCGCCTTTTGTTGCTTAAGCTAGCTTTTCAGTTAGCTTAGTTCACAATCGTGCTTTCTTGCTGTACGATCGGTGTCTTGAGAGAATCAGATGAGATCTCTAAGAGCACACGTGCATCGCCAGAGTTTTTCGCTTGAGCATCCACTCTGTATTTGAGTGTCTGTCTTGCGTTGAAAGTTGCAACTGGTGCAAATGTCACTGTTTGGCCATTAATTTGAGCCGCTGTATCGCCAGTTCCGGCAACAGGTGTCAATTCTGGTGGGAATTTAACTGTTACTAAAACGTTTGTATCAGCTTCTGAACCTTGGTTGATCACAGTGATGTTATAGCTTGTCGTCTCACCGATGCAGATTGGAGAATCTGTATTTGTGATGCAAGCATTGAGTGAGGATCTTCCTTTCCAGCGTGTTGTGTATTCACAAGCAGCTGTGCAGCCTTGGCAGTTTGTCACATTCACACGGTTTGTGAAGCATCCAGGAACACAAGTTGTCAATGTAATTGAGAATGCAACTTTTTCACCTGGTTTTAGCTCTCTTAATCTCCAGACAGCTTGGTTGCCTCTGATTTGAGCGCCATTTGCAGCAACAATAGATGTTGCACTTGGAGCACAATCTGAGATCAGGACGTCTGTAAGCGGCTTGTCACCTGTGTTTGTAACTGTGATCTGGTAATCAGCATTTTTGCCCATTCCCACTTCTTTTGGTCCAACTTTTGTACATTCGATGCCACAGCAGCAGATGCATGTTGTCCATTGGCAAGATGTTGTGTCTGCATTACATGCAGTGACAACTACATTGTTTGTGACTTTTCCACGCTTAACGGCTGTTGCACAGATGTTGACAGTTTTTGTTTGGCATGGCTCTAGGCATCCAATTTTGTAAATCAATGTTTTTAGTCCGCTTTGGTGCTCTACGCCATCTGGCAAGCTGTCAGTAACGACAACGTCTTGAGCTGTGCAGCTTCCGCGGTTTGTAACAGTGATGTTATAGTGGATTGGATCTCCTGGGCAAACTTCTTCTGGACCGCATTTTTCGCAAGTCAAGATTGGTTTTGCGCAAAGAAGAGAACAGAATCTAACAGGTGTTGCTGTTGCACAAAAACATGCGCAAAGCTCACCTTCACATTCGCATTTTACCCAAACTTTAGCATGGATCACCTGGCATTTGTCCATATGTCCAATATTCCAGACAAGCTTGTTGCCATCTACTTGAGCTTCTGGTTGGCTGCGTACAAAAGAGACACCTTCTGGAAGTCTTGTTGTCACAACAACATCGCACACATCATCGCACGCTTTGACGTCAAATTCAATGGCGTATTGCTCGCCTAGCATGCACATGCCAGGGTTTCTTGCAGTCACTGTGATCCCATCTAAGCATTCAAGTGAAGCATTTGGTGAATGTTTGCATTTTGGGAGCACTTTGCAAAGAGGTTCTTGGCAAGGTGGTGGGCATACCGGTTGACATACTGGCTCGCAAACTGGCTTGCATACTGGTTTGCAAGGCTCTGGGCATACAGGCTTGCATACTGGCTTGCAGACCGGAGGGCATACGGGTTTGCATGGCTCTTGGCACACTGGTTTGCAAGGCTGTTCATAAACCGGAGCTGGATCACAGCAGCGGTCTTGACAGCCAGACCATAGGAGTGCCGAAGCACATAAAAGAAGAACTGAGGTTAACACCCCAAGTTGTTTTTTCATTTAAGACTCCTTTTTAATTTAAGGGCTGTTTTTGTTAATGGATCTTTTTCTAGGGTGCTTTGGGCTTTAAGTTGTTTAAAACTCTAAAGCACCCTCTAAAAAAATCTGTCGCTTAAAAGGAGAAGTCCTCCTTTTAAGCGTACTTTAAGATAACATCTTAAAGTTTTAAGCGATCTTAGTAGCCGTATCCGCCATCTGGACAGCAAGGTGCTGGTTTTGGACAAACCGGTTTTGGACACATTGGTTTTGGGCATGGACGTGGGCATGGATCGCAGCAAGGGTTGCGATCGCAGCAGCAGCTAGTTAATGCAAAAGCAACTGCACAAAGAGCAACTAAAGATTTAACTAATTTCATAACAACACTCCTATAGTTTTGTCTTGTTAAACGTAAGCTTGCAAAGCAAACTCCTGTCAATCTGTCTTTTTCAATTCGAGCTTACTTTCTGTCACTCACTTATTAAGTTAAGTTTTGTGTCAGTTTATGCTGTTTGAAAAAAAAGGATTTACCTTTTCTAGATACGGATTGGACATTAAATCTTCCAGTAGAATTTTTATTTTGCAGCTAAATTTCTAAATTTTTTTTTATAAGCAGTTGCGTTGCAATGCTTTATGTAAAAACATTTTTTGAGCTTTTTTTTCGCGCTTTTTTGTCTGAAAAATTAGGGTGTGTCATCAATTGCTAATAACCTTAAGTTGTAGGTTTATCTTATTGAAATCCCGAGAATTTTTTAGGAAGAATGAAATTAGATTTTAAGCTTTCCAGACCAATTGAGCTTCGTTCTCAACGTAGAAAAGTAGTCATGACCATCCATCAAAACGGTTTTAAAATCGCGATTTGCGCGCTTGATGATGATCTCTTCTTTAGATTCAAGAAGAAAGCTTGTAAAGCCATCAAAAATGACTTCAATGGGGGAATAAAGGCTTGTGTATTGAACCCTAATTTCTTCTTTTGGCATTAAGACAATGGGGCGATTTGTGATTGTGTGCGGGCAAATAGGCGTAATGATAAAAGCAGAAAGATCGGGCGTTAAAATGGGTCCGCCAGCAGAAAGCGAATAGGCAGTAGATCCAGTTGCTGTTGCAAAGATCACGCCATCTGCTGAAAAAGTATTTAAGTATTTTCCATCCACATAGATGGCAAGATCGATTAAGGAGGGGTTTCTTGCCCTATGGAGGACGATCTCATTGACAGAGAAACAGGTCTTATTTTTTGTCATCATCCCTTCTATCATCATGCGGCTCTCAATTTTGTAGTGCCCTTTTAAAAGGCCGTTCAATGCTTCGAAAAGCTTGTGTGTCGGGATGTCTGCTAAAAATCCTAAACTTCCCATGTTAATGCCTAAAATGGGTGCTTGCATCTCGGGATGGCGGTGTACGGCTCTTAAAATGGAACCATCGCCTCCAAGGCATAAGCAAAAGTCGATGACTTCAAAATCACAAGAGCTTAAAATCTTAGCTTCCGGAACATTTAAATTTTTTTCTTCAAAATAGATGCAAGAGCCGTTTTCAAGTAAAAAAGAAGAGATGCTTTTTACGATGGGCAAAATATCTGGCTTATTGGGATTGTAGAAAATGGCAAAATTCATTTGTCCAATACCAATTGATGAGAAGTTTTTGGTAAAAAGCGCTCCACTAGATCTTCTGTGATCTTTTCTTCTGTAAGACCGATTTCATTTAAAATTTCTTGATGCTGACCCTGTTCCAAATAGCGCTCCGGAATTCCAAAATGGATGATGTCGATATGTGCAAAACCCTCTTTCATCAGGAAATGGCTAATGATGGAGCCCATGCCAGAAACAACCGAATGCTCTTCGATGGTGACAATTTTTTTATGGGTTTTTAAAAGGCGGTGGAAAAGCTCTTCATCTAATGGCTTGATGAAAACAGGGTCTAAAACAGTAGGAGAAAAGCCAAATTTTTGCAAATTGTTCGCCACTTTTAAAGCAAGATTGTTCATGACGCCAAGACCAATGATCAAAACATCCTCACCTTCTAAAAGAATTTCACCTTTGCCAAGGGGCCTTTCTAAGACAAGGGCATCGCTTTCTTCTGTTGCCATATTTGGGTAGCGGATAGCTGTTGGAAAATTATAGGCAAAAGCAGATTCCATTAATTCTTTCAAAACATGCCCGTTTCTTGGCTGACAGATGACCATGTTTGGCATAGCATTCAAGAAGGGAATGTCATAAATGCCATGGTGTGTAGAACCGTCAGGGCCAGAGATCCCGGCTCTGTCGATTGCAAAAACAACTGGTAGCTCTTGCAGACATACATCATGGAACACATTATCAAAGGCACGTTGCAAAAATGTGGCGTAAATAGAAACTAAAACTTTAAGTTTGCCTCCCTTTGCAAGACCGCCTGCAAAAGTGACAGCGTGCGATTCTGCAATGCCGACATCCAAGCAGCGCTTCGGAAATTTTTTCATCATCTCATCCAAACAAGAGCCGGCTGACATCGCAGGAGTAATGGCAACTAATGTCTCATCTTTTTCTGCCATTTTCAAGATATGCTGACCAAAAATTTTTGGAAAAGAAGAAACGGCAACAGACGGCTTTAAAAATTGTCCAGTCGATAAGTTAAAGGGCTTTGCGCCATGGTAAGAAACGGGATTGTCAATAGCCTCTT
>DAORNI010000050.1:0-4669 GCA_035440845.1 Parachlamydiaceae bacterium | reverse complement strand
GTAAGGACATGGATGATCACTGGCCATGCAGAATTTTTAACACCTTCAAGAACTTCTATCAATTTTTGAATGTCATGCCCATCAATTGGACCAATGTAGGAGAGGCCATATTGCTCAAAAAAAGCAGCGGGACTAACTAAATTTTTTAAAGATCCTGTCAGTTTGTGGCTCTGCTTGGCAATTGTTTTTCCAAGTGAGGGGATTTTGGAGACCAAAGTGTCTAACTCTTGGTGCCATTTGTTTGTTGTGGGATTGCTTAAAAAACGGCTTAAAATGTGAGTGATCGCCCCGACATTTTCTGAGATCGACATGTTATTGTCATTTAAAATCACAATAAATTTTTTTAAAGAGCGGCTAATGTTGTTGAGCGCCTCTAGCGCTGTCCCGCAGGTAAGGGTCGCATCGCCAATAATGGGGATCACATAGTTTTCATCATTTGTCAAATCGCGCATTTTAGCAGATCCAAGACCAAGAGAGAGCGCTGTTCCTGCATGGCCGGCATAAAAATGGTCATGTTCTGATTCTTTGGGATTACTAAAGCCGCAAAGACCCTTGTATTGGCGGATGCGCTCAAATAAATGGTTTCTGCCAGTCAGCAATTTATGCACATAGGTTTGATGGGAGACATCAAAAATGAATTTGTCAGAAGGGGAATCAAAGACCTTATGGAGAGCAATTGTCAGCTCGACAGCACCCAAGTTTGAGGCTAAATGACCCCCAGTTACAGAGAGGACGCGACAGATCCTGTCGCGGATTTCATGAGCTAGTTGATGTAACTGTTTAATTGAAAGGGATTTAAGATTTTTGCTTTCGAGGGTATTCAGTAATGTATCACTCATTTAACGGGCTTTTGGTTTTCTAAATGAAATTCTTTAGTTGCCGGATTTTGATTTTCATCCAGCTCAAGTTCTCCATTTCTTTTTTTGATGAGCATCTCGATTTTTTTCTCGGCTGTAGAGAGGCGTTTTGTACAAGTGTGGATAAGCTTGTCTGCTTCTTCATAAAGTTTTAAGGATTCGTCCAGTGCAATGGAACTGGAATTCATTTTTTCAAGAATTTCTTCCAATCTTTTAAAGGCTTGTTCAAAACTTAAATGGGAATCTTGGCTTTCCAAACTATTTCCTTTACTTTATTTAGCAATAATTTTTTTAACCGTTGAAACGATCTGCCCATCTTTTAAAAGCAGCCGCATATCTTGGTTTTTTTCAACAGCATGTACAGAAGTTATAACGGAATGATCTTTTTCCGAAAAGAGAATAGAATAGCCTTTTGCTAAAAGATTTTCAGGGTTCAAAGCTTTTAGTATTTCAGCGGTTGGCAAAAGCTTTTCATTCTTTAAGCTGTTTAGTTTTCCTAACATAGAAATATCTAGCCGTTTTTGAAAAGAGATAAAATGCGCTTTAAAAAAATCGATTTTTAAAGCCGGGTTCAACGCATGCAGCGCTTTTTCTTTACCCTCTAATTTTAATTTGAAATGAGCAAAAGCTGACTTCATAGAGAAATCCAATTTTTGACGCATCTCATCCAATTTTTGCAAAGGGGTACCAAGCAGAGCATAAGGAGATGCCATAAAAGGCCAGCGTATGGCTCCGTTCAAAGCGGCGCGCTTTTCGCGGATGAGATAAGACAAACTATGCTTTAAACGCAGATCAATTTGCTGCAATTGGTCTAGAAGCTGCGCTTTTTCTGCAATCACAATTTCTGCAGCAGCAGACGGCGTTGGTGCTCTGACATCTGCCACATAATCTGCAATGCAATGGTCTGTCTCATGTCCAACTGCCGAAATAATAGGGATTTGGCTCATAAAGATAGCTTCTGCTACAACTTCTTCGTTAAAAGCAAAAAGATCTTCAATGCTCCCACCACCCCTTCCTACAATCAAAACGTCTGCCAGCTTATAATCGTTGAATTGCTTGATGGCCAAAGCGATCTCTTCTGCCGCACTCTCGCCTTGTACTTTTACAGGATTTAAAAGGAGTTCAAAGCCGGAAAATCTTCTGGAAAGAACATTTAAAATATCTTGGATAACAGCGCCGGTCGCACTTGTGACAACTCCGATTTTTTTAGGGAATTTAGGCAACGGTTTTTTATGCTCTTTTCTAAACCAGCCTTTTTTTGCAATTTTTTGTTTTAATTCTTCCAGTTTTAAGAGAAGCTCGCCAAGACCTTTCTGCTTTAATTCAGTTACAATGACCTGATATTTCCCACTTGGCGGGTAGACATCCAAATTTCCCTGAATGATCACCTGGTCACCATCTTTTGGTAAATTTTTAAGCTGAACAGCTTTGCCCCGAAACATCACGGCAGAAATCTGCGCATTGGCATCTTTTAGCGTAAAGTAAAGGTGGCCAGATGTTTGCGTTTTAAAATTGCTGATCTCCCCCTCTAGCCAAAGAGAGGGAAAAGTGCCTTCTAAGCAATGCTTGATGGCGTGAGTCAGCTGTGTGACAGTCAGTACGAGAGTATTTTGTTCTTCTGATTCCATATAAATATTTAACTCAAAAAAGCTTTTAGGTGCAAACATTAAAAACCTGAGTTTTCCAATTTATCTTCTTGAAATTCAGGGAATTTTTTTCGAAAGTCAAGTTTTCACCCTTCTTGAGAAAAAAAGTGTAAAAATTGCGAGAAAAAAAACTGAAGTTCGAGGAGAGAAACTAGAAAACTCGGGTTAAAAATGTTGACAAGCTTAAGTTATATGTTAGAGTCAAAAATAAGATCAACTATCTAAAAATCTCGCCTTTTTAAGACTCATTACTAATAAATATTTATTTTTTTAAACCAATTTAAGGGGAGTCTTTGTTATGAAAAACATTTTTATTTTTTCAGCTATTTTCTTAAGTTCTTTATCTCTAAACTCCTATGCAGCAATAGAGGTTCAAGTAGATCAAATTAAATCTACAGAGGAAGCGGTGCCATCTAGTACTATAAAAAATGGACAGATCCCAACAAACGGACAGATCCCAGAAAATGGAAAAAATCCAACAGCTCCAAAACCGGTAGAGGTTTTACCAGAGGATCAAAGACAAGCAGAACCATTTATTAAAGACCACGATCTTTCAAAAGCTATTTATGATGCCATCCGCTCTGACAGACTTTTTGCAAATGATTCTAAACTTACGATCCAAGTGACTGTTTTTAACGGAAAAGTCACATTGTCTGGTGCTGTAAAAACTCAAGCTGAAAAAGAAAGAGCAGAGTTTCTTGCAACTCAAGTCAACAACCTTAAAAAAGTAACAAACGACATCAAAGTCATTCAATAATTTTTTTAAAGGCCAAAGAAACAAAAAGCATTTCTTTGGCCTTTTTTGCTTGAGTTTCAAGAAAATTCCATGTAGCATAATATTTTCCTCATTTAGATGAAGGGTAAAATTATGATGGCAAACTCAAAAAAATCTTCCCGGATTGAAAAAATGGCAATTATCGTCGGTAATTGGAAAATGTACAAGACGATTGAAGAGTCTCAGGAATTTGTTAAAAATCTTTTGCCTTTCATTCAAGAAGGGGGACCAAAGGTTTATTTGGCAGTTCCCTTTACTTTGATCAGGCCAGTTTCTGATGAGGCGTCTCAGACTCCTCTTGTCGTGGGCGCACAAAACATGAACGATGCAGAAGAGGGTGCCTTTACCGGGGAAATTGCCGGAAAAATGTTGGTGGATGCAGGAGCTAAATTTGTCATCCTTGGACACTCCGAAAGAAGACGCCTTTTCAATGAAACGGACGAATTCATCAATAAAAAGGTAAGGCGTGCTTTAAAAGATGGTCTGCAGCCTGTTCTTTGCGTTGGAGAAACGTGGGATGAAAGGGAAGCTGGACAAACAAAAAAAGTGCTTGAAGAGCAGCTTAAAATCTGTTTGGCCGGTGTAAAAAAAGAAGAGATCGCAGAGGTCATCATTGCTTATGAACCTGTTTGGGCAATTGGAGCGCCATTGCCGGCCACAAAAGAGATGGCAGAAGAGGCAATCAGCTATTGCAGGACTTTTATTGAAGAGAGCTGGAGAGAGCCAGCTATTGGTACCCTCTCTATTTTGTATGGAGGAGCTGTGAACGCAGACAATGCGGACTCATTTTTAAGTCAGCCCAACATTGATGGTCTTTTAGTAGGCGGTGCCTCTTTAACTGTAGAAGCTTTTAGTAAAATTATTAATAGACATTTTGTGTAATTAAATTTAACTATGCAAGAGGTCTCAATATCAAAAGGAATTGGTCTCATGACTGCACTTTATTTTCTAGCTATTTTCTTATTTTTAATTATTTGCGCAGTGCTCTGCTTTGTCGTCTTAATTCAAGAGAGCAAAACAACTGGTCTTGGTGCTTCTTTTGGCGGGGAATCGGGCGATTCTTTATTTGGGACATCAACTGCTGACGTATTAAAGAAATTTACAGGCTGGCTTGCTGTTGTCTTTTTTTCTTCCTGCGTGATCTTGTCACTTTGGACATCTGCTATGGGACGCACAAAAGTTGCAGTGCCAGAACTTACCATCGAAGAGCAGCAATAACTTTTTAGTCGCGGAAGTGACGTTAGATTTTATACCGATTTCAAGAAATAGAGACATATGATGCCCAAGGAGGCACCCTGATTTTTGTTAAGGTGTAGCCCTCGTCGAAGCAGCTCAACCCCAAAGGGCTTAGCGATGCAGACGGAACAAAAAGCAGTGGCTGCTAGATGCTG
>DAORNI010000049.1:0-10030 GCA_035440845.1 Parachlamydiaceae bacterium | reverse complement strand
TTTTTTGTTGTTGCCATAATAAATCTCCTTTGATTTTTGTTTTAGGCAATTTTTTTTGCCCTCTGATCTGACCATAAGAATTTAAAATATTTATGTAAAATAATTATTTAAATATTTTATTTTTTTTCTATTTCGCAGCTATTTTTTCCCAAAATTTGATATAAAATACACCAACTACTTAAAGCCTCATACAAAACAAAAGAGCCAAACAGCCCTAAAATGACGCTTTTTTGCCAAAATGCCAGCACAAAAAGAAGCGCTGCGATAGTAAAGCGGATGATCCGATCATTTGTCCCAATATTTTTTTGCATAATAACCCTCCTTTTTTATATAAGAAAATTTTCAACTCGCAATTTAACGAAAAGAGGAAAGGATGTCGAATCAAAAGAAAAATTTTTTACTAACAGCTGGAAGATCTCCTTCTACTCTTGACCTGGCAAGGCAGCTTCATCTGGCAGGAGGACATCATGTCTATATCGCAGATACAATCAGTTGGCATGTTTGCCGCGCATCCAATGCAGTAAAAGAAAATTTCATTGTGCCAAGCCCTCGTTTCCAAACAGAAGAGTTTATTGAAGCTTTGATCCAAATCATCGAATCAAAAAAAATTGATTGTCTGATCCCTACATTTGAAGAGATCCTTTATATATCCACCCATCTTGACCGTTTTCCAAAAAACTGCAAGATTTTCAGCTCTTCGTTTAACACACTTCTTCGTCTCCACAATAAATGGTTCTTTTATGAAGAGCAGATCAAGCATGGCATTCCAACACCTGAAACTTTTTTGATTAAGTCAAAAGAAGATTTAAAGCAATTGAATCCAAAAACGACATATGCCTTAAAAGCCTGCTATTCAAGGTCGGCGCAAAGCATTTATAAAATTGTTCCAGAAGAAAAGCTCCCGAAAATTGAAATAGAGCCGCATAACCCCTGGATTGCACAAAAATGGTTGGAAGGCAAACGCTTTTGCACATATAGTGTTTGTGAAAATGGCAAAGTGTTAGCTCACTCTGTCTATCCTGTCCAGATTGCAATAGAAGGGCACTACTGCTTGAATTTTGAATCTGTCTCCCATCCAAAAATTTTGGAATGGATCGAGCGGTTTGTTGCAGCTGAAAATTTTACAGGGCAGACAGGCTTTGATTTTTTTGAGATGGAAGATGGGACTGTTTATGCCATTGAATGCAATCCAAGAGCCACTCACGGTCTTGTTTTATTTAAGAAAGAAGATCGGCTGGACAAGGCTTTCACAGGTGAGGCAAAGGAGCTTGTAACTCCAAAGATAGGCAATAAAAAACAGATTGCTGCAGCTATGATGATCTATGGGTGGAAGAGTGCACGTAAAGAGAAAAAAATAAAAGAGTTTTTTAATATTTTGTTTAAAACTCCAGATATTGTGTTTAACTCTCAAGATTTAAAGCCTTTTCTTTGCACTCCTATTATCTATTCAAATTATATCTATGAGAGCTTAAAAGTGCGTAAAAACATTACGGCCGCGTTTACAAATGACTTTAATTGGGAAGGAAAAAATTAATGGCAGATCTTAAAAATCCATTCAACGTAAAAAAACCTTTAAAAAACCATACAAACCATTATTACTATTCGCTTCCGGATTTAGAAGCTCAAGGCTTTCCTAAAATTTCAAGATTGCCTATCTCCATCCGGATCATGCTAGAGTCGCTTTTGCGCAATTGCGATGGCATGCGGGTCAAGGAAGAGGATGTCAAAAGGCTTGGAAATTGGAATGCAAAAGCCGTGTCTGATCTCGAAGTGCCTTTTGTTGTCTCTCGTGTGATTTTGCAAGATTTCACGGGAGTGCCTCTTTTAGTCGATCTGGCGGCCATGAGAGATGCCGTGTTGGAAAAAGGGTTTAATTCTGAATTGATTGAGCCAAAAGTGCCAGTGGACTTAGTTGTGGATCACTCTGTCCAGGTAGATCGCTCCGGGACAGAAGATGCCTTTAATTTTAATTTAAAAGTAGAATTTCAGCGAAATGGAGAGCGCTACTCCTTTTTAAAATGGGGGCAAAATGCCTTTAAAAAGTTTAAAGTGGTGCCCCCTGGAATCGGCATTGTGCACCAGGTAAACTTGGAATTTTTGGCAACAGTCATCAGTGAGTCAAAAAGGGGAGAGGAGACGATTGTTCACCCGGATACGCTAGTTGGCACAGATTCCCATACCACCATGATCAATGGCCTTGGAGTCCTTGGCTGGGGTGTTGGCGGAATTGAGGCGGAATCTGCGATGCTGGATCAACCGGTTTCGTTGCAGTCGCCAGAAGTTGTGGGCTTTTATCTATTTGGAAAATTGCAAGAAGGGGTGACAGCAACCGATTTGACGCTGCGCATTACAGAGATTTTAAGGAAAGAAAAGGTTGTTGGAAAATTTGTGGAATTTTTTGGAGAGGGCGCAAGCAGCTTGACGGTGGCAGACAGGGCGACAATTGGCAATATGGCACCAGAATATGGAGCTACAATTGGCTTTTTCCCGGTAGATGAAGAGACGCTTGCCTATTTGAAAATGACTGGCAGATCAGACAAGCAAATAGCTAAAATTAAAGATTATTTTGTAGCTCAAGGTTTTTTTGGGATCAAGAAGAAAGGAGAGCTTGATTTTTCTTCTCTTGTAGAGCTTGATCTAAACAGTGTCAAGCCTTCTGTATCTGGTCCAAAAAGACCACAAGACAGGATCGAACTTTTTGGAATTAAAGAAAAATTTGAAGAGCTTTTAACAGCAGCGCCAGCAGATGGGGGCTACGCACAAAAAAAAGAGAGCCTTTATAAAAAGATCTGTGTCGGAAGCGGCTACCACTACCCCTTGATGCCAGCAAAGGACAGTGGCGGGACAACTTATCTTGGAGGAAAGCTGCCATTGCCTCGTTCTGAAGAAGAGATGGTGGCAAATCGCCCCATTATGCCTTCTGTTTCTGAATCTTTTGCAGAAGAGACTGAAAAAGAAATCAGCTATGATGCTTGCGATGCCGTTTTGTCTCATGGTTCCATTGTGATTGCAGCCATTACAAGCTGCACCAACACGAGCAATCCAAGCGTGATGGTAGGAGCTGGTCTTTTAGCTAAAAAAGCTGTTGAAAAGGGCTTGAAAGTCAATAAAATGATCAAAACTAGCCTGGCTCCCGGATCTCGTGTTGTAACAGACTATTTAAAAGCGGCCAATTTACAAGGCTATTTGAATGAGCTTGGTTTTGACCTGGTGGGATATGGCTGCACAACATGCATTGGAAACAGCGGCCCTTTGGATGAAATTGTAGAGAGCGCCATTAAAGAGCATGACTTGGTGGCAGCTAGCGTTTTAAGCGGAAACAGAAATTTTGAAGCGCGCATTCATAGCGCTGTAAAAGCTAATTTTTTGATGTCGCCTCCTTTAGTTGTAGCCTTTGCAATCGCCGGAAGAGTCAATATTGACATGGAAAAAGAGCCTTTGGGATATGGCACAACAGGAGAGCCTATTTATTTAAAAGATATTTGGCCAAGTGATCAAGAAATCAGTCAGGTGATCCATGAAAATTTGAACCAGGAATTCTTTAAAAAGCGCTACTCTGATTTTTCTCATGAAAATCCTTTTTGGGAGCAGATCAAAACCTCGTCTGGAAAAGATTATGCATGGGATAAAAAGAGCACCTACATTCAAAAACCCCCCTATTTTGATGGCTTCTCATTAGAGCTGCCTCCACCGCAGGATTTAAGCGGTATGCGCCCGCTTGCTTTTTTTGGAGATTCTGTCACAACAGACCATATCTCTCCAGCTGGCGCCTTTAGAGAAACTAATCCGGCAGGTGCTTACTTGCACTCTCTTGGAGTTGAAGAAAAAGATTTTAATAGCTATGGGAGCCGTCGCGGCAATCATTTGGTGATGATACGTGGCACCTTTGCCAATGTGCGCATCCGCAACCAGTTAGCAGAAGGAAAAGAGGGTGGTTACACCAGGCTGATGCCGGACAACAAATTGCTCAATATTTTTGATGCTTGCCAGATTTATGAGGCAAGAAAAGTGCCTCTCATCATTTTTGCCGGAAAAGATTATGGGATGGGAAGCTCGAGGGATTGGGCTGCAAAAGGACCTTTGCTTTTGGGTGTAAAAGCAGTTGTTGCCACAAGCTTTGAGCGCATCCACCGCAGCAATTTGATTGGTATGGGGATTTTGCCGCTTCAATTTTTAGAAACGGACAGCTTAGAAACTTTAAATCTTAAAGGTGATGAGATTTTTTCGATCAAAGGCTTGGAAAACGGCTTAAAAATACGTGAAGAGCTGACTCTTGAAATTGAAAAGGATGGTAAAAAACAAGAGGTAAAACTCTTATGTCGCCTAGACACATTCATTGAGGCTGAATATTATAGGCATGGCGGCATTTTACCCTATATGCTACGGCAAACCCCTTCAAAAGCAGCTACTTAGGATCATCTTTAAAAATCTGATTGCTTAAAAAGATCTCTTGTCCTAGATTTTGAATTTCTAAAGTTTTTATTAGGGATCTATATGCACAATAATTTTAAACCAGCTTTTATTGGCAGCTTATTGTTGATCGGTATGATGGTGTGCATGCTAGGTTATAAAATTTCTCAAAATGATAATTTGAAGCAAAAAACAGAAAAACCGGTCATTGCCTCTGATGAACCTGCAAAAGTTTCAGAACCGGTTACTGCACTAATTGCTGCAGAACCGTCAAAAAAAAAGACTATTTGTCTCAATATGATCATCAAAGATGAGAACCATGTGATTGAGCGCTGTCTTGCCTCTGTGAAACCGATTATTGATACATGGGTGATCGTGGACACAGGCTCAACAGATGGCACGCAAAAAATTGTCAAAGATTTTATGAAAGATATTCCGGGCGAGCTTCATGAGAGACCCTGGGTCAATTTTGGGCATAACCGCAACGAGGCTTTGCAGCTTGCAAAAAATAAAGCGGACTATATTTTAATAATTGATGCAGATGAGACTTTAGTTTTTAAGCCAAATTTTGCGCTTCCAGAGCTTGATAAAGACTACTACCACATCATAACCGAATATTTTAGCACCACTTATCCAAGAAACCAGCTCATCAAAACCTCTCTTGACTGGAAATGGGTAGGCCCAGTCCATGAAGTGCTCTGCTGCAATGAAGCAAGACATCTTGGTATCCTTGAGGGCGTTTCCAATTTTGTAAGACCAGATGGCAACAGTTGGCAAGATTCTGAAAAATATAAAAAACATGCAGAGCTTTTAGAAAAAGCAATGATAGAAGAGCCGTATAATGCGCGTAACCAATTTTATTTGGCGCAAAGCTATAAAGACGCAGATGAACCAGAGCTTGCCCTTAAAAACTATGAAAAGCGGATTGCAATGGGCGGCTGGCATGAAGAGGTCTTTTGGTCGATGCTCCAAGTTGCCATGATGAATGAGAAATTAAATAAAGATAAAGAAATAATCAGAAAATCTTATGCGGATGCTTTTCACTACCGTCCGTCGCGCATTGAGCCGCTTTATCGCTTATGCTTTTATAACCGCTCTTTGGGTGATTTTAAAGGCAGCTATGAAGCAGCGCTCAAAGGACTCCATGTCAAATCATCTTCCGATTTTCTCTTCATTGAAAATTGGATCTATGATTACGGTCTTTTACTGGAATACTCGATTGCCGCTTACTGGGTAGAGAAATACCAGGAGGCTTTTTTATCCTCGCAAATGCTTTTAAGTGACCCTGAACTGCCCCAGCACGTAAGAGAGTGCGTAGAGCGCAATATGTACTGGATCAATCTTAAACTTAATGAACAGCTGGCAAAAGAACAAGCAGCTTAAATAAGGAATTTTTAAAATGAAAAAAATAATTTTTGCAGCAATCGCTGCCTGTTTTTTAATCAATCCTATTTTTGCAGATGGCTGGCAAGATAAATGGAGCGAAGCTGTTTTGATGTTGGAAAAGGGAGAGTCCTCTTTTATTCAAGGGAATCTTCTTTTAAATGAGGCAATCTCCCTTGCAGAAAATGAAAATAGCAAGAGCTTACCCTACCTTTATGTAGACAGGGCGCGCTTAAATTTGGCTTTAAAGTATGACATCGGTGCATTAGAAGATGCAGAAAAAGCCCTTGCAGCAGAAGTTTTTGATGCAAAAGGAAAAGAGAGGGCATTAGTGACAAAGCTGATTGCAAATGTCCGTCTTGGAAATTTAAACAATGCAGAAAGCTATTTAAAGGCTTTTGCAAAAAATCAAGACCTTCCTTTTGTCGATATTGATCATAAAAAAATCATTGTTCGGAATGTTCCAGAAAATGAATATTATAAAAAAATGGTTGCCTGCTACTTGATTCATTGTGGTTTTTGTTATGATTTTGCAGCTTTTGATTTTTTAAAATCAGGTATTTTAATTGCAGAGAGCCACTGCGGTTGTGAAAAGTGCTTGGCAGAATATGCTAAAACAAGAGAGTGCGATATATGCTCTTCTTTAATCAGTCCCACCAAATCTAACATTTCATTGAATGGCCTTGTTTTAGCAGCTATCCATTATTGTGCAAATGAGATTGTCCAATTGGAAGATCAGGCGGCATTTTTAAAAGCTGTCTGCCATATGCAAGACATTAGATCTAGCTTGGAACTTTTTGAAGATACCTTTAAGAATATTTTGAGCAGCCTCGCTGGGATTAGTAACCTGAGTTTTGAGTTTATCTTCTTGAAATTCAGGTTAGTATGGACAATATAGTCCATACAGATATTTGATGTTATTTCATCCAGGGGAAATAGAGGACATCCCGGATGGAATGAGCGTTGGTAAGCAGCATCACCAAACGGTCAATGCCAATGCCAACGCCACCAGTTGGAGGCATCCCTTGCGCAATCGCCTCAATAAATTCTTCATCAAGCGGGCTTGCTTCTTCATCGCCAGCATCACGTCTTGCAACCTGCCCTTCAAAGAGCTCTCGTTGCAGCACAGGGTCGTTAAGCTCGCTATAGGCATTGCAAATTTCTTGACCCAAAATAAAACTTTCAAACCGCTCGACTAAGCCTTGGGCTTTTTCTTTTTTGTTTCTGTGCGGTTTGCAAAGCGGCGTTGTTTCAATCGGGTGGTCAATAATATGGTGAGGCGCTATTAAATGATGTTCGACAAATGTAGCAAAAAGCGCGCCGATTAAAAGACCTCTTGACATGCCATTTAATTTTTTAACATCACAATGGCCAGAATCTTTTAGCATCTTGCGCATCTCTTCATCACTTAAAGCATCTACTTGAATGGAGCTAAATTTCTGAAGCGCTTCTTTCATGGTAAGGCGGGGCCATGGCGCTTTAAAATCTACTTCCACACTTTCTGTTTCAGAGATTTTGACAGCAATTTTTGTTGTGCCATAAATCTCTCTTGTCATCTTGTCAAAGAGATTTTCTACAAGCTTCATCATGTCGTTGTAATCAAAGTAGGCAGCGTAAGCTTCTAAAAGAGTAAACTCTGGGTTATGGTTGCGGTCTATCCCTTCATTCCTAAAGACGCGCCCAATTTCAAAGATGCGCCCCATGCCGCCCACAATCAATTTTTTTAATGAGGGCTCTAATGAAATGCGCAAAAACATCTCTTGCTCAAGGGCATTTAAAGTGGTTACAAAGGGTCTGGCTTCTGCTCCGCCATAAACGCTTTGTAAAACAGGAGTTTCCACTTCAATAAAGCCATTTTCTTCAAAATAGTCGCGGATCATTTTAAGGATGCGGCTTCTTAAGCGAAATGTCTGCTGCACATCCGGGTTTGTGATCAGATCCAGCCAGCGCTTTCTGTAGCGCAGTTCTTTGTCTGCAAGCCCTGCATGCTTTTCAGCCAGTGGAAGAAGCGTTTTGCAAAGGATGGTGACCTTATTGGCAAAAAGTGTTAGCTCTCCCTTGTTTGTGCGAAAAAGCGTGCCTTCTACTCCTAAAATATCTCCAAGATCAATTTTCTTTTCAATGAGCTTCATAGGAGTCAATATTTCGCCGTCCTGCTCTTTTGGGGTATAGCCTGAAACTTCTGTTAAATCGCGGTTAAACATCACTTGCACGCGTCCTGTCTCATCTTGCAGATGAGCAAAGGCATTTTTACCCATGGCGCGAAAAAGAACAAGTCTGCCAGCTACTGTAAATTTTTCTCCTTTTCCTGCCATGGCATCTTCGCTATGGCCCACTTCTTTGCTTTCAAAATTTTCTTGCAGTTTTGCAGATTGGATGGTCGGTTTGAAGATGTGGGGATAGGGCTCTATCCCCAATTTTTTAAGCTCTTCCAACTTGCGTGTGCGGTTTTGGAATTCTTCATGCGAATGGTATTCAGGTTTTGGAATCATATAAAAAGGTACTTTAAATTAAGGATGTAAAAAGATTTATTTATTTTGCAGCATTTCAGCTTTTGGCTTTATATTTTTATGGCTGCGGACAGAATCTAAACGTGCATAGCAATAAATAGCTGTGCCAATAATGAGACTACCATGCAAGATGGTATTAAATATAAAAGACTTAGTTTTAAAACTAGAACTCGTAAAATTTCTAATCCAGATTAGCATAGGTTTTGCTTTTTTAGCGTTTTGCTTTACTATACAGTACGAAAAGAAAAACCTCAATTCTATTTTTTGGAAATGCGGGCAATTAGCCCTCATTAGGGCGTGTCATCAATTGATAATAATTGATGATACGCCCTAAAATTTAAGACGATTTTTTAATTATTTCTTTTTGTATTTTCAATAAGAGTTGTAAGACTAATATTAGATGGAAATATCTGCCCTTTGGTTTTAATAAAAAGAAGGGTTTGCTTTAAAGGAGCTAGAATTGCCTTTGTTTTCTCTTTATTTTGAGTTTCATGAAGGCAGCATTTTTTCAGCTCTTTAATATTGATATTATAGGCAATTTTTTCTGCCTCATCTTGAGCTTCTGAAAAATAGAGCCTTAACAATCTGCCGGACAAATCAAGATAATGGTCTTTGACATTATCTAATGTATCTTGTTTACTGTTGGCTGCATTACTTGTCCAATGCGGGGCAAATCCTGTTGCCCAAAAAGAAATGGCATTAGTCAAGACGCCCAAAGTAGAAGATAAAGCAATCAGACCATTTAATCCTGGGGTAAATTTGCTCTCTTGCAAATCTGTCTCATTATTTCCGGTCTGATTTTGAGCTGCTGTTGAAATCAGAGGATTAAATGCTAGCCCTACAAATAAAAGGCTATTGATCAGAAGGCAGACTGGAAGAGACCAGCTTGCAGCTGTATCCCAACCACTGCTGCTTTTTAAAACCTTGCACTCTTTTTCTGTAAAAGGGCTTTTAGAATAAGTATCTTTAAAAGAAGCCAAATAAAGCAGTTGGACTAAAGCGGAATCATTCGTTTTTACATGGATTGTCTTTTCGCGAAAAGCTAATGCTTCAATATTATTCCAAATAGTATCGCTATTAGCCCCAAGTAGTTTGTCCACATAAGGGAAATTTTCTTTTTTTATTTCTGTATATATATATATGTGTGTTTGCATTTTTATAACCTTATTTTTAAAATTATTTTTTTTGATCTAAAAAAGTAGTTTATAACCTGAGTTTTGGGTTTATCTTGTTGAAATTCAGGGAGTTTTGCAATTTTTTTTTTAAAGTCGGGGTTTCACCCTTCTTGAGAAAAAAAGTGTAAAAATCGCGAGAAAAAAAACTGAAGTTCCAAGAGAGAAACTCAAAATTCAGGTTTATAAGGTTGGGGGATGAGACCTTGCAGATAAAATTTGAATTTTTTGATCCCAATAGGAGAGATCAGATGTTTTAAAGAAATATAGAATAAGTCCAAGAAAACAAAAGGAGAATAAACAATGAGAAAAAACCTTATCTAAAGGCAAACAGTCAGGTTTTAACTCTTTTTGTTGAGAAAGAGAAAACTCCAGAAAAAAACTCTTCGACGCAAGAGTTTTGCTGATCTGCTTTTCAGATCTAGAAGAGTTTGCTTCTATAGAAAAAGGTTTTTCAAAGCTGCCTATAATGCAAAAAAGCGAAAGCAAAAGAAAGAGATAAAACTTAAATGCTTTTTTCAATTCATTAACCTTTTAATTTAATCATTTAATATA
>DAORNI010000048.1:4313-12571 GCA_035440845.1 Parachlamydiaceae bacterium | reverse complement strand
GTCTGATAATAAAGAGAGCGTGGTCAAAGAGACCGATTTTGACCGCGAAATTTTGCGCGATCATCCAGAGCTTGCACGTTTTCCTTTAAGAGCCTACTATACACCAGGAACGTCTCCTGATCAGTTGACGACAAATCCACAAGGCAAACTGGGTGGTTACTACCCTCTTTTAAGGCGTGGCCTCAATCATCCAATCCCTGCTGCCTACTATGCTGGAAATATTGTTTCTGAATACAAGGAAGTGGCAGAGCTTGTTTATGATGTGAAAGAATTTACAAATACATCTATCACATTTGTAGCCAATCAGCCGCATCGGCGCATTACAAAAACTTACTCTGTTGAAAGCGAGCTCAAAAATGCTCCTTACTGCATCAACCTCACAATCACCGTAGAAGGCGACAGCAAAGGATTATGGGTTGTGACCGGCGTACCGGAAGTGGAATGGATTTCTGGAGGAGCAGCACCTGCCCTTAAATACCGCATCACAAGAAATAACCGTCCGGAAGTCATTTTGCTCGACCTTCCAAAAGATAAACTGGTGATCAGTTCAATTTCCCCTGATTGGGTTGCTAATTCAAACGGATTCCTCGGCATGATCTTAGATCCGCTGACAGTTGTGGATTCAGGACTTAAAGCGCAATATGTCCCAGGAAAAACCGTGCCATCCCGGCTTGTGCAGATCGATGAAATTTATGATAAGTTCAAAGCAGAAGATTTACCAGGCTACATGATGCAGCTTCCTTTAAATAGCGTAGGAGGCACTGTAGGCTACCGTCTCTATGCTGGTCCTTTTGCGTCTCATGTGCTAAATGCAGTAGATGCCGTCTATAGCGACAGTGAGGCTGGATATAACCCTGACTATATAGCTTCTCAAACTTTTCATGGCTGGTTTGCTTTTATTTCGGCTCCTTTTGCAAAATTCCTCTTCATGCTGATGAGCTTTTTCCATTCCCTTACTGGATCTTGGGGATTTTCCATCATCCTACTGACAGTTGCCCTTCGCATCATGCTATATCCTTTGAATGCATGGTCTACAAAATCGATGCTTAAAATGCAAAAGATTGCACCTCAAGTGACGGCCATTCAGGAAAGGTATAAAAAAGATCCTAAAAAAGCACAACTTGAAGTATTAAATCTTTACCGTCAAGAAGGCGTAAATCCAGCCTCTGGCTGCTTGCCGCTTCTTATTCAGATGCCATTTTTAATTGGAATGTTCGATCTGTTAAAATCGAGCTTTGAATTAAGAGGCGCCTCTTTTATTCCTGGCTGGATTGATGACTTGTCAGCTCCTGATGTGCTCTTTAGCTGGACTACGCCAATTCCCTTTATTGGCCATCAATTTCACTTGCTGCCAATTTTACTTGGAGCTGTCATGTTCTTACAACAAAGAATGTCTCAAACGATGCCAAAAGATGTCAACCTCATGACAGAACAGCAAAGGCAGCAGCGGGTAATGGGGACTATCATGTCGGTTGTATTTGCCGTTATGTTCTACCATTTCCCTTCCGGATTAAATATTTATTGGCTATCTTCTATGCTCCTTGGTATGCTGCAGCAATGGTGGATGTCTAAAGGGATTGGCTCATCTAAAGCGGCTGTTACAAAAGCAAAATAGCGTGGTTTCATGCAAATATGGGAAAAATTCCTTCTCCGTATGGAGAAGGAACTTGGAAAAGAGACTGTTGAAAAGTGGTTAAGACCTTTAAAAATTCTTAACTTTGATGCGTGCAATTTATTTTTAGAGGCAGAAGACCGTTTTCAAACAGCCTGGTTTGAAGAACATATCAGAAAAAAGGTCTTGGCAGAATTTAAAAATAATAATAATAAACAAGTCCGCATCCATCTCGCTTCAAAAAATAAGCTGCCCCCACCAAAAATAAAGCACAAGCCCGTTATAGAGACGCTTCCAAAGCTGAGCATCCAGTATGAGGCAATAAATCCTATTTGCACCTTTGCCCATTATGCTCTTTTTAAAGAAAATCTGCTCCTGCACAAATTGCTCTCTCAAATATCTGGTATTGAAGAAAAAACCGGACAGATCATTAAAAATGCAAAGCTCGATCTTGGCTCTTTAAACCCTGTCTACATCTATGGGAGCAGCGGATCTGGAAAAACACATCTTTTACAAGCTGTCACAAACGCTTTAAGAAATCATGGGCTAAAGGCTATTTATGCAAGGGCTGAAACTTTTACAGATCATGTGGTAACTGCTATAAGAGCTGGTGAAATGAGTCATTTTAGGCAAGCTTATCGCAATATTGATGCTTTAATTATTGATGACGCCCATATTTTTTCAAGAAAAGGCGCCACACAAGAAGAATTTTTCCACACCTTTAATACTCTTCACCTAGAGAATAAACAAATTATTTTATCCGCCAATGTTTCACCAGCAGAACTCCATCTGATCGAGCCTCGCCTCGTCAGCCGTTTTGAATGGGGCATCGTATTGCCAATTTCTCTTTATTCCAAAGAAGATTTAAATATCATCCTCGAAAAAAAGGCAGAAGCTTTAAACTATTACCTCCACAAAAAAGTGGCAGAATTTTTATTGGAAACTTTTACAAGCAACTGCAAACAGCTAGTGCGCTCTTTAGAAGCTCTTATTTTAAGGACGCAAAATAGTGGAAAAATGATGACCGTGCCAATAGCTCGGCAAGTACTTGCAGACCTTATTTTAGAAGAAGAGCAAAACACTCTGACAAAAGAAAAGATTTTAAAAACCGTTGCTGAACAATTTGGCATCAAACCAGAAGACATTTTGAATAAAAGCCAAACGCGAGAAGCCGTTTTGCCAAGGCAAATTGCGATGCACCTTTGCAGGCAGGAGCTTAAATTGCCTTTTGTCAAAATTGGAGATATTTTTTCAAAAGACCACTCCACTGTGATGTCTTCTGTCAAGACGATCCAGCAGGCGCTAGACCATGACATGACAGACATTGCAAGCCACTGGTACACGATCTTCAAAAAACTCAAAAATTAGCGGCCTTAATTCTATTGTCGTTATTTTTTATCATCTAATGATAACATTGTTTACAAATAATATATAATTAATATAATATTGTATCTATTTAATTTAAACAATGTGTTATTATGGACGTATCAAACTTTTTATACTCGACCGGTTTTAATGGGTCATACTTTAACAATCATCCTTTTACTTTCCCTACCCCTACAGAAAAATCTAAATCTGAACTGCTTTTTGATAAAATTTTTGATTACTTGAAAAAAGAAGGAATTCTTGACTCTTCCGGTCAATTAACTAAAGATTTTGAAAAATTTCTGCCACCCGATTTAAAAGAAGCGCAAATCCATCGCTTTAATGCAATTTTTTCTACCCCACGTGTCCTCCAAATCCCAGACACAGACATTAAAATCAAATTTACATTGCAAGAGTTTTTCAAATTTTTAGATAGAAACAACATAGAAATTATAGGTGGTGCTCTTTTTTGGGTTCTTGGCGCTGAGTATATGAAAAGGCTTAAAGAAGAGCTCCAGTTACCAGATGATCTGTTTAACACCGACTTTTTTGATAGTTTTGAAAAACCGGCTGCTGATATTGATATTAGAGCCTTTTGCGAAGAGCCTGCTCATTTTATCCAATTAGCCTTTCGGTTTTTTGAGCAAAAAACAACAGAAGCTTATCATATAGCATTAAAAAAGCGAGCATTTACAAAATTTTATGTTCAAAAAGACCCTGCAATAAGAGATAATTTTTCAATTATCTCTTTTAAAACTGAAGATAATGCTTGTTTTGATATTGTTTTTGTAAAAGAACTGGCGCGCAACCATTTATTTGAACATGACGCTTTAAAGCTGAAAGCTTATGATTTCAATAAATCCTCTTGTACCCTAAAACTTTGCTCAAACAGTACATCTGTTTTAAGACCACTTCTTTTAAAAATGGCAAAAATCCTAGACGCTACGGACATAGAAAATATCAATGTAAGTGGGGCTTGTATGCTCATTTCTTATCTTGCAAAAGGGTGGCGCTACGAGTCTGAACAACTGGAAAAAATGCTTTGCTTAAAATTATTAAGTAATAAAGTTTATTTAAAACTAGAGAGAATACTTAGTAACCACTTTCCATCAAATCCCTTTGCTCCTCTTATTTTTTGCTTTTATATCAGCTCTCTTTTGTCAAAAAGTTCGGAGAGTCATCTAAGAATTATTTTTCGAGAGCTTTTGCCACTGCAAAAACAAGCTATTGAAAAGCTTGAACCCTCTTTTCTTAAAAATATGCTTGCCTGCGTCCAATATTTAGAATATTTCGCAAATCAAAGGAAATCTTTTGCATTGGTCACCCCTTATCTGCAAATTTTTGGGCATCTTATTTATCTGTTCAAAAGCAATGAAAAAAAATGCAAAATCGATGCCGCTTTTACAAAAATAGAAGGGTCAAACTGCTTGCAACTAAAATTTGACCAGCCAACTTCCTCAGATCCCCTCTATTTTACAATGAGGGTAAATTTTGCGACAAGCTTAAGCTTTTTTAAAGAAGCTGTAGAAGAACTAAAGCAAGAATTAAAAGAAAAGCTTCTGCCCATTTTTCAAAGCTTGCTCCAATTTATAGATATAGGTTCTACACCAACAGAGCAAGTTCTTGACGAACTTGAAAATGTCAAAGGCGTTATTTTCAACTATTTGGATGCAAAAGAGCCTCTTTTTCAAGAGATTGGCTTTTATCTTCTCTCTTCTTTGGGAATCCAGGAAAAAAGCGCAAAGTATCTACCTGATTTAACTAAAAAGTTAATGGAACTGCTTGCAAACGAATCTAATGCACAATCTAGAAAAAACCTTTTTGCCGCCTTTTTACGCTATTGGCAGACAGTCTCTAAAGGAGAACTAGAGAGCAATTGGACTCAAATAGAGGCTTTTGATGCTTTGATCTCATCTGAAAATTACGCGCTTAAAAATCTCAAAAAAGATTTTGTTTTATGCTTTGCTTCATTCAGAAACCAAATGATGACTTCATTTGTCATAAACCTCTCTTCTGAAATAAAAAATCTTCTTAATGGCGATGAGCTTTTAAAATTAATAAAAAACATCATCGCACATTCTCCAGAAGAGGGATTAAAGCTTTTGCATCTTTTTTTGAAAGACCTTCCATTAAATCATGCTAAAGCATTATTTCCTTTTATTTTAAAGGCTTATCAAGAAGCAAAAAATTCCTTCTTCTTTACTCGCGATGCAATGGAGCTCTCTTCTCTTCTAACTCTTTTTTTTACGCCTGTTGATAAACTAAAAACTTATCTGAAAAAAGAAGAAGGAATATGTTATCTTAAGCTTGCACATGAAGTTTTAAACCAGAATTTTCTTGAAGGAATAAAATTTTTAGATTTTTTAGAAGAAAAAAAGATTTATGCTAAGGGCTTCTTGGAAATTTTAAAAGAAGCGGCAGACAGCGAAAAAACGGTTCTTCTTTTAAAACAGCATCAAAATACACCCATTGATTATGCCAGGGCATCCTCTCTCTTATTGCAAGAGCGTTTATCTCTTTTGCTCTCTTGTGGTTCCAACCTGGAAATTCAAAAAGAACTTACCCTATTTTTAATTGGGGTGATCCGCAATACAAAAACCATTACAAAAAACTTTAAAAATAAATTAATCCCAAAACTGGAGTGGTTGCTTCTTTTCTTGTTGGAAACTCCAGAATATTTGATGGAATATTTTAAAATTTGTAAAGAATTTAACCCTCAAATAGCTTTAAAAGATCATTTATTGACTCCTCTTACAAAATGCATTAAAAACCTCTCTTTAGAGGATCAAAGAAATCCACAGACTATTCTTACCATTAACGAATTTTTAGCTGACATAGAGGCTGCTACTCAAAAGCGGACGATCAAGCAATATTCGCCTCAATTAGCTGCTTTTTACGAGGCTTTAAGCGCTCTTTCATTGCAGGGAGCAAATCCGGAAATAGCCGGCATTTACTTGCAAAACACTATCTCTTACATGCAATTTAAATCTCTAACCCCAGATGCTGCTTTTTTAAGCCTTTTTGATGATTGTGTCGTACTTCTTTTAGAAAAAGAAAATTTCCTTTTAGCTTTTTCTCTTTTAAAAAAAATTGAAAGCACATTTCAAGGAATAGATATTTTACATAAAGAGATGCGATGGAAAAGCATCCTTTTAAATTTTAAAGAAGATCCAGTAAGCCTTGCAGCTTTAATCGTTGAAAAAATAACTTTTTTTAGAGATGACCTAGAAATTAAAGAAAAAGCGGAAACTATAGCAAAAGCAATTTTTTCCTCTGAAAAAATAAGTGAAGCTCATTTTAACTTGGCGTTTGAGGTAGTAAAAGCCTACTCTTTAAATAGTAAAAAAATTTTTAGATCCATTGCAGTGGCATTTTCAAAGCTTAACAACAAAAAAAGAGAAGAAGAAATCCTTCTCTTTTTGCTAGGTCAGAAACTTTCTTTGACCAGACTGATTCCACTTTTTGAATTTTTTGCAAAAAAATCCCCCACTGTTTGTCACATACTTGTAGAAAAAATCCCCTCTTTGATTCAAGAATTAAAAGAAACAGACGAAGCAGAAGATACAAAAATCCAAGAGCTTCTATTCGTTTTCATCAAAGTTGTCTTTAGCATATTAGATGACACACATCCATCTCATGATGCATATGTCAGTACCCTAGAGCTGATTTTAGGACAGCTTTATTTATCACCATCTCAAAAAACTGAAGTCGCATTAGCTGATGACACGCATCCATCTCATGATGCAGATGTCAGTACCCTAGAGCTGATTTCAGAGCAGCTTTATTTATCACCATCTCAAAAAATTGAAGTCACATTAGCTTATGTAAAAGCTTATAAAAATTCTTTAAGAGTAGATTCAAACACTCTTTGTTGGAAATACCTCCTATTTTTAATAAAAAATCCTGATATTGATTCTTATATAGATCAACTCTTACCCCTGTTTGCCTCTGTTTTTGAGATATCTCATTTCCGGTTGTTACAAAATAACAGGAAATATTTTATGGCATCTATTCTTCCTCATTTATATTTAACAATGAATGCTTTAAATTTTAAATTTTTGGCGCAACAGATTACACAAAATAGTTCTTACGAGCTCATGAATATCGTCATTGACGTTGCAAAAACTATCATTATATTATGCCCTGAAAAAGAGATTACAAAAATAGATGAGCCTTATCTTTCACTTAAAGCGGAATTAAAAAAACTTTTTTCAATAATGCTCCAGCAAAAAAAATGCGCTGAATTAGAAGGGCTTTATTATCTATTCCGAATCGAGTCTTTTTTTACACAAAAAGAAATATTAACTTTTGCAAAACAGCTATCAACTGCTTATCTTAACGATCCAGAAGTGATCAAAGATGCCAAGCTGATAGAATCTGCTTTAGCTGCTTTTCTTATAAGCACAACTAAACCTTTAGAATTTGACAACTCTCTTATAAAACAAATAATCAAGCACGTTCTTACTTTAGGGATCATTTTTGATAACAAAAACAAGTGTAATGGCTTTTTGAAAAATCTTTCAAATAGGCTTTTTTCTTGGATTGCCGATGATCCAAAATACGTCGATTATGTAGAATGCATCGAACAAAATAATGTATATGCATATGATTTTTTTAAAAAACTAGACCCTGTAAAACTTGACTCAAATGAACTTCGCACTAGGGCAAAAGAAAATTGCGCTGCATTTCTTTTTTCATTAATAGAAGAATCTTGTGCTCTTTTCTTAAAAGTCCCTTTCAGCCAAAATAGTGAAGATAGTCTGCTTAGAAATTTGCATCACTTTAATTTGCTTATAGCTTTTTTCCCTGAAAAGCGATCAGAGATCCTACAAGCTTTGTTAAATTTTCGCTATACGGCTTTATTCTTCCCCCATTCAGAACAAGAACTTGTAACCAGTATATGTAACCACGCGACAGTTATCATGGGAGCCAGCGGTTTTTTTCTAAAAGTGGATAAAAAGTTAGAAGAATTATTTTTAAAATTTGGCATCTATGCTGGATTCGGTGCAGATTCATCAAAATTTTCTCTTACTGAGAATGCTAAATGTCAGATCCTTTACAAAGTAATCAAGGAACTTTTAGGTTTTAACACTTTAAGATCTCTTCTAACAGCCTATATTCATTTTAATGATCATTTGACATATATAAACAAAATCAATAAAGAAAAAGAAATTTTGAATGATTTTAACAATGCATTTAAAAAACTATATCCCAATGAAAAAAAACCATTTCATAAAGTTGCTTTAAAACTTCTTCCTCAATTTAAAGAAAAATATCAAGT
>DAORNI010000048.1:3415-4299 GCA_035440845.1 Parachlamydiaceae bacterium | reverse complement strand
AAATTACCCGGAACCTTCGATAACACCTTGATTTTTGTTAAGACATAGCCGTCGTCGAAGCAGCTCAAACCCCAAAGGGCTTAGAGGTGCAGACGGAATAAAAAGCAGTGGCTGCTAGACACTGGCAGATATGACTTTATTTCTTGGAATTGGTATTAACCTGTTATCAATTGATCATAATTGATGACACGCCCTACCTAAGATCGTTAAAGTCTTTGATGATGCTCTTTGCCATATCGGTAAACTGCTTTTGACCTTCTTTATCATCTGAGCAGTAGATATAGCCAATGTACTGAATCCCATGCATCTGGACATGAGCATTTGCAAAATCTGCTGAATTTACAGAATGTTTTAAAAGAGCCTTGTTTAAAGCCTCTTTTAAGGGTTGAAGTGTTGTTTTTACAAGAATAAAAACAGCCTTAGAATTTTCATAAATTTTAAAATAAAAAGGCTCTTGCTTTGAAAGAGGGTAAGGAATAGCCTCTAAAAGCATCGTAAACAAAATTTTAAACATTTCCGGCTGCAAAATTGTGCGCATGATAACCGGATTCAACGAATAAAAGAAATTTTCCAAAAGAAGGTCATGGTATTTCCATTTACCTTCTAGCAAAGATTTGACAGTCGAAACTAACTCCTTTTGCTTAGAGATAATACCGCCATTAAAATCGCGGAAATCTCCAACAACTCGCAATAGTTCTAGGACAACAGCCTGCCTTGCCTCATAAAGGTTGATGGAATGATCACGCCTTAAAAAAGGCTCTTTTGCCATTTTAGCCCGAAAAACAGTCGCCTCTTTTGGGTATTTTTTGCGCAGCATTCCCACTTTTTTTGCGCGGTCTGCCACATAGGTCAAAAAGCTCTCCTTTTCTTTAAACATCTCTTGA
>DAORNI010000048.1:0-3295 GCA_035440845.1 Parachlamydiaceae bacterium | reverse complement strand
CAGATATTTTAGCTGATGGCTAAGAGATAAAATATTGCGCATGATCTCTTCTTCATTGCGCGGCATAAAAACAGGGTGCATCGAATATTCGATGCTGTCTTTTAAATGAGAAGGCAATTCTTGCCGCAAAAAATTGATCTCTTTTGATGTGAAAACTTCGCCATCTTTTTTTTCAATTTCTAAATAAAAAGTACAGATCTGCTCATGACCTAAACGATTAGCAAAAAAAGAATTTTCTACAGCTAAAACATTTGGCATGCAGGCTAAAACAGCATTAAAAAAATGTTTTCTTTCAAAAACTTCCTTATCTTTTAAAAAATTAATTCCCACAATGATGCTAAGCACTTTTTTTTGCTTGGAATTAACATGAATGGTGCTTCTTAGCAACTTTAAACTTAAATGACGATGAAGCGGAGTGTGTCTGACAAGCTCCTTCAAGTTTTTGCGGAACAAGTAATGAATGCTGATAATACGGCTTAAAAGCTGGCAATCTCTTGCCATTTTAAAATCATCTTTACACATCACCAAAAAATGCTGCATTTCTGTTAACACGTCTTGGTCAAAATCGTGTGGCAGTTTTTCAGACAATCTAGCAATATGCTCCTGGATCAAGGCTGTTTTTTCATCTGCTGACAGTCCCTTGATTTCTAAAATACGCCTTGCGTAATAGGCAGATTGCATTCCAAGGCGCACTTCTGTTTCAACAATAGGTAAATTGCGTAAAACCTCTTCATATTCCTCTTTGTTTTGCAGCTGAATGACAACTTCACATACGGTATAAACGGTCGAGCCAAGCTCTGGCATGTTAAAATCGGCTGCATAGATCAGCAAAACATTTAAGCGTTTTCCTGGGATAAGCCAATGCGAGATCATTTCAAAAAAAAAGCGGAACGCATTGGAGCGGTATTTAGACAATGCAAAAAATGAGACTTTAAGCGGTTTTTCAGACCAGACGCAAGAAGTAAGAAGAGGCAAAAGCTCATGCAGCATTTTTTTTGTTTTTTGCAGTGAAGCTAGATCTTCTGTTGTCTCTAAAAAAAAGTCTTTAGGCAAAATATTTTCTAAAATATTGCGCAAAGCATCTGTATAGAGCGCATGGTTAGAGTGAAAAGCGCTATTTTGATGCGATGCATGGTGCGCGTTTCGAGAGCAAAACTCTGTTGAAATACGAGGAAAAAAAGTGGTGCTCTTTGCCATATTTGCTCTGCTACTCATGATCTTCATAAGCTGGTTTTTCAGGGTAAGCAACACTTGCTTCTTTAATGATCGTCCCCATTTTTTGCCCATTGTCTTTAAAGGAATAAATATGAAGCGGTATCTTATTTTTTTCAGCAAGAAAAACACATCTTTGATGCAAAATTTTAGCGCCTTTTAGCATGATGTTCAAAGCGGCTTTATAAGAGAGTTCTTCTTGCAAAACAGCTTCCGGATTTGTTTTTGGATCTTCAGTAAAAACGCCTGGAACATCTTTGAAAAATTCTACATGAGATGCTTTTAAAGCAGAAGCAATGGCAACAGCCGTTGTATCAGAACCACCTCTTCCCAAAGTGGTGATCTCCCCATTTTGGCTGACTCCCTGAAATCCTGCAACAATGACTATTTTATTGGCCTCAAATCCTTTTAAAATACGATGTGGGCGCACATCGACAATGCGCGCCTCTGAATGGCGGTTGCATGTCATGATCCCTGACTGACTGCCTGTAAAGCTGACAGCTTCCGCCCCTTTTTTTGCAAGAGCCATGGCAAGAAGGGCGACGCTAATACGCTCCCCTACCGTGACTAGCATATCATATTCTCTTCTGGGAGGGTTTTCGTTGACTTGATTTGCCAGCGCAATCAAATGATTGGTTGTATCGCCCATGGCGCTTACAACAACAGCTATTTTTTCAAACTGTTTAGATCTTGCCAAAATAATATCTGCAATTTGAGCAAAATGGGCAGGTGTTGCAACAGAGGCTCCGCCAAATTTCATGACAAGTGTGGGCATAGTAGATGGTGGTAAAATTCTTAAAAAAATCACAATAACTGAAAAGATTTGAAGGCGTCAAGTGTCAAGTGGTGGATTTTCTGGATTTAATGCATTAAACCTCTGATTATTTCCTGGAAGATACCTTGCCCTTATCGGTCTTGTAGTTGTTTGGTTTTCAGTTGTTTTAGGCAGTTCTGGCGGTAGATCTGTTGGGGGGCCTCCTAACTCTGGAGGTAATTTTGCAGCTTGTTGCAATATATAAGTTTCAAGGTCAGGGGGCAAATCTGTTGGCGGGCCATCAAATTCTGGTGGCAACTGCTCAGCACCGGTTTTTTCTCCTTTATTTTTTAAAGTCTCTTTTTTTAAACTCTCTTCGTGCATTTTAAAAGCAACTTTTGGATCAATTCCGGGATACTCTTTTTCAAAAAATTGAAGCTCTTGCTTATTGAATTTTTCTTTAGAATTAGATGAAAAAAACCTACTAGAAGCTAAAGAGATCCTCTCTGAAAAATTCATGTGGTTATGTTCTGAGTTTTTGATGACGCTTAAAATGGCAGAGGAAATTTTTCCTGTCTCTTGCTTTATTAATGCAAGCTCTTTATTGACGTCCTCAAGCAGTTTTTCCTCTTCCTCTTTTTTAATCCCTTGTTTTCCAAGCTTCTTCTCTAATTTTTCAAAAGATTGGATCTGCTTGTCAAATTTTCCTAACTCATCTTTAAATGATTGCTTATCAATGCTATTCATTTTGCTTGGTGTTTTAAAGTTGGCAAATTCCTCTTTTCTATACTCATATTTTTCAACAAGTCTTTCACGCTCTGCTTTTGCATTTGCAATCGAGGCATGCACATCTTTTAATGTGGTCATCCTGGTTTGAATACGGTCACTTAAAAGATGACTGTCTGATTGAAGTTGAGAAATTTTATTTTGCGTGTTCTCTGCCCTGCCTTGCAAAGTGGCTGTATCGGTAGAAGCTTTTGCTTCTAAAACCTTAGCCTGCATTGCTTCTTTTGAAGCAGATTTTGCCCTAAACTCTTTACTTACGCCAAAAATAAAATTGGAGCGGCCAAATTGAGGTATTTTAGCTAGCGAATCTACTTTGCTAGAAGAATTTTCCAGTTTTTGGATATCTTTTTGCATGGCAGCTTCTGTTTTTTTCAAGTCTTTTTCAAGCGTCTTGATTTCTCCTTTTTCAAAAGCTTTGACCTCGCGTTTAAAAGTCTCGATATCTTTTTGCACATTCGATAAAAATTTTTTTTGAGCTTTGGTGAGTTCTTTTGACTCTTTTGCTTCTTGCCTTGCGCTTACCACTTCGCTTAGCAATCTGCC
>DAORNI010000047.1:5711-13074 GCA_035440845.1 Parachlamydiaceae bacterium | reverse complement strand
GTTTTCTAGTTTCTCTCCTCGAACTTCAGGTTTTTTTCTCAAGAAGGGTGAAAACCTACTTTTTCGAAAAAATTCCCTGAATTTCAAGAAGATAAACTAGAAAACCCAGGTTATTAGACTTCTTGTATGCAAGAATTCAATTTACTTTGATAGAAGAAGTTTTTTTGCAAAAGCACCAGCAAGGGCTCCAAAAAAAATAAAAGGTGCCATAATAAAGAACGAAACTGCCAAAGCGCCAAGGACAAGCACGCGCACTAAGCCTTGCTCTTCAATAAAGTCGTTAAAATGCTGGATAATATAAACAATTTCTTCTGAAAAATAGAGTCCTGCAATAAGACCGATTAAAAATGCTCCCCAGTGCGGTTGAAAGAAGAGCAAAATAATACCGATGATCAGCAAGATATAGGCAACTGTATCTTTTGTGTTCGATTTTGCGTAGCTAAAAAGACCTTCTATCCGCTGATCTTGCTTAATTTTATCAAGTTTTTCATTTAACTTTTCTTTAAAAGACTCTTCATCTTTTGGCTTCCTTGGATCTGATGATGCCATGGAACACTCCTTTTAAAAAAATTACTTTACTTAATCTCACTACAACAAATTATTAAAATGTTAGCAAGAAGAAAATGCTGTTTTATCTTTTTGGAGAATTTGATAGATTTAAGAAAATAGGTTTGTTTACTATGCATAAAAATTTGCTTAAGCTTATTAATTTGACGGTAGGGGTATTTGCTTGCTTGCTTCTTGCTGCTGCTTTGACTTTAAGCATTTTACGCCCATCTTCCATTGCAATAGAACACACCTCCTCTTTTAAAGGGGGAATGCCAAAGAATGGTTTTTCCCTCTCAAAAGATGCTTATGACGCTATTGAAAAGCCTTTTTTGCACTTGAAAGACCGCCCCATGACGGCTCAGTTGCCAGACCTTAAAAAAACGTTAACTTTTTATGGGAAAAATGGCAGACCAGATGCCATGCTGACAAAGCCGCACCTTCATTTTTCTTTTACAGGGAATAATAAAGCCATTTCGGCTGTGTTTCCCGGAGAAAAACTCTATTTGACCTATAATAAAAAAGCAAATCCGCCAGCCTACACATTTAGCAAAGAAAACGAAGAGACACCTCTTTGGATTGAAGCTGATATCCAGGAAGAAGATGCCCTTGTCAAAGTTTTTATGAAAAATGAAGAGGGTCAGCTTATTTCAAGTCCTCCCCATTTGACCAGTTTCAACTTAAAGCCAATTGCGCAGACTAAATTTGGTTCTGGCACTCAAGCTCAAGAACTTGGGGGCTACCGCATCGATGGCAGCCTGCTTGCCAGACAAAAAGCGAGATGGCATGGTCCTGATCTTTTTTTAGAAAAGCATGGGGGAGAAGAATATGATGCCCTTAATGGAAAGCATCGCGTGGATTTTGGCGATGAAGAAAAGATTTATTCTGTTTTTGTTTCTCCTGGAGACTGCCTGATCTTTCAAGATGGTCGATGGAAGTCTGTAGTTCCTGGAACTGAATCACTTAGCAATCCTTTGCTCGTTGTTAAAAAAGCAGATGAGCGCATCATGAATTTTGAGCTGTGGGATGTCGAGGGAAAAAATAAAATTGTTCTTAACTTGATCAAAGCCCATGAGCCCCCTTCCAAGCACTCTTTTGATGATACTTTTCGTTTTGTCGGTGCAAGGACAAGATCGCAGTTTGTTTTTGAAATTGATGACAAGCGTATGCTTCTTCGCCCAAAAGATTGGCTTGTATTGACAGAAGATGGCTGGAAAAAAATTACAACCCCAGATGAAATTGACGCTTATGTCGAGCGCAAACTTTTGGGACCTCTTTTTGTTTTTGATGGCATTTCAAAAAAAGAGGACCATCAAATATTTTATGGAACGATGTTTAATGCCTCAAGAACGGAAATGCATCCAGTAGAGCTTCCAATAGCGCAATCTGGAAGCTCGCAAAATCATACAGAAAACAATAATCCAGAACTCAGTGGCAACTCAATCGAGAGTCCGGTTGCCAAAGCCCATTACAGAAATTTAAGCGAATAACATGATAAAAAAAAGTCTTTTTGTCCTCATCTTTCTTGCATTTCCTTTATTTAGCCAAACCATTTCTGAAAAGAAAGCGGGCTTAAGTTCTGGAGCTTCTGATTTATCAGCAGAACTTCAAACCTATCTTGCAGAAGCAAACCGCAATTTAAGCGAATCTGAAGTGAGATTAAAAAGCTTATACGCAGAAGCTATGAAGCTTTATCAGGAAAACGCCCCGAGCAGCTCTTATCAAGAGCTTCTTTCAAGGATCAACGAGATCAGGGAACAGCGAAAAAATTTAGAAACACATTTTTGCGAAGTTGCCGGAAAATCGAACACCGATGAAACATATGCTCTTTGGCATCAGCCAGAAGCGACTTTAGGCCAGCTTGTTATCGATTATGGCTCTAGCAGCTATGTCTATCTCATACCCCAAGAAATTTCTTCCATTAAACTGAACATCGATTCTAACTTACCGGTTCCAAGAGCATCCTGGAATGAGATGCTAGAAATCATCCTGACACAAAATGGAGTGGGCATTAGGCAATTGAATCCTTACTTGAGACAGCTTTATTTCATTAAAGAAGATAGATCAAATTTAAAGCTGATCACAAGCAAAAGACAAGATCTTGAATATTTAAGGCCAGAAGAGAGGATCTGCTTTGTCATCACTCCAGAGCCAGTTGAGATTAGGCGCACCTTTGCTTTTTTAGACAAGTTCATCAATCCAAACAGCACAGCACTCCAAATGGTTGGACGAGATATCATTGTAATTGCACAAGTTGCTGAAATTCAAGATCTTTTAAAGCTTTTTGACTTTGTCTCGATGAACCGGGGCGACAAGGAATATAAAGTTGTCTCTTTAAAAAGAATCGATGCAGAAGAGATGTCTCGCATCTTAAGTGCTATTTTTGATCATTTGACAGAAAAAGGACCAGAATTAGAGCAGACGGCAAATGGAAAAAAGCAAGCGTTAAAAGCTTCTTCATCAGCTCAAGGGGATGGAAGCGGACTTAAAATCATTGCGCTCTCGCATGTGGCAAAAGCGATGTTTTTAGTGGGCACAAAAGAAGAGATCAAAAGAGCAGAAGAGATTATTTGCCAAGTGGAGAACCAAATTGGCGATGCTCAGGAAAAAGTTGTTTTCTGGTACACGGCCAAACATTCAGACCCAACAGAGCTTGCAGATGTCCTTACAAAAATCTACAAATTGATGGTGGAGCATCGCGGGGAAATGGGGGGCAATGATGAAGATTCTTCAAAACCAGATGTTGTTTTAGTGCCTCCTCCACTTCCGGGGGATGCTCCCTTCATGCCCACTGGAAACCCAAGACAGCCCTATCCTCCGCGAGATGCCTATGATGATGGCTTTTATTTGAATGACCGCTATGTGGTAGATGACAGCCCAGTTGAGATTGAGCGCGGACTAGACCCTAATTTAGGTAGGGACAATTTCATTGTTGATCCAAAAACGGGCTCTATCGTCATGGTAGTAGAAGCTGATATTTTGCCTAAAATGAAAGACCTTTTAAAGAAATTGGACGTGCCAAAGAAAATGGTGCAAGTAGATGTGCTTCTTTTTGAAAAAAGAATTGAAAAAGAAAATAATTCTGGGCTTAACCTGTTAAAAGTGGGGGCTGCGGCCTGCAATGAGAACTTGACGGGCTTTTTCTTTAATGACATGTCAAAAGGTTCTTTTTGCCGCGGCGTCACAGAATTTTTCATCAGCAGAAAAGAGGGCTGCGACAATCCGGCCTTTGATGCCATTTACAGGTTTTTGCTCGCTCAAGATGATATTCAAATCAATGCAAACCCCTCGATGCTTACCGTGAATCAGACTCCTGTCAAATATGAGATTGCAGAAGAGATCTCTTTAAATATGGGAATAGTCCAAGTGGAGACTAACAAGGGGGTGACATTAAAAGATTCTTTTGTAAGAGCCAATTACGGCATTAAAATTGAGATCACTCCAACTGTCCACTTGCATGACCCCTTTGATGATGACCCATTAGATTATGTCACTTTGGTTTCTGCCATCTCTTTTGAAACAATCCATCCAAAAATTTTAAACAAAGACCGTCCCGATGTGACACGCCGTTTGATCAACAACGAAGTAAGGGTGGCAGATGGCCAAACAGTGATTTTAGGTGGTCTTAGAAGAAAAGTCTCTTGTGATACAAAAGAAGCGATCCCATTTTTAGGGGAATTGCCAGGTGTTGGCAAACTATTTAGCCACACGAGCATGCATGACAACTCCACCGAAATGTTTATCTTTATTACTCCTAAAATTGTTGTCGACCCTTCATGGGATCTGGAAAAGATCCGTCAAGAAGAGCTTTGCAAGCGTCCTGGGGATATCCCCTACTTTCTTTGCTGTTTAGTTGCAGCGCGCGACCAGGAAAAAAACCGCGTCATGGAAGAGAGCATCCGCATGTTGATTGGAAGAGAGCCTCAATGCAGAATGTATCCTTGCTGTGGAGAATATGATGGAAGATAAAGCTTTGCTAAAAGACCAGGAATTTCTTCAGATGCAGGGGCTTTTGACAGGCGATGATGTCGCAAAGTCTTTAGCCCTTCAATTTGGGATGGAATTTTTAGACAACTTGACCTATCAGCTCTCAAGGGAATATTATAAAAAAGTCCCCTATGCCTTTGCTAAAAAGAATGTAGTGCTCCCAATTAAAGAAGAAAACGGCACTGTGACAGTGGCAATTGCAGATCCTTTGAATTTAGAGCCTTTAGAAGAGCTTCGCCTTATTTTAGACACTAAAATCAAGGCTGTGCATAGTCCAAAAGAGTGCATTTTAAATGCCATTAATGAATGCTACAACCAAGAGCATGGAGCTGCCTCTGAATTATTGGCCGGCATGTCAGATGGCCAAAATGATGATGGCTCAAATGATGATGTCGAAATTTATGACCTTTTGGATGACAACGGATACCAAGCGCCTATCATCAAATTACTGAACTTGATTTTAACAGAAGCGATTCAGCAGGGAGCCTCAGATATCCATTTTGAGCCTTTTGAAACGGGCTTAAAGGTACGCTACCGCATAGATGGCGTGCTTCAAAACCGCCACACCCCATCGCCGGAATTTCAAGCCCAACTTTTAACGCGCATCAAGGTGATGTCAAAACTAGATATTGCAGAGCATCGTTTGCCACAAGATGGCCGCATCAAGCTGCGCATGGGAAGACGCGAAATTGATTTTCGGGTGAGTACAGTACCGGTTGCAAATGGGGAGCGGATTGTTTTGCGCATCTTAGATAAGAGCAACGTCATTGTCGGTCTTGATAAAATCGGGATGCTTCCTTCTGTTTTTGAAACATTTAAAAAGCTGATCACATTGCCAGAGGGTGTCGTGCTTGTGACTGGCCCTACAGGAAGTGGAAAAACAACCACTCTTTATAGTGCTATTTGTGAGCTTGCAAATGATGAGACCAACATCATGACCATTGAAGATCCAGTAGAATATAATTTAAAAAATATTGCGCAAATTGGTGTGCATAAAAAAATTAATTTAGATTTTGCGACAGGCCTTCGCCATATTTTAAGGCAAGACCCAGATGTCATCATGATTGGAGAGATCAGAGATTCAGAAACAGCAGATATTGCCATTCAAGCATCCTTGACGGGACACCTTGTTTTAAGCACGCTCCACACAAACGATGCTCCATCTGCCATCACGCGCCTTGTCGATATGGGCGTACAGCCTTATCTGCTCTCTTCTTCTGTTTGCGGCGTACTGGCTCAGCGCTTGGTCAGAAGAATTTGCCCCGATTGCAAAACAGCTTATGAGCCAAAAGAGAGTGAACTTTTGCCGCTTGGGCTTAAAAAAAGTGACCTTGAAGAGGGAAAAATTTTTATAGGAAAGGGCTGCTCTTCCTGCTTTTCTTCCGGCTATAAGGGACGTCATGGAATTTACGAACTGATGCCAGTTGGCAATGAGTTGAAAAAACAGATTGTCAAAAGCCCAGATGCCACGCAGCTTCGCCGCATTGCATTAGAAACGGGGACAATTAGCTTGTTGTCACATGGTGGAGATCTTGTAAAGCAAGGCATTACAACAATTGCTGAAGTTTTGCGCGTCACGCGCGGGCTTGAAAAGTAAGGATTATTTTTAATGCCGATCTACCAATACGCAGCATTCAATACGCAAGGCAAAAAATTAAAAGGCCATATCGAGGCTCATAGCGAAAAAGAGGCCAAAGAGATCTTGCGCGAGCAGGGGCAGATGGTGACAAAGCTTGGCTTAAAAGAAAATGTTTCTTCAAAGCAGCAGCTGACGGGAGACAATCTTATCGCTTTTACAGTACAGCTCTCCCAACTAGTTGGGGCGGGTGTACCCCTTTATGAGAGCCTTGTAGCTATTGAAGAGCAATGCAGGCAAGAGTCCTATCATCATATCATTTTACGCCTCTCCGAGCAGATCAAAGCAGGAAATTCACTCTCCAATGCCATGGGAGATTATCCAAAAAGCTTTGACAGGCTCTATAGAGCCATGATCTTAGCCGGAGAATCATCAGGGGCGCAAGACATCATTTTAGAAAAATTGAGCCAGCTCTTAAAAAAACAGAGCAAGTTGAAAAAGCAGATCACAACAGCGCTGATCTATCCTGGCATTTTAGCTTCCTTTTCGCTCCTTATCATTTTGCTGCTTTTGGGATTTGTTGTGCCCTCTATTGAAGCGATGTTTGAAGACCGCAAATTAAATGGCTTTACGGAATTTGTGATGAGCGCCAGTCATTTTTTTAGAGATTACTGGTGGCTTTATCTCCCCTGTTTAGCAGCATTTTTTGCTTTTATATTTTTAAAACTAAAATCGCCAGCTGGCAAACTCTTTCTTGAGAAAAAAATGATCAAGCTGCCCATCTTAAAAACACTGATTACGCAAACAGCGCTTGCAAGATTTTGCCGGACGATGGCGACTTTAAATCAAGGGGGGCTTTCCATGATCGACTCTTTGCAAATAGCAAGAGCTGTTATGCGAAACATTATTTTAGAAGAAGAGGTTAAAAAAGCAGAAGCAAAAATTATTGAAGGGAGTTCTTTGAGTATTGAGCTTTCAAAATCTCCTTTAATCCCTCTTTTAGTATCGCGCATGCTGGCTGTTGGCGAAGAGTCTGGCACAACAGTTGCGATGATGAACAAAATTGCAGATCTTTATGAAGAAGAGATTGAAAAAACCCTAGACCGCTTAATGGCGCTGGCACAGCCTGCCATCTTAATTGTGATGGGCACTATTATCGGGATTGTTTTGCTGGCCATCATGCTGCCCCTTACAGATGTCAGCTCATTTTCACCAAGCTAAATCAGTTATTAACCGGAGAAATTCACATGATAA
>DAORNI010000047.1:0-5689 GCA_035440845.1 Parachlamydiaceae bacterium | reverse complement strand
ATAACAAAAAATTAAGAAAGAAATCTTATGTGACTTTAATTGAAATGATGATTGTGATGTTCTTAATTGCTTTAATATCTGGAGTTGTCGCCTACAATTACCGTGGAACATTAGATGAGGGCAAAGCGTTTAAAACAGCTGCCGACATCCAAAATATTGAAAATATTTTGAATTTAAGAGTAGCTAGCGATGATGAGGCGCTTGGGAATGTAGAATCTGATTGGAAGCAGTATTTGCGCCAATCGCCTCTTGTGCAAAATGCAAACTCTCTTATGAAAGATGGCTGGGGAAATGATTATCAGGTGAATGTGGTAGAAGGCGAAGTGAAAGTGACCTCTTCAAAACTGGAACAGTACCGCAAAACGAATAAAACCATGTTTAAATGATTCTAAAAAAAACGTATCGATTTACATTGGCAGAAATGCTGATTGTTCTCATGCTCATTGGAATAGTAGCTGGAGCGATCAGCATTAATTTGCGAAAAGCTTTGCACACCCAGCGCTTTTGGTCGGAAGTTGCAAAGTTTACAAACCATTTGCAGCTAGCTCAAGACCTGATGCTGATAGCAGAAGCTGATATCCATTTTAAAATAGAAGCAAATGACCAGGAGAAAATGATCAAATACTGGATTGAGACAGACAAACTTTTTTCTAAAGCTTTTGACTCTTTTATCAAAAAGCCTTACGTATTAAAAACTGTACACCATATTTCTTATCCAAATAGCAAAGAAGGGCTTATCGACTTAAAATTTCTTTCAAAAGGCTCTACGCTTTCGTCTGGAAATGTGCAGCTTTCTGCAAATTTAAGTAAAAAAGAAGCCTTGATTGCAAACATCACTTTAAGCGGGTATCCAGGTCCTATTTCTTACGCGCAAGAAAAAAAACAGGAAAATGAGAAGTCCAGCCAGCAAGATGCCCATTTGACAGAAAGCGTGATCCAGGAAATTCTTACCGTTCAAAATGAAAAAAAACAGCAAAAAACTCCCTAAATATCAAAAACGCACCTTTTTATTATTTGAAGTGCTGATTGCTTTTGCTTTGATCGCTCTTTTTGCCATCCCTTTGATTTCTCCTCATATTTCCATGTTAAAAGCACAAAAAGAGCTCGAAATAAAAACCAGGATTAACCATGCGGCAAATATTATTTATGTGCATCTCGTAGAAAAAATGCATAAGAATGAAATCGCTTTACAAGATATTGAAGAAGGGAAAATTTTGGCGGTTCAAGCAGAGCTTCTACAAGGAATTTTAGGCTATAGGGCTTTTTATTCCTTTAAAATAGACAAATCAAAAAAGAAGGACGATGATAGCCTTGCAGCTTATGTTGCCGTTCTTAAAGTGACTTTTAAGCCTCTTTTAGCAAAAAAGCAAGAAATGAATTTTGAAACGCCTGTTTTTTTATGTTCTAAAAAAAGCGGGAGTCAAGACCAGAGTGCAAATGGAGCTGAAAGTGATAAAATATAAGAGAATGATGACTTTGATGGAAGTATTGATCGCTTCTTTTCTTGCGATGATTTTGCTAACTGCTGCTACAAAACTTTATAGACAAGCCGTTTTAACAGGAAAAGAATCGGACAAGTTGCAAGAAGAACATTTTAAAATGGCCTATTTAGAGAAAAAATTATCCTCTCTTTTTCCAAAGACTCTTTCCCCAAGGAGTAAAAAAGGTGATTTCTATTTTTTTACAAATGAGCAGTCACCTTCTGATAGAGGCCTTATTTTTACCTATGATCAGGGAGTGGACTTGCAATCAACACACTCTAACTACCTTTTAGCAAAGCTTTTTTTAGACAAGAATAAAAATTTGGTACTAGCTTCTTGGCCGTCACCCAAAAGATGGCAAGAGCCGGCAGCTCCTCCTCTTAAAAAAGAAATTTTATTAGAAAATGTGGAATCTTTAAGCTTTGAATTTTATGTGCCTCCAAAAAGAGATCGGAAAATGATGGGAGTTCAAAGTATTTTAGATGAAATTCAACCAGACAATAGTTGGCATAAGAGCTGGAAAGCAAGCTATAACCAACTTCCTGCTCTTATTAAAATTTTGGTTATAAAAAAAAACAATGGCAAGGAAAAACTTTTTACATTTGCCTTTTCGCTGCCAAATTCAAATTTTCAAATCGTGTATGAGAATTAAGAGAATTAAATGAATATCTTACTTTTTGCAATGACCATTCTCATGCTTTTAGCTTCCATGACTTATGCTAAACTAGACTCTTTTTATAGCATGCAGCTCTCAAAAAGCCAGTTTGAGTATTACCTTAAAAAAAACGAATCGAATTATTTAAAAGAAAAGGCTGACAAATGGTATGAAAAGGTCATTGTAAAATCACAGCAGCCAAGCAATGGCAAAAAAAAAATAAAGGCTGGTCTTGCAAAACTTAGCTTTTATTCTATTTTAGATAGTAAAGAAAGAGAAAAAGACCCTGCAAAGGCAAGGGAGATCATTGAAATTAGCAAAAATCTTATTTTAAATCTTTTTGAAGATCAGCCAAATGTTCAGAAAATGCTAGAGACAAATTCAGATATTGTCGACCGCTTTTTTAATGGACTAATAGCTGCTATTGACAAGCTGCCAGAACAATCAAAAATCAAAAAAATTGATGAGCTTTCATCGCTTGAACTACAAGATGAAGACCTTAAAAATTTCCGTTACGAAATTTTTAAGAGAAATGACCTGCCAAAAAAAGAAGATCAAACGGATCTAAAAAAGAAGAAAAATGAAAAGACAACATACTCTCTTTTAGATGAATGGAGTGCAACTTCTGGAAAGACACGTCTTTTTTTAGCTTCTAAAAACCTTCTAAAAGTCATTTTTAAAAATGAGGCAGCTGCTGATCAAATTTTAGAAAAGCGCTATTCCTTATTTAATGCAGTAAAAAATAAAATGGATGCAAATGATGCCACAATAGAGTTTAAACACTTTTTAAATGACCTTTGCCCTTACTTGAACGATTCTTTATTTGACTATACCGTTACTCAAACAAACCCAAAAGATTATGAATAAAAATTTGATCCAAGCAATTGAGAAATTATCTAAAAGATCTAATTTAAAAGAATTGGTGCAAGCGCGCGATACTTTAACAAAAAAATACCGGGATGAGGAGCGCCATGGAAAGGCCAAAGCCTTCATGGATTCTGATGAGGCGAGAATTAGCTATTTAAATACTAGATTTCCAGCCACTTATGCTGCTATAGAATCCATTTTAGAAAAAATTAAAAATCAAATACCAGAGTTGTTTTTGGAAACAATGACTGATTTGGGGGCAGGTCCCGGAACTGCTTTTTTTGCTACGATCGCCTATTTCCCCATTCAAAAAGCATTTCTTGTTGAACAAGACAAAGAGCTTATACGTTTGGGAAAAATGTTAGAGGAGAGCCTCGAAATAAAACTAGCTGCATGGCAGCCGGGAAATCTGCAAGAGATTCAAGCTTTTCCAACAGCCGATCTTGTAATTGCTTCCTATTCTTTAAATGAGCTTGAGAGTGCAGCAAGAAGTGCATTCATTAAAAAAACATGGAATGCAGCAAACAAAATTTTACTCATTGTAGAGCCTGGCAGTCGTCAAGGCTTTTCTCTTATTAAAGAAGCAAGAGAGCAGCTTATTTCTTTAGGGGCTAAGATGGTGGCACCATGTCCGCATGAGCTTTGCTGCCCTATGCCAGAAAATGATTGGTGCCATTTTTCAAAACGGGTGAACAGAAGCTCCATGCATCGCCAGCTTAAAAGCGCCTCTTTAGGTTATGAAGATGAGAAATTCTCTTATATTGCCGTTTCTAAGGAAACGGCGGCTCTGCCAAATGCGCGCATTTTGCATAGTCCAGAAAAACATTCCGGGCATCTCCTTTTGACTCTTTGCACAAAGCAAGAAGGCATCATCAAAAAGACGCGTTCTAAAAAGGATGGAGCCATCTATAAAGCCGCCCGCAAACTCGAGTGGGGCGATTCAATTTGAATTAAAATTTATGACAAGTACTCTATCCACTTCTTTCTCTATCTTTTAAAAGGAAGTCTAATAGAAAATTGATCCTTCAATATCTTGCAAAACATGCTAAAACAAACCTTTTTATGTCGGGTATTTATACATTTGAATTCAATCAAATTTCTTATAATGCAGCTATGACAACATAATTAATATTTTTCTTTGCAACTTTGCGTCTTTTAAGTTAAAAATAAGTTCTAAATCATCTATGAAAGAACCATTTTTTAAGGGTGGCAATGGCACATATTAAAATTACAAAAGGCTTGGACATACCGGTGAAGGGCAAGCCAGCTGGTGATGTTCAAATTTTAAATAGGACAAAACCAAAACAGATTGCCCTGGATTTAAGTCCGTTTGAGGGTGTTAAATTTAAACTTTTAAAGGAAGTAGGAACCCAAGTAAAAATTGGAGATCCACTTGCTGAAGATAAAGATTTTCCTGGGCGCTTTTTTGTAGCACCAGCTGCTGGCATTATAAGTGAAATCAAAAGAGGCGAAAAGCGCAAAATTTTAAATATTATCATCGATATAGCTGAAAATGAAGAATTTCATGAATTTAAAAAAATAGATCTGCTAACAGCTTCTAGAGAACAAATTATCGCAAGACTTAAAGAGGGCGGCATTTTCACACGCATTTTTCAGCGGCCTTTTGGAAAACTTGCCAATCCTGAAAAAGTCCCTCAAGCCATTTTTGTAAAGGCAATAGAATCAGCCCCTTTTACGCCTTCAGCAGAAATGCAAGTAGAGGGACATGAAAAAGAGTTTCAATTAGGGCTTGAGGCTCTTTCAAAAATTACAGATGGAAAAGTGCATCTTGTTTTTCCAAAGAAAAGCACATTTGAAGCCTTTGTCAATGCCAAAAATGTGGAAAAACATACGGCAGAAGGACCTCATCCTATTGGTACACATTCTGTTCATATTCAGCATATACAGCCCATCACCTCTTTAGATGATTGTATTTTTACATTAAATGCCCATGATGTGGTCTCCATTGGATACTTAATGGAAAAAGGGCGCTATTTTACAGAGCGTGTAATTGGAATTGGGGGACCAGCTTTAGTAGATGAGAGAGAAGGATTTTATAAAGTAAGAGAAGGATTTCCTATTCATGAACTCATTGAAGGGCGTTTGCCAAATGAGGAGATCCGTCTTATCTCTGGAGACTTATTGACAGGTCACAAGGTAGAAAGTTCTGACTTTTTAGGAATGCATGACTTTGTTTTTTCTGCTGTTGCTGAAAATGAAGCACGAGAATTCTTGCACTTTTTTCGTCCTGGAAAAGAAAAATATAGCATGAGCAAAGCTTATGTTTCCGGTCACCTGAATAATAAAGACCGTACCTATGACTTTACAGCAAACCAGCATGGGGAGCATCGTCCCTTTATTGTGGCTTCTCTTTACGACAAAGTACAGCCTCTAAATATTTCTACTATGCTGCTTGTAAAGTCTGTCATGGCAGAAGACTTTGATTTGGCAGAAGAACTTGGATTGTTAGAAGTTGTGCCAGAAGATTTTGCGTTGGCCACTTTTGTTTGCCCCTCTAAAATGGAAATGACAGACATCATGAAAAACGGCTTAAAGCAGCACTTTAAAGAAGTTTCTGAGTAGCAATCCTAAGAAATGTTCATCATTTTTTTGATAATTGGTATAAGTTAATAATTGACGACACGCCCTCATTTAGGGTATCTTGGTACGAATCATGTGCCATCTT
>DAORNI010000046.1:11035-13634 GCA_035440845.1 Parachlamydiaceae bacterium | reverse complement strand
TTGGTACGTTTACCCATACCGGATCCATAAAATGCCCTTGGTTGCTTTCCGGACAACGCTACGACGAAACTATAAAGCTCTATCATTTCCAAAATCGCGACTATGACCCCTTCACTGGCAGATGGCTAACTACAGACCCGCTCGGCTTTGCCGATGGTCCCAACCTCTATGCCTATGTGCACAACAACCCTCTCATCTATGTAGATCCTTATGGTCTTTGGGCAGAGGAGTTATATCACTATGCAAAAGAGATAGGCCATAGTGCTGCAAGAGGCTTTATTGATGACACTTCATTTGATGCTTCAAGTTATATATTAGGTGAGCATCAAACTCCAACAATAGCATCTAAAGCAGGCTATTATTTGGGAACTGGAACTTCAATGCTTGTGGGAGTTGCTACTGGTGGCACGTTGGGAAAAGCTGCCAAATTTTGCGGAAAAGGTTTAAATTTTGCTTATAAATCAATAAAAACAGCTCTGACGGCTTCTAAAAATGTAAAAACGTTAACAGCATCTGTAAAAGCAGTAAAATTAATAGAATCCGAAGCAAAAGTTCAAAAAGCGTGTCAGTGGTTTTTAAAACCTAAAAATACTTCTTTAATAAAAGAAGGTATAGCATCAACGCCAAACTCAAACCATAAAATTTTGCAACTTGAAAATAAAATTAGCGATTGGCTAGGAAAAGAAACTAAAATGATAAAAAATAAAAATCAAGATGTTGTTTTTCTTTCTAAAGATATGAATAAAAGAGTAAGATTTGATTTGAATCATCCACATCCTCATAGTAATCCTCATGGACATGTAGAAGAGTTCGTTAAAGAAAAATGGAATAAGTCCGGACCTGTATATCCAAGAGATGTGCCTCGCTATTAAAAAAGGAGAAATTTTATGCGGATTTTAGATGAAATATCCAATAACTCATTAGATAATATAACCATATATTTGACATCTGCTGAGGCAAAAGAGTTAAGAGACAGCATTGATGATCTTCTTAAAAAACCTTTAAATAATCATGCACATATATCAGATGAAAGCTTTAAAAAAGAAATAACTATTTGCATTTATAATGTAAATAATTTGAATGGATTTAATGAGAGATCTTTAGATTTAATTATTAATGATAAATAAATGTAAATGTGGATAATATAAAAATCGAAACTACTGGTCTTATTTTAAATGGTGAATTTAAAAATTGGAATATTTTCATCCAAGATCTTGATCAAGGCAAAGGTGCTTATTTAATTCTATTAACATCACTAGATGGTTCTGAAGGTTATGATGATTGGGTAGAAAACTTTTATAATCTTGAGGGTTATTTCAAACAAACAAAATGGAACATTCAATGGAATAATTAAAATTAGTTTTCAGGAAATTAGTTTAATAGGCTTGATGAACATTAATAATATAGATTTTGCTGATTCAAATATATTGTCATATAATGTTGATATTGATAATTTAACGCTTTTTTTAGAGTGTTGGAATGCTACGGTTATTGAAATGAAGTTTTTGAATTATGTTTCCTTATCCTCTACTAATTACTTTAGAATATCTGATTTTCAAGAAGTGTATCAATCAGCTTTATTGGATAAAACATTAGATGAATTTTACGAATTAAGACCAAAGGAGCATCCCTTTAGAATTTTTAAATTTATTCATGACGATTTGACCACTTTAGAAATTATCTGTGAAAATATTTCTATAAAAACTAAAGAAATTTAAATCACTATAAAACTTGATAATTATCAAAGAGGAATGGGAACAGGTTTTTTGCCACGATAGGCATCACGTTGCTTCGCCAGTGCGATTCCCTTACGTTGGCGCTCACGAATTAAAGAACGTTCAAACTCAGCAAATGCTCCCACAACGGATAGCATAAGAATAGCCATAGGGGAATCCTCATCTAAAAATTTGAGACTTTCTTTTACAAATTCAATGCATATTCCGCGTTGCGTCAATGTTTGCAAGATTGAGCGCAAGTCATCGAGATTGCGAGCTAAGCGATCCATGCTATGGACAACGACAGTATCTCCACTTCGCACAAAACTCATCAACGCTTCAAACTAAGGACGCTTCACATCTTTGCCTGAGGCTTTATCTATAAATGTTTTTGATAATTGGTATTAGGCTTTTTTGCGAATTTTGCGCAGAAAAAATCGATGAAGTGGCGTATCTTGGGCTGTATGTATCGCCTTGGTTGGTAGCAGAGGTAGATGGGCTGGATCGAATCGTCAAAACCTTCTAAAATTTCAACGAGTTCCTTTTTTTGAAGAGCTTCTGCAACAGTATAAGAGTGCAATTTGATAATGCCAAGCCCTTGCTTGGCACACTCGATCATGGTACGGCTGTCATCTATGCTTAAAAAGGGTTTTAATTTGATCTCTTTTTTGTTGCGAAATTTTAGCACATTGTCCGGATTTCGGTTTCGGTGGGTGATATATCGATGCCAGACGAGATCTTCCGGGTTTTCAGGAATTCCAAAACGCTTTAGATAGTCTGGAGAGGCATAAAAGCCATAATTGGCCTCATATACTTTTTTGTGGATATCATCTGGACCGCCAACAAAAGAGTTGCCTATATTTAGATCAAAGCCCTCTTTTGCT
>DAORNI010000046.1:9114-11018 GCA_035440845.1 Parachlamydiaceae bacterium | reverse complement strand
TAATGAGTATTTCCAATGTGACTTTTGGATAAAGTTTTAAAAATTCCTCCAGATGAGGAGCTAAATGATACTTGGCAAAATGCCAGGAGCTGCCGATTTTTAAATGGCCTGCCGGTTCTGCTTTCAATTCATAAAAAAGAGATTCCATTTCCCGCATCTCTTGAACCATTCTTTTTGCATGTTCAAAATAGATTTTTCCTACTTCTGTAAGTTCAAGTTTTCTTGTTGTGCGGTAAATCAGCTGCATTTTTAACTCATTTTCCAGAGCCATTACCTGTTTGCTCACAGCGGCATTTGTGATCTTTAGCTTTCTAGCTGCTGCTGCAAAGCTCATCTCTTCAACCACATGTACAAATATTTTAAGACGGTTCAACTGGTTCATATGTTTCTAATTGTTAACTTATAGTTAATAATAGTTTACATTTGGTGGTATTGTCAACCAAATTATCACAAACTATAATGGAGATACCTAAACACTCAAGGAGGAAAGATTGTGATGAACACATTATTAAATGCAAATATTGTTAATTTTACGCCCATCTCGGCAGCACATGATTTTTTTAAATCTATAAAAAATCGTTTTTGGGAGCACCTAAATTCTCAAACTTATCGTTTGGCGTATGGCCTTCCAAATGAGATATGGGTATCTATTATGTTAGAATTAAAGCCCTATGAGCTGCTGCAGCTTTCCATGGCAAAAAGAGAGCACCGTCTATTAGCTTCTGACCAAGTGTGGCAGCAATTGGCTGCAAAACAGCCGCTTTTTGTAAAACAGGATGGCTTTTCTTTGCATGAGTTTAAATTGCTGGCAAACTTTCAGGATTTAAAATACCATTTTGCATCAGTAATAGGTTTTTCTAAATTCCAATTGCTTGTAGAACAGACCAATAGATTGGATATTGAAACGCCTCTTGCGTATTGCAATTATGGGAAGGATGTATTGAAAATCAGATGCCGGGAAATTGCCTCTAAAAAGGAATTTGAAATGAATATCATCGGGACAAAGGACAGTGATTTTGTTAACGTGAATTTTCGAAATTTAGGAGGCCGGAGTCGTCACCACAGTGTAGAAATTAATGAACCATTTTTGAATTATTTAGCAAGGCTTACCAAAGGCGATGTTTGCGGTCTGTTTTTAAACGGCAAAAAGGAACCTGGAACTGCTATAGAACTTTTGTAATAATAGCCCAGACCTTGCGGTCTGGGCAAGATATTGACCTTTCAGGTCAAAAAACCTGCTTTAAGATTTTTGGTCGATGCTCTCGATTTTTTTATCCTCTGATTTTTTGTCTTCTGAATTAGAACGGATATCTGTGATTGCGCCTTTAACTACTTCGATTTTTGAGCCGTCATACATTTTCAAGATCACTGTGTGCTCTTGCACTTTGACGACAGTTCCAAGAATGCCCATGGCGGTCACTTGATCGTTTGGCTTTAAGGCAGAGCGGACCTCGTCCATTTCTTTTCTGCGCTTTTGTTCTGGGCGCCAGAGGATAAAGTAGAAAAAGAGAAGGGCAATTGCCATCATGATCATCGATTGCATAAAACCCTGGTCTCTAGCTGGCGGCATCTCTTCTGGACTTTGGGCAAAAAGGGAGGCTTTTACTACAAATAGTTGGAGGGCAATTAACAAAGAGCTAAATTTTTTCATCGCTTGTCCTTATACTGGATAAATTTTGCAGGCTTTTTCATAAAATTCTTGCAGCCTTTCTGTTTTTATAGCTTCTCTTAATTTCTGCATGAAATCAAGATAAAAGCTAAGATTTTGCATGGTGACAAGCGTCAAGCCGGTCACTTCATCTGCATTTAAGAGGTGACGGACATAAGCCTTACTAAAGCGGGACGCATAAGAGTCTAGTTCTTCATCCAAAGGAGAAAAGTCATCTTTATAGCAGCCCGCCTTG
>DAORNI010000046.1:4906-9098 GCA_035440845.1 Parachlamydiaceae bacterium | reverse complement strand
ATATTGATTTTTCCTTTCCAGGTAAAGGCCGTGCCGTTCCTTGCGTTTCTTGTTGGCATGACGCAGTCAAACATGTCGATGCCGCGCATGACGGCTTCAATCAGATTACGGGGCGTCCCAACACCCATCAGATAGCGCGGTTTTTGTTCTGGTAAGTAGGGAACAGTGGCATCTAGTACTTGGTTCATGAGAGCTGCTGGCTCACCAACTGAGAGTCCGCCGATGGCAAGGCCTTCAAAATCGATGGCAGACAATGCCTTTGCCGACTGGATGCGCAAATCTTCATGTACACCTCCTTGAACAATGCCAAAAAGATTTTGATGGCTTTTAAGCGGAAAATCGCGGCAGCGCTTTGCCCAAGCATGGGTTCTCTCTAGTGCTTTTTCAAGAATCGGACGCTCGCAAGGGTAAGGAGAGCACTCATCAAATGCCATGACGATATCTGATCCTAATGTCTTTTGGATCTGCATGCTCTCATCTGGACCCAAAAAATGTTTTGAACCATCAATATGGGATCTAAAAAAAACGCCTTTATCGGTGATTTTATTCAATCCGGAGAGAGAAAAGACCTGAAAGCCTCCAGAATCTGTTAAAATAGATCTTTCAAAACTCATAAAGGCATGAAGGCCACCCGCTTTTTCGATAATGTCCATCCCGGGCTTTAGCATGAGATGGTAAGTATTTCCAAGGATGATGTTGGCATTCAAGCTATAAACTTGGCTATTTGTCAATGTTTTGACAGCCCCTTTTGTGCCGACCGGCATAAAAACTGGCGTCTCAATAATGCTATGAGCTGTTTCAATTTTACCAACACGCGCTTTTGAAAGAGTGCATTTTTTTTCTAACGTAAATTTCATTTTCTACTCTTTTGTAAAAAGGGCGATATTTTCGATGTGGGCTGTTTGCGGGAATTGGTCGACTGGGCAAAGGGCTTTTAGCTGATAGCCTGCCTCTATGAGTTTTTTTGCATTTTCTGCTTGAGTTTCAGGGTTGCAAGAGATGTAAACAATTTTTTTTGCATCAAGTCCCACAATTTCTTCTAATGCTTTTGGCTCAAGACCAGCCCTTGGTGGATCTACCAAAATAATATCTGGCTTTGGCAGCTCTTTTTCTTTTAAAATTTTAGAGACATCGCCTGTATGGATAGTGATATTTTCTAATTGGTTTTTTTTAGCATTTGTCCTTGCATCAAGGGAAGACTCTTTGGAAATTTCAATGCCGACAACTGTTTTTGCGTGCATGGCAGCAATGATGCCAAGTGTGCCAGTACCGCAGTAGAGGTCGTAGACGACATCTTCTTTTGAAATATTTGCCAAGTCGAGTGCTTTAGAATAAAGCTTTTCTGCCTGGCTGCTATTTGGCTGAAAAAATGCTGTTGGGCTAATATCAAAAGCTATCTGCTTTTTTTCACCGCCTATTTCGATATTTAAAATTTCTTCAACATGGTCTTTTCCGCTTAAATGCATTTCATAAAAAATGGTCTCCATCCCTTTTGCCGTTTGCTGAATTCTTATGAAAACAGCAAGAGAGGCATTTTCAGATTCTGGACAAACTATTTTTTCTACAATTTCTTTGAAGCTGTTTATTTCATCTCTATGGAGAGCAAATTCTGGATTGCCAGATACTGTCAGCATGACCAGCTTGTCGCCTGTTGCTCTTGATTCCCTTAATGTAAGAGTGCGAAGAGAGCCTCTGTTTTTTGGGGGATAGTAAGCTTCCAGCCTTGAATCTTGCCACCAGCTTCTCACTGCTTTTAAAGTCTCAATAAACCAGGGGCTTGTCAAATGGCATTCCGTTAAATTGAGCACCTTCCCACGGCCGCCTTCCATCATGAGTCCCAAATACTTAACTCCTTTATTATCAGAAGAGAATGTGAATTCCATTTTATTGCGATAATTCCAGGGAGAGTCGGCTTTAATGAGGGGATAGATCGTAACATCTTGATTGACAAGGCTTTTAAAATAATTAAGAGCCGCTTCTTGCTTTGTTTCTGCTTGCGTTTCGTATCCAAGCTCTTGCAAGCGGCAGCCTCCGCAAACGCCAAAATGGAGGCATTTTGGTTCTATGCGCTTTTCTGCTTTTTGAATGATTTCTTCTAATTTGCAAAGATAGGCGTCATTTTTTTTAGATCCAATTAAAACCCTTGTTTTGTCGCCCGGCATTGAAAAGGGCACTTCGAGCTTTAAATCAGGCAAATTTTCCCGTTTTAAATAACCAATCCCGTTGCCTTTTTTAGAAAATGCTGTAATTTCGATTTCGGCGTAGCGATCCGGCCTTTTCTTCATAAAGTAAACATTCTTCTTAAATTTTTGATAATTATAGCGGTTTAAATTTAAACGACTATATAAAAAATAAATTTTCAGTAGAAATGAAACGTGGAGAGCGAAGCTGACTTTCAAGCAGCGAGACCGAACGTAAAATTTCCGCTGAAAAGAATTTGTTAGAATTCTCAATTAAAATTTAAACCACTATAGAACTTTATAGGAAGAAAAGAAAAAGATCAACTAAGAATTGAGAGGAAAAGAAAAGGGAGGGCAATTAATTGACGCCTCCCTACTCTTATTATCTAGCAATAGATGCCAAAAATTATCTTGCTCTTCTAGTAGGAAGCTTAGCTGTTGCTTTCTTTTTGAAAGAAAAAGCACGTGCTTTTGCTTTATGAGCTTTAGCTTTTGATTTAGCCTTGACAACTGATTTTTTAGCTGGAGCTTTTTTAGCGTGCTTAGCCGGAGCTTTTTTAGCTGCCTTTTTAGCTTTTGGAGCTTTGGCCTTAGCTGGTTTTTTGCTCGATTTTTTAGTTGTCTTTTCGTTTTTGATAGATTCCTTACGGTAAAGCTTAGCTATTTTTTCAAGCTTGACTGTTCCGGTACGGACTCTTTGAGCTGCGGCTTTATTGCCTTTATCAGCTTTTTCCAAATCTTGGGTAATATGGGCTAATAAATTTCTAACATGTTTGATTGTATCATTCAATGCCATGGGATTTACCCTCCTATTTTTAGAGTTTCATGACAATTTACTGAATATTAACTTTAGGATATATTGTGCAATAATTTTCTTTCATAAATCCAAAAAAAAAATTGCTTTTTTTTAAAAAAAAGCTTCTCTTTTTTTGCAGAAAAAACGGAAAAAATTAATTGTAGAGTATGCTAAAACAAGCAACAGGAGAGCTTTAGAATGACAAAAAAAAGAGATAAAAGGAATAAAAAAAAAATCTATAAAAGGCATTTTTGCCTCTTTTAGGAGAAGCCAAAATTGGCAAAAGGCTGTTTATCTTTTAAAAATATAGCCAAAATGGGGCATTTTTGGTTTCTTTCTTGTTCATTTTTCGCTTTTTTTGGTAAAATTAGCGGAACTTATGAGAAAATATTTATTTTTACTCTACTCTGTTTTTGCGTTTTTTCAGCTTTTTGGTGCTGATTTTAAAGAGAAACTGCAATTTGCAGAAGATTTAAGGAAAGCATGTCTTTTTGATGCTTCCATAAAAGTTTTGGAAGAGCTTTTGTTAGAAAAAGATGCAGAATTTTTGCTAAAACACATGGCAAAAAAATCATTGTCTAAAGCCTATTTTCAAAATGAAAATTATGAAAATGTTATTGAAGTTATTGATAATGAAGAAGATGATGAAGATCTTATCTTATTGAAAGCCATGGCTTTCAATCAGTTGGAAAAGCACACCGAGGCAGCTCTTGCCCTTTTAAAAACCGCTGTAACAAAAGATCCTCAAATTTATGAGATGGCAATTGCCAAATTCTATTTAAAAGAGTTTTCAGATGCAAAAAGTTTATTTTCTTCTCTTTTAAATTCAAAAATTGAAAATTTTGCTGCTTTGGCAGAAATGTATTTAGTAAGAATCGAACTAGCTGACCAAGAATTTGAAAAAGCAGCTAGAAATTTAAAAAATCTTTTAAAAAAGCTCCCAGATGCTCATCCTCTTTCCTTGCAAGCTAGCTATTTGCAAGGGAAGCTTTTTTTAAGCCGGCATGAGTATCAAAAAGCAGCTCATGCATTTCAAAAGGCTCTTTTAAAAAAAGAAGAGGGCTTTTTGTCTTGGCAGCAGCCTGTTTTTTCCCTTTTGGACAAAAGTTTGCAAAAAGCAGAAAAACAAGAGGCTAATTCTTCTAAAGATTTGTATATTAAAGGTTTAGATGAGTTTAAAGAAGGTCAACGCCTTAACTTGGCCGGCCAAAAGAGC
>DAORNI010000046.1:1442-4873 GCA_035440845.1 Parachlamydiaceae bacterium | reverse complement strand
TTTTTTAAAGCCTCCCTATTTTTTAACCAGCAAAAAAAATAACCCAAAACAAAAAAATAGAGGCATTTTCTTTAAAATATGAGGCAAAAAGTTTAATTGAGCAAAAAAATAGGGAAAGCGAGATAAAAGCGCTGCAGATTTTAACTGCCTTAATTGAAGAGACTCCAGACCTTTTAAAGCTGCTAAAAAACCCTGCAGAGGTTTTATATTTACGGGCATGGCTGTTTTTTAAAGCAGACGAAGAAGGCAGTGAAAAATGCCGGCAGTTCATTGAACTGGCACTTGGCTTTCCAGATTCCAAATATGCAGATCTATCTCTTGATTTGCTCGGTTCTTTTTATTATAGAACTAAAAATTTTGAAAAATCGGCTGAAATTTTTTTAAGTCTCGAAAAAAAATATCAAGCAGAGCAACTTTTATCAGAAGCAGCCAAAGCCCTTTATAAAGCAGCTCTTTCTTTAAGCTCTTTGCCCATGCAAGAAGAGGGTGCAAGAGCCTTGAGAGTCAGGCTTTATACGGAATATCCAGATTCTGAATATGCTGCCAAGAGCTATTTTTTTTGCTATTCTTTCCAGGAATATCTGGAGGGCAATCCGGCAGCTATCAAACATGTAAAAAACTTTTTAAAGCGTTTTTCCAAGACTCCTCTTTTAATTGATGCTTGCTATCTTTTAGGGCTGGATTCAAAAAGAGACAGAAAGACGTCTGAGGGCAGATGGATTTCTAAAAAGAACTTAAGTTTGGCCATTCATTACTTTCAAAAAGCTGAAAATTATTTTGAAGAGTTTTTAGCAGAAGACCTTTTAGAGGAGGAGAGTACTCATTATTTGACAATGCGTTATTTGAGTGCCTTTGAGAGAGCTTTTTCAAATTTTAAGATTGCGGAAGACTCTTCTTCTTTTGGAAAAAAAGAGATTTACCTGGAATATGCAAGATCTGCATTTTTAAGGATCTGTCAGGATTTTAATGATCCGGAAAATCTTTTGGTGAAGATGGAGCCTTATCCCCATCTTTTAGAAGAGAGTTCTTATTATCTTGGCATGACCTATTTAAAAGCTGGCCAGGAGCTTTTAGCTAAAGAGACTTTTCTTGAAATGGTAAATAGATACCAGACCCTGGCTGTTACAAGAGGCTACTTTTTATCAAAAGCTCTCTATGAGCTTGGAATGATCGCCATGAGCGAAAAAGAGCCTTCTTTGGCGATCGAATTTTTATTGAGAGCAGAAGATGCTGCAAAAGGAAAAATTTTAAACAGCGAAGAGAGGCTTGATCTTTGGATCCAGCAGGGATTATGTTTTTTAGAGCTTTTGCAGTTTGATTCGGCTATTTTGTTGTTTTCAAAAGCAGTCAATGATGAAGCGGTTTCACAGGCAAGACTAAAAGCGATGTTTCTTCGCGCTTTTGCTTATGAGGAACAAGGAAGGAAAGAACTTAGTAAAAAACAGCTGGAAGCCCTTGCCAAAAAAGGCGGAGAGTGGGGCTTGAAAGCTAAATTAAAATTAGGGCGTGTCATCAATTGATGACAGACCCTAGAAGAATAGGCATTATGTTTGAAAATTGGAATCTTGTTTTAATTGCGATTGGAATTTGCTCTTTTTTAAGCGTCACCATTTTTATTGAAAGAATTTTGCATCTGAAAAAATCTGAAATCGACACGAATGCTTTTATCATCAGCTTGCGCCAAATGATCACGGATGGAAACATCATTGAAGCGATTACCTTATGCGAAAAGATGCCAGGGACTATTTCAAATATTGTGAAAGCTGGACTTTTGAAGCATAACAGAGCCAAAGAGCAGATCGAGCATGCGATGGAAATTTCCGGCCTTGTAGAAGTGGCACATCTTGAAAAAAATGCTAAAATTCTCTCGATCATTGCCCATATCGCCCCGTTAATTGGCCTTCTTGGGACAGTGATCGGCTTTATCCAAGCTTTTTCTGAAATGCGCATGAGCGGTCTTGTGGACATTTCAGCGACAAGGATTGGAGAAGCGATGGAATATGCTCTTGTCACAACGGCAGCTGGCCTTATTGTGGCCATCCCTTCTGTCATTGCTTATAATTATATTGTGAGTCGGATCGAGGGCTTTCTTTTAGAAATCCAGACAGCTTCCTCTGAAATTGTAGACCTTTTGGTATATAGGGAAGAGACTTATTAAAATGCGGTTTAAAACGAACTTAAAGACATCCACTAATTTGATCAATTTGACGCCTCTTGTGGATGTTGTCTTTTTGATGCTGATTTTTTTTATTGTCACATCCGATATTTTGCCTTTGAAATCGCTAAACATTGAAAATCCTAAAATCGCAAAAGACTCAAGCCCCATGACAACGCAGCTTCTTGTTGTGATGGACGCCCAGCATGTGATCTATGTAGGATCAAAAAAGGCGATTGTAGATTTTGATTCTTTAAAATCTTACCTGCAAGATGAAATTTTAAAGTTGCAAAAGCAATATGGCAATGTGAATCCAACGGTTGTTGTAAGTGTGGATCGTTTGGCCGAATATGGCTCGTTCTTGCGCCTTTTTTCTATTGTGCAAGACTGCTCGCAAAGGCTTCGCCTGGCTTATACACCAATAGAAGAGCCAGAAGAGTAATGTTAAAAATTGAAAGAGGTTATAAAAACGAGGCTATTTTTGAACTTCAAAAGAAAGAGGCGTTTTTTAATTCTCTTTTTATTCAGGCTCTTTTGATCGCCTTTTTTTTCCATGCTTCTTTTTTCATGCTTTTTTCTATTGTTTCATTCAAGTTTGAAACTAAAACGCTTGCCTTTGTGTTTGTTGAAGCTGACCAGCTAGAAACAGATGCGCTCGTTTATACGGAATTAGTGAGCGGAAGAAAAGCGCATCGTTCATTCCCCTTTGTCCACTATCCAAAGCAAGATTCTTTTTTATTGCCTCCTTGCAGCCTTGGCGATGCATTTGAAAATGAAGAGAGTGAAGAGATCGATGTTTTAGATAATCCCTTTTTTTGCTTGGAAAAAGATTTGCAACATGAATATTTTTTTTTAGAACAGAAGGAAAAGAAGAAAGGTGTTGCAGCTTGCATGCGAAACGGTCTTCATGTAGATTTTATAGAAAATGCCTTGCTGACTCTTTTGGAAGGGCTTGAAAATGTGCACGCTCTTTATGAGATCAAAGTTGAAAATAAAACGGGGCAGATTTTTTGGATGGAACCAAAAATTGCATTAGAAGAAAAACTAGATGCAAGGATTAGAAAAGCTTTAAAAGAGATTCGCTTTGAAAAGCAAAATACCGGATTTTTAGAGTCTGGAGAAATTGAGATTTTGTTATGATAAAAGTTGAGATAGCAACCGCTTTAATGCTCTATTTGCTTCTTACGCTTGGGTCTGTCCTTGGGCTTTGGGGTTATCAGCATTATAAGTTGCGCTGCAAAAAGATAGCTATTTCAAAGGATGAACTTTTGGTTTG
>DAORNI010000046.1:0-1359 GCA_035440845.1 Parachlamydiaceae bacterium | reverse complement strand
ACAACAAAAATAATCAGTTTTCTTAGATTGTATCATCAATTGATAATAATTGATGACATATTCTAAAAAAGCTTTATAAAAAGTAAAGGAGATATATGGACAGCGCACCAATAAATTCTACTTATTTGCCATCTTTCAATCGATTCTTAGAAGGGATGAATTTTTATTTAGAAAGAGGTGATAAGTCGGTTGCTTCTTTGTTTTCTGAAACAAATGAGAGTTGCAGTCACACTTTAAGGCTTGAAAATACGATGGTCGTACAAGTAGAGGAGTGTTTTCTTCCAGATGACATTGTTAAAATCATCATAGCGTTTTCTCCAAAACAATTGCGCTTATCCCTCTTGCCACAGGTTTGCCGGCAGTTTTATAATTTGTGCCTTCCATTTTCTATAGAGTGCCATCGTCTTCGCCCATTGATTCCTAAAGTTAGGGATGCTGTTATTCCAGGCATCACAAAAACTAATTTTATTGTATTACGTTTTCAGGATAACAAAATAACTTCCATTTTTAAAGCTAGTTTTTCTCCGAGTAAAATGAGTTTTAGAGATTATAAAGTAGTATGGCAAGAGGCTTGTGAACCTTTAGAAGATAATTTTAATTTTACTAAATTTGAGAAGAAAATTCAAGATTTAACAGGAAACCCTTTGATTTCAATTGCCTACAAAACTTTCGTGAATGAAGACTCCTCAAGTTTTGAATTTAAGAAATATCACTACCAAAACATCAATGTACATCAAGTACTAGCTAGATCAATTAACGAATTTGGAAATGACTTTATTGAAAAGTTGGCTATTGTAATGATCAGATTTGGTCAAAAGATTTTATTGGAAGGTAAAGATGATTTTGTTGATTTGAAAGAAATATTAGAAAAAAATTGTACAACGTCTGAGCAATTAGCCATTCTTTCATTGATCAAATTGTTTCTTCTAAATAATTTGGAGGAAGAGTGGAAAATACTTAAATCTGTTCCTGAGTATCAGAAAATAAAAGAGTCATTTTTAGATAATACAACAGTCTCTAAAGATAAACTTGTCGTAAAAATCCAGCAGTTTGTCAAGGCCTTTGATTTTGAGGCAAATGTATCAAAAAGTCTATTTTTTGTTGATAAATTCAATTGCCTGATTAATGGAAATATCTTGCGTTGGTTTATTCCAAAAAATAACGCTTATTCCGATGTAGAGCTCTGGTTTGCAGAGCAGCTGAGTCTGTTATAGTGATTTAAATTTTAATTAATAACCTGAGTTTTCTAGTTTCTCTCCTCGAAATTCAGGGAATTTTTCAAAAGTGAGTTTTACAATTTTTTTTGAAAGTCAAGTTTTTACCCTTCTTGGGAAAAAAAAGTGTAAAAATCGCGAGAAA
>DAORNI010000045.1:5513-13649 GCA_035440845.1 Parachlamydiaceae bacterium | reverse complement strand
TGCAACCGCCCATTTTGGTAGGTGTAAGAAGTTATTTTATCATTTTGTTCTTTTTTTATTTTTTAATATTTCTGCCCAAGAGATGCATATGGAAGTAGTAAGCGATTTATTTTTGAGTGAAGAAAACAATATGCCATTTACAATTCTACCCTTTGAATCCAAATACCAGTCTGAAGTGGTTGATTTGATAGAGCGCATTCAAGTAGGGGAATTTGACCTTCCCATTGAAGAAGCTCAACAAAAAGAGCTTGAATCGATTCCACAATCCTTCCAAAAAAACAAAGGCAATTACTGGATCGCTCTTTTTAAAAATAAAGTCATTGGAACCATTGCAGTGATTGATATTGGTCACAATGCCCTTGAATTAAGAGACGTTTTTCTAGATCAAGAATACCGAGAGCAGAAAACAGGATTTGCCAAAAAATTACTGGATACCGTTTTAAACTGGTCTAAAGAACATGACATTCAAACAATTTACCTAGGAACAACTCTTAAGTTTAAAGCCGCCCACCGCTTTTATGAAAAGCATGGATTTTGCGAAATCACAAGACAACAGATGCCATCTTATTGCCAACCAATGGATTGTGATGAAAAATTCTATCGGCTTGATTTATAAGATTGGTTAACGATGAGGTAGAGACAGGGAAGTACAAAAAGGGTGAGGAGTGTGGAAGAAATGATGCCGCCAATGACAACAGTGGCAAGAGGTCTTTGCACTTCAGCTCCCCGCCCCATGGCAAGGGCCATTGGGACAAAGCCAAATGAAGCTACAAGAGCCGTCATTAAAATGGGTCTTAATCTCAATAGGGAACCTTCAATGATCGCTTCTTTCAAAGGATAGTTCTCATCCTGATAAAGGCATTTAATGAAAGAGAGCATCACAATCCCATTTAAGACAGCAACACCAGAGAGCGCAATAAAGCCAACGCCAGCTGATATAGAAAGAGGAATATCCCGAATCCAGAGGGAGATAATACCCCCGGTCAATGCTAAAGGCACTGCTGTAAAAATAATCAGAGCATCTTTAAAATGCCCAAAAGCCAGAACAAGCAAAATAAAAATAAGAGTGAGTGCTATTGGCACTACAATCTGAAGCCTTTTTGTTGCTGAAATGAGCTGCTCAAACTGTCCTCCAAAGGAGAGCCAATAGCCGGGCGGCAATTTAACTTGACTGCCTATCTTTTCTTGTGCTTCTTCTACAAAACTTGCAAGGTCTCTTCCCCTTACATTGGCAGTGACAATTAAAACGCGTTTTCCATTTTCCCGGTTGATCTGGTTTGGGCCTTCTTTGATTTCAAAATCGGCGATATTGCCAAGAAGGATAAAAGCATCACCTGCGTGATCATCCCTTTTTGGCAATAAAACAGGGATGCGCTTTAAGCTGTCTATATCTGACCTGATTGTTTCTGGAAGCCTTACAATAATGTCAAAGCGTTTGTCCCCCTCAAAAATAATTCCTGCCTCTTCTCCTCCCATAAATGTGCTAATGGTTTCTTGAATATCTTCCACGTTCAAACCATAGCGTGAAGCCAAATCGCGGTTGATTTCAATGGAGAGTCCCAAAAGTCCGGACGTCTGCTCTGTCCTCACATCGGCAGATCCTGGAATTTCTTCTAAAACCGTTTCAATCTTATGGCCGGCTTTTATTAAAACATCCATGTCGTCGCCAAAAATTTTAACGGCAACGTCGCTCCTGACACCAGAGATCAATTCGTTAAAGCGCATTTGGATAGGTTGCGTGAATTCATAGTTGTTTCCAGGAATTTTTCTTAAAGCTGTTTCAATTTTTTCAACCAGTTCGATGCGAGATAATTTAGGATCTGGCCATAAATGCCTTGGCTGCATGATGACAAAGCCGTCTGTTACGCTGGGAGGCATCGGATCATTTGCAATTTCTGCTGTCCCAATTTTTGAAAAAGTATCTTTTACCTCCGGAAATGCTTTTAGAGTCTCTTCCACTGTGTCTTGCATTTTTAAAGCTTGGCTTAAACTAGTTCCAGGAGTTCTTATCGCATGAATTGCCATATCGCCCTCATCCAAAGTCGGCAAAAATTCGCTCCCTATTTGCCCAAAGAGTAAAAGGCAGAGGGCAACAAAAAAAACAGATCCAAAAACGACTAAATATCTGCATGATAAAGCCAATTCCAGGAGGGGCTTATAAATGGCTTTAGCTATTTTCATAAACCGGTTCTCTTTTTCAGAAATTTTGCTTGTTCCTAAAAAATAAGCTGCTGCTGCCGGAATGAAAGTAAGAGAGATTAAAAGGGCTCCAAAGAGTGCAAGAAGCACCGTATAAGCCATTGGATGAAACATTTTCCCCTCAACACCAGAAAGCGTCAAAATCGGCAAATAAACGATCATAATAATTAACACGCCAAACAAGCTGGGACGCATCACTTCTTTAGAGGCATCTAGAACAACTTGCTGTCTCTCGGATCTATTCAAAACCCTGCCAAGCTTTTGCTGTTGATCAACAAGCCTTCTTAAGCAATTTTCAACGATGATAACAGTTCCATCCACAATAATACCAAAATCAATGGCACCAAGACTCATCAAGCTGCCGCTAATTTTACTATACGCCATGCCAGTTAATGCAAAAAGCATGGACAAGGGAATGACAAGCGCCGTTAAAAGAGCTGCTCGCAAATTGCCCAAAAGCAAAAATAAGACAGCCACCACTAAAAGAGCACCTTCAATCAAGTTCTTTTTTACAGTCTCAATGGTGGCATCCACTAAGATCATGCGGTCATACATGGGCTTTGCTTCTACACCTTTTGGCAGGCTTTTATTGATCTCTTTGATCTTTTCACCAACTGCAGCTGAAACTTCGCGGCTATTTTCTCCCATCAACATCATGACAGTGCCTAAAACAACCTCTTTGCCATTAGAGCTTGCAGCCCCATTGCGCAGTTCTTGACCCAAAATGACATCTGCCACATTTTCAATATAAACAGGAACGCCCTCTTTTTCTTTGATCACAATTCTTTTAATTTCTTGGATGTTTTTGACTTGCCCTGGCGCCCTAATCAAATATTGTATGCCATTTTTTTCCACATAGCCAGCACCCCTGTTTGCATTATTTTTCTTTAAAGCTTCTACGATGTCATGAATAGAAAGGCCATAAGCAATGAGCTTTTCAGGATAAGGCGTCACATGGAACTGCTTCACATAACCGCCAATGGAGTTGACATCGATGACGCCTTTTGTATTTCGAAGCTGCGGCCTTATGATCCAGTCTTGTATGGTTCTTAAATCAGTTGGAGAAAAATTGCTTTTTTTATCTGCCTTGACAATGTACATAAAAATTTCACCAAGACCCGTGGCAATAGGTCCCATGATGGGTGTCAGTTTATCTGGAATAGAGGATTTTCCCTCTTGCAACTTTTCGCTAATCAATGGCCTTGCAAAGTAGATATCTGTCCCATCTTTAAATGCCACAGTGATCTGCGACAAGCCATAGCGAGACAGCGACCTTGTATAATCTAAATAGGGAAGGCCAAAAAGGAGTGTTTCAATGGGAAAAGTAATTCTCTGCTCTACTTCCAAAGGAGAGTAGCCAGGAGCTTCCGTATTGATCTGCACCTGTACGTTTGTAATATCTGGCACTGCATCAATTGGCAAATGGCGATAATTGTAAATTCCAAAAAAAATAAGCGCTAGTGTACCTAAAAATACAATTGTGTAGTTTTTTATAGAATATTCAATGATTTTGTCAATCAATGGTCATGCTCCGCACTAGATTTTTCTATATCGGCTTTTAAAAGAAAACTATTTTTAGATACATAACGCTCACCTGCTTCTAGACCAGATATTATTTCTACCCATGTGCCATCCTGGCTACCAACTGCAACAGGAGCCGCAGAAAATAAGCCTTCTTTGTAAAGAAAAACAACATCTTGTCCAGACATTTTTTGAAGCGCTTCTTTTTTGACAGCAACACGAACCGGAATTTTTTTGGCATCAATTTCGCCAAGCACATAAAGCTGCGGTTTAAAAAAAGCATCCGCATTTTTAACAAGAGCCCTTGCCACCACACTTTGTGTTGACTGATCTGCAACTGGAGAGATATAAAAAAGAGCTGTTTTTTCACCAAAACTTCCATTTAAACTCTTAATATCAATGGCATCTCCCACTTTAATTAAAGATAAATCTTTAGCATAAATGTTAAAATCTGCCCATACGGTAGATAAATCGGAAAGTATAAAAATATTTTCCTGACCAGACAAATACATGCCAAGATTTATATTTTTTGCGATGATGGTGCCACTAATTGGCGCTTTGATCTCATATTCTTTTAAGCTCTCATTACTTTCGATGAAAGCTAAAACATCTCCTTCTTTTATGCTATCGCCAAGTTTTTTATAAACAGCTTTTGCAACCCCTGCAAATCTTGGAGCGATATAAACTGTTTTTTCTTCGTTTGGCACAATTTTTCCAAGGGAGGTAATTTTAACTTCCAAATTTTGTGGAAAGGCTTCTTCGATTTCGATTCCATTTGCTTTAATTGTCTCATCATCTAGCATTACAATTTCTTCATGATCTTCATGATGATGATCACTTATCATCTCTTGCTCGTCTGAAGATAAATTCCAAAAATAAAAGCCAATAAAAGCAGCAATTAGAAGAAAAAGAAAAACAAGCACTTTTTTTAATGTATGCATCAAGACTCCTCGCATCTGATCGCTTTTAAGCCAGTAAGCCCTTGAATGATCGTAAGAGCTTTATGATACTCTCCAAGGACTTGCAAATAGCGCATTTTAGAAGATCTATAAGCTCTTTCTGTTTCAAGAAGTTCAAGATAGTTATACCTGGCAAGGTGATACCCTTTATAACTTTGCCCATAAGCTTTTTGAGCAGCTGGCAGTATAAAATCTTTAAAGACTAAAATTTCCTGAAAAGCATTTTGCAAACTGACGTAAGAGCTATTTAACTCCGAAAGAAGCTTCACAAAAACAGCTTCCCTCTCTTTTTCCAGCTTATCCTTATTTTCTAAAGCTTCTAAAATTCTGCCTTGGTTGCGGTCATTAATAGGAAGCGGCATTGTCAGTCCAAACACCCACACCCATTTTTTTGCCTCTTCCAAATATCTGGGTCCACCTCTTAAATTAATATCTGGATAGGATTTGCTGATTTGTGAAGAGACTTCTGCATCCCGATAAGCTTCTTCAAAATAGAAGCGCACAACTTGCGGATGCTCTTCTAACAAAGACCCCATTTCCTTTAAGTCTAAAACATCTGGAAGTTCCTCTAAACTGCCCACTACAAAAAAAGAAGGCTCGTTTGTTTCACCCCATTGGCTTGCCAATCGAATCTGTGCATTTTTAAGTTCATTTTTTGCACTTTGCAGATCAATCCTTGCTGTATTCAAAAGCACCACAAAATTGGCTTCTTCAATAAGAGAGGCTTTTCCAGCTTCTACCCGCTTTTCTACAACGCTTGAAAACTCATTTAAAACCTTGAAATTTTCTTCTAAAAATGAAACTTTTTGCTGACCGCCTAAAACTTCAATGAACAAGAGAGCTGTTTGTACTAAAAGCTCTCTTTTTTTGACCTCATAATCTAAAAATATTTTATCACGCTCTTTGGTTGCCAATACAAGACGCGCTTTTCGCTTATTCCCAAGTTCGATCAGCTGGCTTAAAAGGTAGGTCGTCTGCCGAAAAACAGGGGCATTGATATTTTCTGTCTCTACATCAAACCAGGGGTTGATGTAGAGACCAGCTTGCAAAATTTTGGCATCGCTTGCCCGCATGTCATAATTGTAGCCATTTAATTCCTGATTTTTTAGTAGCACTTTAGTTAAAATATCATTCAATAAATAAGAAGAGTCAGCACTTAAACAAGAGAAGAAAAATAGTCCAACTAAAAGAAATTTCATAGTAAAAACAGAATCTTTTTAAAATCTGGAAATTATCTTAAATAAAAAGAAAAAGCAATTACAATTCTTCTTGCACCCTGCCAAAAGAGTCTATGAACTGCTTGCCTAAAATATGAAAGATGTTGAGATAATTGGGGCTATAAATGGGATGATCGACTAACGGCACTCCTTCAAACAAGCTGCCAACTAGCACTACATTATAACCACCATCCTTAAAATAACCAACAGGATCCAATAAAGAAATAAGGGAGACTCCGTCCCTTACACTCGCATAATTGACAACACTGTGAAGGCCATCTTTATGGATCATAAATGGAGATCCAATGGTCACTACCCGTATCATTGTTTTTTCTTCTTTTGTAAGAAGCGTCCTCGCATTCCAGGTTTCAGAGCCTCCAATGCTATGTCCATAATGAAAGATAATGCCTCCTTCGTTTGGCCCTCCCATCTCGGCAATCAATTCTTTCCATCTTTTAGCCAAAAGCCTAGCTTCCGGAGTTACAGAACCAAACCAGACACTCACACTTCCATGAAGATCTTCTGCCCAGCCTTTTGTGCGGCGGTAAATGTAGTGCACATTGACCCCACCATGCGTCTTAGAGATCATTTGGGCAGTTGCAAGGCAATCGGAGTTGCGATTTAAAATGCCATTGATAAAAGTCACTCTTACCTTGTCATTTATTTCACCATATCCAAAGACACCAGACTCTAGCGGATGGTTATAATAGCCTGTCAAAACAAGATAGTCAGAACCCAAACACGCATTGATCATCTCTTGGATATTTGGCAAATTTGCTCTTTTTAAAAGGCTGTTCAAATAAGAAAATGTGCTGTTTACTGGTAAAATATCTTCCTCAACTTTTTGAGAGAGACTCTCTATATCAGAATAGGTCTTTTTTGCAAGGCAGTTGCCTTTTGAATCATAAATCGAGCGCTCGCAAATAACAGGGTTGCCCCTTGCATCTTCCAATAACTTTGTAACTTCTCCATCCTCAACCAAAAAGCGCTCGGTAGAAATCAGATGGTTCTTGGCGTCATACTTTTCAATAGAGGTTACAACACCAGCTTCATCATTTCGGTAGACCGTCTTATTATCAAAAAGGTCATAGACAATGGTGCATCCTTCTTCATAAAAATAGCGGCGAATAGCAATCGGCTCTCCATCTTCTAACAATTGAATTTCTTCCTGGATACGCCCCACATCCTTTCCAGAGTCATAATATTTGACGATGATGCCCTCTTCATCAGAGGCGCTTAAAAACATTTGAATAAAAAGAAAATAGCAGAAAAAGAAAAATGTATGCATATCAATCTTTAATTAATAATGTTGCTTTTCGATGTGGCTTATAAAGAAGAGGCTCAATTTCTAAAAAATTCACTTTTTCCACATGGAATTTAGTTTGCAAAGAGTGCTCTACTTTGTCTAAAAGGACATCTTTTGAAGAAAAATAAGTGTTCAGTGTACACAAAAAGTCTTTATGTGCACGACTTTTTCTGTAGCTTGGGATTTTTTCTGGCAAAGAGAGATAATCCATCTGACAAGGGTGATAATCATAAAGAAAAGAAGTGTGATGAAGCCAACGGTTTTTTTGCAAATACTGCGCATTTCCGCCAAATTTTTTCTCTTTCACGACATAATCGTTTTCTTTTAAGGCAAATTCAAAAGAAGAAAAAACAGAGCGATAAATGACTTCGCTCCATTTAAAAATAGGCTCTGGATAGCTTGGAACTTGCATCTCTTCGCTGTTGCAAATAAAAGAGACAAAAAATGTCTCTTCATTAATAAAGACAGTCCCCCCACCGCTATAGCGTCTTATTAAAGGCACAGGATTTTCTTTAAACTTTTGCTTGTTAACCAGTTTTTCAAAGTTGCCGGAAATGCCCATCACAATAGCTGGTGCAGAACCTGTGTTGATCAAGCAAAAATTCCTTGCATCGGCTCTTAAAAGCGCTTCTTCTAATTGAAGCTGCTCTAAAATAGAGACCCCATTTAATTTGATCAAATGCATTTTTGGCTTTTGATGAAACGTCATACTAACCTGAGTTTTGGGTTTATGTTCTTGAAATTCAGGGAGTTTTTCTTGATAAGTTTTGCGGTTTTTTTTCGAAAATAATGGTTATGCTCCTATTTGAAAAAAAAAATGCAAAAATCGCAAGAAAAAAAACCTAAGGTTCAAGGAGAGAAATTAGAAAACTCAGGTTATATCAATTCCAAGAAATAAAGTCATATCTGCCAGCATCTAGCAGCCACTGCTTTT
>DAORNI010000045.1:1861-5492 GCA_035440845.1 Parachlamydiaceae bacterium | reverse complement strand
GCATCGCTAAGCCCTTTGGGGTTTCAGCTGCTTTGACGACGACTATATATCTTTATTTCTTCGAATTGATATTACTAAGTGCGAGAAATGGCCACTAATAAAACAGAGACGTCAGCTGGGGACACCCCGGAAATGCGGGAAGCTTGTCCTAGATTTTTTGGAGAAATGGACAGCAGTTTCTGTTTTGCTTCGTTCCTTAAGCCCACAACGGAAGAAAAATCAAAGCCTTCTGGAACAAGGACTTTTTCTATATGAGAAAGTCTAGCCACTTCTCCTTTTTGCCTCTCGATATAGCCTTCATACTTGCTGTTTAACTCGATCTGAAAATTCACTTCTTCGCCGTGATCTAAAACATCTGCTGGATACTCTTCCATCAAGCCTTTATAGCTCTTTTCCGGACGACAAAGAAGCTGGATCAAAGTGACACCCTTGCCGTTTACCTGTTTGAATGTTTTAGAAAGTCTCGATTGTTCTTGCTCAATTGTTTTTTCTTTTTGCTCAAATTTGGCAAATCTTTTTGCATTGATCAGCCCAAGCTGATAGCCATAACGTGTCAAACGCAAGTCTGCATTGTCTTGTCTTAACAATAAGCGATGTTCTGCCCGGCTTGTGAACATACGGTATGGTTCGTCCAGTGTCTTGGTGATCAGATCATCGATCATGACACCAATATAGCTCTCAGAGCGGCTTAAAATAAAGGGTGGTTTATTTAAAAATCTATTTGCTGCATTAATGCCGGCAATGAGACCTTGTGCTGCTGCTTCCTCATAGCCGGATGTACCATTAATTTGACCGGCTAAAAAAAGACCCTCAACTGTTTTACATTGAAGAGAAGCATCTATTTGACCACTTACTACATAATCATATTCAATAGCATAAGCTGGACGCATGATCTCTGCATTCCTTAAAGCAGGAATGCTATGGATAAATGCAAGCTGCACATCAAAAGGAAGGGAAGAGGAAACTCCGTTGACATAGACTTCTTCTGTTGTCAAGCCTTCTGGCTCTAAAAAAATTTGATGCCGCTCTTTATCGCTAAAGCGCACAATTTTATCTTCAATAGAAGGGCAGTATCTGGGACCAATTCCTTGAATTTTCCCCGAATACATAGGAGATCTATGGATATTTGCCTGGATGATGTTTTTAGTTTCTTCTGTTGTGTAGGTAATATGACAGCTTACTTGTGGCAAAACATAACCAGTAGCTGGATCCCTTTTATAATCTTCTTCATCATCAAAAGAAAAACGGATTCCAGAATCTCCTGGCTGCTCTTCTGTTTGGCTGTAATCAATGGATCTTTTATTGATTCTTGGAGGAGTGCCTGTTTTTAATCTGCCAAGCTTGAGTCCAAGTCTTTCTAACGAAGCTGAAATCCCAACAGCTGGCTGATCGCCTGCACGGCCGCCTGCATAATTGGTCTCTCCAATGTGCAAAAGCCCGCGCATAAAAGTGCCGGAAGAGAGGACAATATTTGGAGCAAAATAAGCAATGCCTTCTTTTGTGATGACACCTTTGATGCAACCTGATTCTACAATTAAATCTTCTGCTGTACCTTGTTTGATCTCAAGGTTTTCTGTTTTTTCCAGACGATGCTTCATATCGAGCTGGTAGAGTGCTTTGTCAGCTTGCGCGCGCGGCGCAAAAACAGCCGGACCCTTAGCGCTGTTTAACATGCGAAATTGGATACCTGTTGCATCGGTTGATTTACCCATCTCGCCGCCCAAAGCATCAATTTCGCGCACCATATGCCCTTTGGCAATGCCGCCAACAGCCGGGTTGCAGCTCATTTGAGCAATTGTGCTTAAATTCATCGTTAAAAGAAGAGTTTTTGAACCCATGCGTGCTGCTGCAAGCGCAGCCTCACAACCGGCATGACCGCCCCCTAAAACAATGACATCATAAACAACAGGATATTTCCACATTTTTTTTTAGCTTAAGGCCTATTTTGTTTTATGACGGTTAAGTCTGCTTCTTTTTTTACGCTTATGCTTTGCAATCTTATATTTTCTTTTTTTCTTTACAGATGACATGATCTCTCCGTTAAAATTTAAAGTGAAGAGGCTAATGTTATAAAATTGCTGATAAAATGTAAAGAGCTAAGAAACTTATTTTACGGAGCAAAATGGCTAAACTCTTTTTCTGCCTGGGCGTCAAAACTTTGGCTGCCAGACTCATAGCGAATAGGAGTGTAATTCACAAACTGAGCAATTTCTTTTCTAAATGTTAAGTTGACACTTCCTACCCCGCCATGGCGATTTTTGGCTATAATCAACTCTGCCATTCCAGGCTTGTCCATCGGATCGTAATATTCTCTTCTTAGCAAAAACATCACAAGGTCAGAATCTTGCTCAATGCTTCCACTCTCCCTTAAGTCGCTCATCATTGGACGATGCCCTTGCCGCTCTTCTACTTTTCTTGAAAGTTGTGACAAGCATAAAATCGGGATGTTAAGCTCTCTTGCCAAGTTTTTTAGCATCCGTGAAATCTCTGAAATCTCACTTTGCCTGTTTTCCTGATTTCTAAAAGAGCCGGATCCGGAAATAAGCTGCAAATAATCGATGACTAAAAACTGAATACCATATACTTCTTTCATTCTTCTTGCGCGTGCTCTCAAATCAGTGATTTTCAAACCCGCCTGATCATCGATTACCATCACATGGTTTTGCATTTGGCTAACGGCTGAAACAATGCGCTGGTATTCAATCCCGTTAATGCTTCCTTTTTTGATCTTGTCAGACTCCACTTCTGCCTGAGAGCAAATAATACGGTGCACAAGCTGCTCTGCGCTCATTTCAAGAGAAAAAATTCCAACAGGGACATTTCCTTTGAAGCAGACATTTTCTGCAATGTTCATGGCAAATGCCGTTTTTCCCATAGCAGGTCTTGCAGCTAAAATCATCAGGTTTGAATTATTCAAACCGTTGACCATCTTGTCAAAATCAGAAAAACTAGTAGGAATACCCGTAATTCCAAGCTCTTCTGGACCTTTTTCCAAATAACGCTCTTGCCGCTCTTGCAGCTCTTTTAAAAAGGGGAGCTTAGATTCCGCTTTGACGCCTGAAAAAATTTCACTGATCAAAACACCAGATGTCTGATTTGCCGATTGGCTGATCTGGAAAAACAGGGCTTGAGCCTCATCTAGTGCTTCTAAAACATTAGGCGGCTCTTCCAAAGCGCCTTTTTCAATCGATTGGGAAGCAGAAATCATGCGCCTTAAAATCGACTTGTTGCGAATGATCTCGCTATATTCTTCGATATAAGCAGAAGTACCGGCATATTGGGCAAGTGCTGTGATGTAGGCTACCCCCCCAACTGCCTTTAACTTGTCTTGCCTTTTAAGTTCTTCTGCAATGAGGTGCACATCGGCCGGGCGATCTGCCATATATGCTGCTTTTAAAGCTAAAAAAATAATTTTATGTTCGGTGTAGTAAAAGTCAGAATCATTTAAGCTGTCTGCTGCAATATTTAATGCATTGACGCTTGTCAACATACAGCCCAAAACCATCATTTCTGATTCTTTAGAATTTGGAGCGGTTCTTATTTTAGGGGCGGACTCAGACATGTAAATACATTTTTTAAGTTTTTTTAAAAACCTTACAATACAAAAAAACTCCCTATTTCGTCTATAAAA
>DAORNI010000045.1:1452-1756 GCA_035440845.1 Parachlamydiaceae bacterium | reverse complement strand
ATCTATTTCTCGTAATTTTTTTTATGATATCCCCTGTTTCTTTCCCTGCAAAAGTCTTATTTCAGAAATTGCCCTTCCACTTATTAATCTTTGTCCGCAAGCGGCAAAAACAGTCGATATTGCAAGTAATTTTTTAAGATATGTAACTGGAATTTCATCTTATGCACAACCTTCTTCAAATCTGGAAAAGGCAATAAAAAAAACATTATCTATAAATTCTATTGTCTACTGCTGCTTCAACCAGGAATCCTTTTTAAGCAAAAGAGTTTTTTTGATAAGCCTTGGGCTTAGCTTTCATCCTGTT
>DAORNI010000045.1:0-1440 GCA_035440845.1 Parachlamydiaceae bacterium | reverse complement strand
CAAAATGGAGCTCAGTAATTAGAGTCGTGCATGAAATTTTTCTCTCCTATTGCAATTTTTTAGAAAAAAAGGCCAGGCTTACATATGACCTTGGTGGAATGGATATAACAACAAGAAATACTGCCATTCAAATTAGGTCTTCTTCCCTTCAAAACAGCCGTCAAAATTTCTTTTGCGAATCTATAGAAAAAATAGCGCATCTCTCTTTTCTTTTATTTCCTTCTCAAAATACAAAAGAAATTGCCTTGGCGACATCAGCATTAAATGCCATAAGAATAATTTTTCAAAAATGGAACAGTCAAAAACCGTTGCAAACAGCCGGCCATTGCCTGATAGCTGCTATTAAAAGTTACTCTGTTTATAGCCTGTTTCCCAAACAGTCTGTATCGCCAAATAACTATTGTCCAAAAGAAAAGCACTACTTTTTAGAAGCTTTAGCAGAAGAAGATCCCGTAAAAAATCTAAAAGAACCAGATTCTTTAGTACCTTTTGAAGCGGAATGGCAGAACGATGAAAATGCCTCAATACCAAATGATCTTAAAAAAAATTTTATTCAGTATTCTGAGGTGGAGCTCCTCGAACTTAAAATCCTATTTGGGGAAGTTCCTTTTCATCAAAATGAATTCTCGTAAAAGAATAGGTTTTGATAAATAGCTCTAAATTTACAGATAGTTTGTTCCTCAATGCGACCAGACATTCATTTTCTTTCTCTAGCAATTTAACAAGACGACAAGACCACTGCAACTTCTCTACAACCACAATTACTTGGTGGATGCAACGTGCTTTTTCTGCACATATGCTTGGCAAGACATCTGAAATATTTGCATTTGATTTTTTGATATCTGCTTCTAATTGTTTTATCTGTTTTAGATTCCACGGAGATTTTGGGATGCTTATCTCTTCTTTGGCCGGTTGTTTCTCCTCAGAAGCACTATCAAAGGAAACTAGTGCCTCATCATTATCTGAAACAAGCTTTTTAGCACCTGCGTTGGTCTCAGCATCGTCTATGAACACTTGAAGCAGACTTAAACTTTCTTCATATGCTTTTCTTTTCTTCAAATATGTCTCTTTGCACTTTTGAGCCGTCTTTAACTCTTTTGTATTTGCTATTAACTTTGTCTCAGTGATCCCTGTCAACGCAGGTAGAATATCCGTATCGATCTTATCCTGGATCTGATTTTTTATTGTTTTAATATTCTGAATAATTTCAAGTTCTTTAACACGCTTATCTATACGAAAGAGTAATCTATTTAATAAACTAGTATTCCTGGCCTGCCATTGCGACATCTGACCGTTTATTGGTGACCAGCTAGCCAATATTTTGTTTGTTTTTCTTTTTATTTCTTTCAAATTGTTTAGATTGCTAGAGCAAGGAACTGCTTTTATATTATTTTTTATTACATCTTCTCCCCAATAGGCAGATGGTTGAAAATCAAAAGC
>DAORNI010000044.1:8649-13721 GCA_035440845.1 Parachlamydiaceae bacterium | reverse complement strand
GGATCTACATAGATGAGAGGGTTGTTGTGGACATAGGCGTAGAGGTTGGGACCATCGGCAAAGCCAAGCGGATCTGTAGTCAGCCATCTCCCAGTGAAGGGGTCATAGTCGCGGTTTTGGAAATGATAGAGCTTTGTGGTTTCGTCGTAGCGTTGTCCGGAAAGCAACCAGGGGGATTTTATTAGTCCAGTATGGAAAAATGTACCAAAGGCGTCGTAGCGGTAGGTGGAGACGGCATCATTTTGTGCATCAATTAAAATGCAGGTATCTCCACGGTGATTTCGGATGGGGGTATAAACTTTATTTTCCAGTTCTATTGCAAAGGCAGAAAACTCGTCGTAGAGGGCTCTCCATTTAAAAGAGCTTCGGAGCAGTTGGTATACCCTGATTTAAAAAATTTCTTATCGACAGTGCCTTTATAGTAAGATTTTTCCTTCTTTCCAAAAACTTTTTTAACGGTACAAGAAATTGCAAAGCCTGTCCGCTGTTCAAAAGTCAAGTTGCGCTTTTTTCCTTTTTTATTGAACTTGAGTAGCAGCGGAGTAGAGAGCCCTACACCATACCCTAAATGACTTTTAAAGTGGTGTCCGCTGTCATAATAGCGGTTGATCTCAAACGGTTTAGATCCCAAGATCTGGACATCTGAATTCTTCTGGACAAGCTTGCCGTTATAGACATTGACAATGCCCTCTACCAAAGACAAAGCATCATTTTCAGAAGTAAAATAAGGTAGCTGCTCTCCCGATAAACCCAAAACAGAAAACAGATAAACTATGAAAAATAAGAAGCGCATGAAAGAGAAACCAGCCGTAAAAAAAATGACATGTATAACAAATTAAGAAATTCTTTTAAAGAAGTCTACTGAAGAAAATCTTTAATATGGCACTGTTAACAAATTAAATTAAGCACTTTAATTGTAGCCAAAGCAAAAAAAACGTGTTTACAAGCTTATCAACTCACCTTACGCAAAGTTGATTTATATAAGCTCATTGCACCTTATCTTCTAGAGCAGATCTTTCGTCGTCCATAGCTTTGGCTATGAACTTCTCAAGACCGCTAATGCTTCTGTTCTATAAGACAGGGTGCAACAAGCTTCCATAGAATCATTTTTTGATCAAATTTAAATAAATTATTTTTTATTTAAAGAATATTTTGTATAAAAATAAGCAATTTTTTTTGCAAAATTTTAAATTTTTTGATAGATTCTAAAATTCATAGAGTTTTTTTTAAGAGTATGGCGATCTATTTACTGAGTTCACTTTTTATGGGTTTTTTTGCATTTGGAATTTATCTTTACTGCTTAAAGAAAGGGATGTTTGAAGATTCGGAAGATGTTAAGTATCAAATGTTTCGAGATGAAAATGAGAAGGATAGATAAAATATGCCAAAGTACCGCAATTCTTTAAATCGGGACGATGAGGATCAAGATCCTTTGATGTCTAGGCGCTCCTTTTTGGCTTTAATGGGAGTTGGTGCCTGCCTTATTGGAACCGGGACTTTATTTGGAGCTTCGCTTTTAGGATTTCTTTATCCAAATGCCATGAAAACCCCTCCTAGTGTTTTTTCGATCGGAAGGCCAGAAGAAGTTTTAGGAAAAGATGGAAAAGTTTTTTATCCTAAGCAAAAAGTATTTATTGAGACAAGGTCTGGAAAAGTTCGTGTTCAAACAGCTGTATGCACTCATCTTGGATGCACTGTCAATATGGTGCAAACGGGGTATTCATGCCCATGCCATGGATCTACCTATGATAGCCATGGGGTCAACACAGGAGGACCTGCTCCCTTGCCTTTAGTTTACTTTGGAGTCTCAAAGGGAGCCGCTGGTGATCTGATTGTAGACAAGCAAAAAACGACACTTGATTGGGACAAGGCCTGGTTTCCCCCAATCGCATAACATATAAAGAGTATTTGCATGGCAGTATTTGAAGGAAAAAAACGTGAGTCGTGGCTGGAATATTTAGCAAATCTTCCCTCTCTTTTTGTAAGGTCTATTTTTCGCCACAATTATCCAAATAACGATGTAGACCGCTCAGAAGTTGTCTTTAAAAACTTTTTTTTGCATTTTCATCCCGTCAAATGCCACAAGCATTCTTTAGATCCTTTTTATACGCTTGGACTTGGCTCCATTACCATGAGCCTCTTTTTAATTTTGACATTCACCGGCGTTATTTTGATGTTTTATTACATTCCAGCAGAAGACAGAGCTTATAACATCATGAAGGATTGGCAAGATACAACGCCTTTTGCCATGATGTTTCGCAATATGCACCGCTGGAGTGCCCACATGATGGTGCTTTTTGTATTCCTGCATATGTCGCGCGTCTTTTATACAGGCTCTTATAAGGGAATGCGCCGCTTTAACTGGGTGATTGGCGTGATGCTGATGGTACTGACGCTTCTTCTTTCGTTTACGGGCTACTTGCTCCCCTGGGATCAGCTTGCTTTTTGGGCGATTACGGTAGGCACCAACATTGCAGGGTATGTACCTAATCTTCCAGGCTTTGAGCATAACGTGAATCGTGTGATGCTGCTTGCTTCCACCTCTGTTGGACAAGATGCCCTTATTCGGTTTTATGTCTTGCATGTTGCCTTTTTGCCACTTGTCGCTGGTACATTGATAGGCGTGCATTTTTGGCGCATCAGAAAAGACGGGGGGCTTTCAAGGCCGCCAGACAGAATCCGTCCAGATCCTTATCGTGTTGTGCAAAGGTCTGATACTAAAGAATCTTTTGCTCCCGGAGTCAAGCGCACCTATGGGTTAATGGAGCTTGTGAGAGGTACTTGCCCAACAGTAGACAAGGGCCCCTACAATTTTGTCTTTACATGGCCTCATCTTTTAAGGGCAGAGCTCATCGCTTTTATGCTAACGCTTGTGCTTGTGCTTGGACTTTCTTTCATCGATGCTCCTTTGGAAGAGCCGGCAGATCCTAGCAAGCCGACAAATCCATCTAAAGCCCCTTGGTATTTTTTAGGCCTGCAAGAGATGGTTGCCTACGATGCTTTTTGGGGAGGTGTTTTTATGCCGCTTGCTATTATTGTGGGATTGATGCTAATCCCTTATTTAGACCGAAATCCGCATGGGGAGGGAGTCTGGTTCCATAGAAGTCGCTATTTGGGGATCTTTTTGTATACGGCTTTTATGACGTGGCAAGGAATTTTGATTATTATTGGAACCTATTTTAGAGGGGCTAACTGGGGATGGGTTTGGCCATGGGTTGAAAATTATGCCAGACATTAATAAATCGCAAGACCGCTATCAGATTCTTTTAATTGCTCTTGGGTTGATTTCTGCTGTCCTTTTTGCCCTCTTTTTTTATAGAGAGGCCTTTCCGGAATATAAAATTTATCAAAAAAAATATATTGAATTAGAGAAATTCAGGTCTGAAATTACAGGAGAAACAGCTCCAGATTTTTCAATAGGGATCCGCCAAATTGTGGAAATAAGCGAAGATAATGGCCCTCCAAAAATTGACCGCTGTGTTTCTTGCCATGTGGCTCTTACTTTTCCTCATTTTTCTCCCACAAAAATTGCTTTAGATGCCAATGGAAATATTATTTACGATGAAAATGGCATTCCAGAAAAAGTTCCAAACGATTCTGACGTCTGGAAACTGCTGGATCAAAAAATTCAAGAACTTGAAAAGGACAAAAAATTTGAAGAGAGCGCTAAATTAAAGGCATTAAAGACGGCAGATGTAAATGGCTACCTCTACGATGTGACAAAAGTGTTAAAGATGCATCCGCTCATGGGAAGAGAGACTAGACCTTTTGAATTTCATCCAGTCGATGAATATGGATGCACATCTTGCCATAATGGCAATGGCCTTGCGCTAACAGCAGAAAAAGCGCATGGACCCATTACTGATGGACAGTATGAGATTGAATTTGAGGGTCCCGTTTTAAAATTTACGGAAGAGGACAAAGAAAACGACCCTGCTTTTGCAAAACGTTACAATGGAAAGCCAGGCCATAAGCTCCTTTTTCAAACAACACCTATTTTTGTGGGTGCTTTAATTCAGGCAAAATGCATGCAATGCCATCAATCCTCTTCCCATGCTGCAGAGGCTGCCACCTCCCAATTTAGTTTGCTGGCTGAAAAAACAGAAAGCAGATGGAACGCACTTTCAGACTCTTTTCTGCTCGATCAAAAGAGGCTCTTGACCCTTTTAAATTTAAAAGAAAAAGTGATGCATCTTGGAGCTTCAAAGACTGTAGATGCATTAAAAGAAGAACTTAAAAACTATGCTTTGAACCAAGAGGAACAACAAGAGATTCAGGCACAAATAGACCTGATTTTATCGCTCGTTGGCGGGTCTGACGGGCTTCGTCCTCAAAATGAAGCTGCTGCTAGAGATGTTTTGCTGCAGCAATTTAATAAAGAGCTTTTAAACCTTCTTGGATCAGAAGCTTTAAGCAATGAGCTTCAGACAAAAATAGATGCGGAAAAAAGCGGCTCTCAAGGCGTTATTATCAATAAATTTTTATTGGAGCATAGCCAAGATGGCACTGGAACTGTTTTTAAAAAGCTTCAAAAATTAGAAAGCGAAAAGCCAAATTTTAAGAGTTTTAAAAAGCTTTCAAACTCAAAAGAGATAAAAGCGCTTCATTCAGATATCGATCTTTTGACAAAAAACTATGCAAGGGGCGAAGATCTTTTTGTGGCGCAAGCCTGTTATGCGTGCCATCGTATTTCAGGGCTTGCAAGAGGTGGTATTGGGCCAGAACTGACTGAAATTGGCAATGGATACCCCTGGTATATCAAACAAAAAATGGTCTGGCCGCAAAGTACGCTGCGCAATTCTACAATGCCAAATTATCATTTGGATCATGTAGAACTTGAAGACCTCATGACTTTTTTGCTTGGGCAGACCGGCCAAAATAAAGCCGTTTCAGAAAGTGCCAGAAAGATCCAAATTAAAGATTGGGAAGCTGGCAAAAGAAATGCTAACGAAAAACCTTTGGTTCCTTCTGAAATTTATGATTTAAGACGCGGAATGGAAATTTTTGCAGTAGAAGGGTGCGCTGCTTGTCATAGATTGCAAGGATTTGAATCTAATGTAGGCTTTGTAGTC
>DAORNI010000044.1:0-8639 GCA_035440845.1 Parachlamydiaceae bacterium | reverse complement strand
AAAAGGAAAAACCAGATTTTCAAACGCTATATAAAGAGCGCGAGTGGTTTCAAAAGCTTGTTCCAGAATTTATTTTAGGCTCAAAACTTGCAGAAACGATTGCTAAAAACAGTGAAGAGATAGACAAGCGCATCGTAGATGGCGTAAGAAAAGAGTCTATTTTAGAAGAAATAGAGCTTAAGTATCCTGGCATTATTTTCTCTTTTTATACGGACTTTGCCTTTGCCAGCAGAGTCAAAAATAAAGAGTATTTAGATGCGGCAGAAGCTGAAAGAGATCCTTTGAAAAAACAGGCAATTTTGAAAGAATTGGAAGATTGGAAAGCAAGGGTGCACCGCGTTTTGATGGTCTATATTCAAGAATATGGACTTGGAAGAGTTGTGGGACCTCGTCCTAACTGGTCTGGTGTTTACAGAAGCGATGAGTGGCTGATGCAGCATTTTAAAAATCCTGGCAGCCTGGTTCCAAATTCGATCATGCCTATCTTTCCTTTTGATGAGACAAAGTTTTATGCTTTGACGCATATGTTAGATGTTTTAGGCAAAAAAAACAGGGACAGTGTACGAAAAATTTGGGAAAATTTTGGCTTTGATCCAGAGCTTGCCTTTCATATTCATTGTGCTCAGTGCCATGGCGACTATTTAGCTGGAAACGGTCCTGTTTCTGAATGGATTTATCCGATCCCAAAAAATTTAAGAAATGCAGAATTTTTGCGCAACCTGACAAGGGAAAACGTTTCAAATTCGATCATGCATGGCATTAAAGGCACACCTATGCCGCCTTGGGGAGAAACACCAAAAGATAAAATGGATGGCGATGGTATTCCTGTTCTAGCAAAAAAGGAAATTGCAAAAATTGTGGATTGGATTTTCTCTATGGCATCTGGAGAGCGCGTTATCCAGGATTTGGAGAGCGTGCCAAAATGGCATTATGAGCCCAAAAATATTCATGAAGAATTGAAAAACGAGGGCAATATGCTAAAGGCAGATAATGAATTTTTAGCTTCATTGATTCCTCTAAAAGCGATTCAAGATGAGAATGACCCCTTGTTTGACGCCTATGAAAATTTAATGAGCTCGCCAGAAACGGTTAATTACTACATTAAAGAAAAGTATTACACAAAAGAAAATATTGAATCCGGAAAAGAATTTTTTGAACAGAATTGCTCTGTTTGCCACGGAAAAGAGGGCGATGGAACAGGGTCTAGAGGCTCTATCATGCAAGATGCAAAACCGCGGAAGTTGACAAATCTGGAATGGTTGAACACTCGGGATGATTTGAGGCTTCTTCGCTCCATCAAATATGGGGTTCCTAGCACCTCTATGGGCGCTTGGGGCGATTTAACTTCCTCCTTGCAGCGGCTACAGCTTGTCATTTTTATCCGTTCTTTAAGCGAAACAGAAAATTCTAGGAAATATTTGTCAGCTGCTCTTTATGAGGCTTTTGATCAGTCTAGCTTTGTTGTTGAAAATGCAAGAGCAAAAGAATTTGCAAAAATCGTTGTCCTTCAAAAAGAGATAGAGACTCTTGAAGAGAAAAATTTAACGGAAGATGCCGCTTTAGAAAATTTTAGAAAAAAAAGGGAAATGGAAAAAGAGCTTGGCTTGCTAAAAAGCAAAGATCAGGCCTTGAGCCTCCTTCAAGAGCTGATCAAAAAAGAAAATAAAATTTATCAAGAGATCGGGCTTGATTTGATTGAAAAATCAGTTCCAGAGCAGATGATTGAAAATTATCTTGCATTGATCCTTCTTCAAAAAGAGCGTTTTAGCTATGTTGAAGACAAATTGAAAATCAAGGATAGCGCTAAGATCAAGGAAGAGATGGTTTTAAGGAAAAACCAAATGATAGAGGAAATCGACAAAAAAATAGCTTCTTTGAAAGGGTTGAAGGATCAAAAAAATAAAGCAGAAGCATATGAAAAATTAAAGAGAGCGATTCTTTCTGGCTTTAAAAAGATTATGGAACTTAATGAAAATCAGGAAAAAATTTTGAATGACAACGTATGATGATGGACCAGTCAAGGTGATGCTTTATCCTGCCATGATATTTATGGTTTTGGGCATGTCCCTTGGAGTTTTTATTGCATTTAACGGGCTTGTATTTCCCGATTATTTTGCCGGAGAATATGTGCATTTTGGACGCATTCGTCCAGTTCATGTCAGCACGGTGCTCTATCTGTGGTTGATCAGTGCAAATATTGGGCTTTTTTATTTTTTTGTGCCAAGGCTAGCCGGCGTTTCCATCTGGAGCCCAAAATTGGCTTACATAGGAGCTTTTCTTTGGTGGACAGGATTAATTATTGGAATTTATTCGCTGCCAACTGGAACCAATTTTGGCTGGGAATATGCTGAAACACCTCACTTTGTGGGCTGGATACCTGTTAAATTTATGATCACTATGGCCATTGTCTTGCTTGGTGTTAATGTCTTTATGACAGTGGCAATAAGGAAAAATGAAAAATTGTATGTCTCTCTTTGGTATGCCATGGGAACTGTCGTCTGGACTGTTTTTACATGGATTGCAGGAAACTATGCCATCGATTATGTTCCAGGAGGTATCTCTAGGGTAAATATAAGTTTCTTTTATGTGCACAATCTGGTAGGGCTTATTTTTACGCCGATGGGGCTTGCCACGATCTATTATTTTTTACCCAAAATTTCTGGATCTCCTATTTATAGCCACAGACTGTCTATGATCGGTTTTTGGTCGATTGCTTTTGTCTATGCCTGGATTGGAGCCCATCACATTATTCATGGACCTATTTCCCAGTGGTTGCAAACAGTTTCGATTATTTTTTCCATTTGGCTTTTTATCCCTGTTTGGACTGTTGTGACGAATTTATTCATGACTTTAAAAAATGATTGGGCAGCTTATCTTGAAAGTGTGCCGATCCGGTTTTTGATCATGGGCACCATGTTTTATTTGCTGACCTGCATTCAAGGGCCTCTTATGGCTGTTCGCAACATCAATGAGATCACATCAAAGACCGACTGGGTGATCGGGCATTCTCACATCTCCCTTTATGCAACGTTTACTTTTTTTGCTTTAGCTGGGATTTATTATGTGATTCCCAACATTACAGGAAGACCTTTATGGTCTAAAAAACTTGCAAACCTCCATTTTTCTTTAAATATGCTAGGCAGCATTCCCTTTTTAGCAGCTCTTTGGGTGGGTGGATTTTGGCAGGGGCTTTTATGGTCCTCATGGGCAAATGGGAATACATATGCACAGTTCCATACCAATTTAACAAATCTGCCTTTTTTAGATACCGTGGCAGATATGCGGATTTTTTGGATTTGGCGCGGCATTGGAGGGATCATTATTCTTTTTGCCAATCTTCTTTTTCTTGTAAATATGTTAAATACTATTATTTTAAAAGATGAGGTAAATGAACAGTCAAGCCTTAAGAGGCATCCTGTATGAAATATTCTATTGAAAAATCAGCTTTGGCTACGTTCTTTGGAATTGTAGCTCTTTTTTCAACAGCCATTCTTGTTGTACTGATCGCTCCTCGCCATATTGATCCTACCTGGACAGAGCCAACAAGCTCTTATCAGGTGCAAATGTATGAGATTGCAGACCCCAATATTTACATCGGCAGTCCAAAAGGCTCAAAATATGATTTACAATTTGTTTATCATTTAAAAGACCAATTATCGCTTTTAGCTTTTCAGGAATCAGAATTCATTAAGATTATAGCAGAAGAAAATTTAGAACGTTATATCACCAGATTGAATGATCCTATTTTAAAACTATCTTCAAGGCTGCTTTTGCTCAAAAAACCGGAAAATAAAATGGCTGCAAAAGCCAAAGAGGCAAAAAAAGAATGGCTGTCAGATTGGGAAAGAGCGCATCCCGATTGGAAAGAGGAGAAATTAGTAAAACCTAATTTTCAAGTCTATGAGCTCTATCAACCAAAGAAGACTTCAGTATTTTCTCTTGGCTCGCCAGACACTATCTTAAGTGAATGGGTAGACAAAGATTTCCTTATTTTAGAAGAAGAGGGTGAAAAATTTTCGAGAGCAAAAGATTCTGGTGTGATCTTTGTTAAAAACCCGGTAGAGTACAAAGTCTCTTTTCACAATTTTTTTGGAAATAAGACCTGGCAATATGATCCAAATGGAGAGCCTATAACAGATGTGGAAGAGCTGGTTTCTGAAAAATTTGGATTTCGCTCAAGAAAAGAGCTGATTGAACATGGAGAACACCTTTATAATATAGAGGGTTGCTGGTATTGCCATACAGACCAGACACGAACACTCATTCAAGATACCGTATTAAACGGCTCTGAATCCTTTCCAGCTCCACCGTCATCTGCCAATGAGTATATTTACCAAAATGTGACATTTCCAGGCACTCGCCGCATAGGTCCAGATATTTCAAGGACGGGTATTAAAAGACCAAGCAGGGATTGGCATCGGGGGCATTTTTGGTCGCCTAAAACGGCAAGCAAAGGCTCTGTGATGCCCTCTTTCCATCACTTTTTTGATACAGATCCCCGTGGAACATCTCCAAGCACTACAGGAGTGCCAAACTACAAATTTGAAGCAATTTACCAATACTTGATGACAAAAGGGACAAGGATCACTCCTCCAAACCAAGGCTGGTGGCTTGGAAAAGACCCTGTAAATACTAAAGAGATTATTGAAGGATTAAAAAGATGATGAACCTTGATGGTGGAGGTGTGCATGGGAGCATTTTATATTATGCATTCACAATTGCTTATGTAGGAAGCGCTTTTCTGGTTTTTCTTTATCTTTATAAAAAAGGTAAACTGGACATGGATGAAGAGCCAAAAATCCATATGATGAAAGATGAGGAGTCAAAATGAGAGAAGAAGAACATTTAGAAACATATGGAGACCCAAGGATTGCCTCTTTAGATGCGCCTATTCCAGGATGGCTAAAGCTTACTTATGTTATTTTGCCTATTTGGGGCATCATTGTGTGGCATCTTTATTGGAATGGGAGCAGTGGCTGGTTAGACAGAGGCTCTTGGAAGGAACTACAGGAAGCTGCCAACACAACTTATCCTTTTAGAAATCTTTCAGATGATCAAAATGAGGGCAATCGCCAGAATAATTAAGACAATAGCAGAAATTGTGATGATGTAAGAGGTTGACTCTAAATCTTTTGAAACATTGGGGATTTGATGATTGAGCTGTTTGAAATTGATAAGGGAGAAAACTAAAAATAAAATTCCGATGCCAATTAAAATATCGCCTGCGATTTGAGCAACAAGCTTATGACTCTCCTGATTAAAATTAATTAAGCGGATGATGGCAACACCGCCTCCAATGCAGGCAATGGCTGTTCGGATCCAGGATAAAAAGGTACGTTCATTAGAAAGTCTTGTGCGCTCCAAGGCAAGTAGGATCTGCTTGTCTTCCTGCAGTATTTTATTCTCTTCTAAATCAGCTTCTTCACTATCAATTTTTGGATCCATGTATAGTGCCTTTTAAAAAAATTAATTTTCATTTTTCATTATGGCACTTATACGATTTGCCGCATAGGTCAAAATAAAATCAGCCCCTGCTCTTTTAATCGAGATCAAGCTTTCATAGAGAACTTTTTCGCTGTTGATCCAGCCATTGTTACCAGCTGCCATGATCATGGAATACTCTCCACTCACTTGATAAGCGCCAATTGGCAAGAGCGTCTGTTTTTTAAGTTTTGCTAAAATATCCAGATAGGGCAGCGCTGGTTTGATGAGGAGCATATCAGCGCCTTCTTCTTCATCAAGTGCACACTCTAGCAATGCTTCCCGGCTATTTGCAGGGTTCATCTGATATGTTTTTTTATCGCCAAATTTTGGAGCGGAATGAAGAGCTTCTCTGAAAGGACCATAAAAGCTGGAAGCATATTTTGCAGCGTAAGCTAAAATGCTCGTATTCAAAAAACCGCTCTCATCTAATCCTTGGCGTAAAAATTTTACTCTTCCATCCATCATATCGCTTGGAGCTATTACATCAGCACCAGCATCTGCTAAAATAAGAGACATTTTAAGAAGCGTTTTGACTGTTTCATCGTTTAAAATATTTCCGTCCTCATTGATAAGCCCATCATGACCATGATCTGTAAAGGGGTCTAAAGCTACATCTGCCATCACTAAAAGCTCTGGAAACGTCTGCTTCAAAGCGAAAACGGCTTGTTTTAAGAGGTTATTTTCATCTAAGCTATAAGAACCAAAAGCATCTTTTTTATTTTGGGGAACAACAGGAAAGAGATCGACTGCCAGAACACCCTGTTTTAAAAGATTTTCAGCTTCCTTTAAAGCAAGGTCGACAGACAGGCGAAAGCAGCCTGGCATGCTGGCAATTTCTTGGCTCTGATTTTCACCTTCTAAAATGAACAAAGGAGCTACTAAATGGTTTGGATGCAGCCTTGTTTCTTGGACAAGAGCGCGCATGGCGAGGCTTTTGCGGTTTCTTCTTGGGCGTTTTAAGAGATCAAGGGCTTCTTTTTCTGCAAATAAAGAGGTCATCGCTTTGCCTTTTGAATTTAAGAGGGTGTTTATAAATTCATAATGGTCTATATTCGAGATTATTTTCTCTCTAGGAGCTCAAATCTAGGCCATTATGAATTTATAAACACCCTCTAAGATAAAAGCTGCTAAAAGGGTTTAGAAATGGGGCGTATCAACTAAGTTTAGATACGTGGGTTCGCTTCCTAAAAGTTCTTAAAAAAGAAACATTTAGCGTTGTGATCCCTTAAAAAATCAATTATCGTCGATGGCCTATTAAAATCTAGATGTCCCGATCAGCAGCAAAGTAACACTATATAAGAAAAAAAATAAAAAATCCACAAAAAAAAAGAGGAATTACATGTTTTTTCAAAATAAATTTTATATTGTTGTTTTCTGTTTGTTCATGCAGTTTTTTAAAGCGCATGCTTTTGATATTGAAAAAGTTAAAAATGAAATTAGCATTCAGCTTTCTCAAGGTTTAAAAGCTAATTCAAAAAACAATCCTGTTTTAATTTTAATTGGAGGATATCCAGGAGCTGGAAAAACAACTTTAATTAACGCTTTGCGTCAGACTTACGATATGGATGTGATCTCCTGGAATTTCATACGTCAGGCTCTTCTAGATAGAAATTTGAAAGGTTCTTCATATGATTGGGAAATTATAGAAGCTGTGAATGAAAACCTATTTAGATTGTGTTTACAAAGGAATACAAATATTGTAATCGATATAAATGCCTATGCCAACAACATTAAGCTATTTGAAAATCTGCTAAAAGCAGAAGGCTATGAAAACCAGTATCATGTAATTAAAATTTGTTTAAATCCCCCTTCAGAAATCCTTTTAAACAGAGTACAGGCGCGCTATCAGCAAGAAAACGTGCATCAGGGAACAGAAGCTGACCTTTTGAGAGATTTAAATTCTTCGCATAAAAAAATTAATATGAATGATTATTCCTTAATTATAAAAAATGATGAATTCATTGATTTTGAAACGGAATTAAATATTGTTGCCGCTTTTTTAAAGCCTTATTTTAACAAGCAAAAAAACTGATCCAAGAAGAAAGCGTAGATGTTCACCTCGTGCCTTCGGCGCGAGGTGAAAAATAAATAAATCTTTCTTCTATTTGATCTCTAAAATGTTTAACATTCCTGGGTATGAAGCCAACTTATGAAGAACTCGAAGCAAAGGTATGAGATTAGAAGAGCTGTTGAAGTTAGCTCTTGAAAAAATAGCTAAGCTCGAAGACCAGCTTAATCGTAATTCCAAAAATAGCTCTAAGCCTCCTTCTAGCGATTAAAAGAGCAATACAGTAGATAATCAAAAAAAGCCGAGAGCGCCAAGAGTTGGAAAGTCACGCGCTCCATTCTGTTCTGATAGAGTGAGCGCCCATATTCAATGGGCCCAAGAAAATTGCCCTCACTCTGGATCAGCCGCTACGGAATATGAATTATTGAAATATCGCTGTAAAGGATGTGGCAAAAATTCTACAGCTTGTTTACCCCCTGGAGTGCCAGATTCAGCCTTTGATCCCAGGTTGATGGGTCTGTTAGCCACCTTAACAGGGATAATGCATATCGCCAAAAGAGAAGCCATTCGATTGATCAAAGATCTCTACGATGTTGATACAGGGTTAGGCTCTGTTCCAAATATAGAGGAAAGAGTAACTACAATGCTCGACGGTGTCTATGATCGCATCCATCAATTTGTTATAGGACACAAATTTTGTACGCATTTTGATGAAACGGGATGGAGGAATCAAGACAGGCGTCATTTTGTATGGCTAGCTACTTGTCAGCAAGCTGCGGTTTATAAAATAGATCGCAATTGCAGCACAACTGCATTTCAGCGGTTAATAGGCAAAGATGTTTGGACAGCTCCCGGTGTAACAGATTGTTATGTTGTGTATGTTCATTTCCAAAACCATCAGTGCTGTCTGGCCCATCTAATTCGAGAATTTAAGGGGTATGGGGAACGAAACGGAGCGGACAAGTCAATAGGAAAAGCGCTAGAAAAAGAACTTCGTTTGAACTGTAAAATTCATGAGGAATACCGGGAAAATAAAATTCCGATAAAACAGAGAAACAGGCGTTTGGGAACACGCAGGCGATTGGTTCAATATTGGCTTGAAGATGATTTTGCAACCGGATCCATAAAATGCCCTTGGTTGCTTTCC
>DAORNI010000043.1:597-13892 GCA_035440845.1 Parachlamydiaceae bacterium | reverse complement strand
TGTTTTGCTTCTATTTCCTGATTTAAAAGCTTTTCTTTTTCTTCTAAATCAGCAAAAAGAGCTTCTTTTTTATGTGTTTCTTCTGCAAGCTCTTTCTCAAGTTCTTGTAATTTAGCTTTTAAATCCTCAACTTCTGTTTCTAGTTGAGGATTTAAAAGCTTTTCTTTTTCTTCCAAATCAGCAAAAAGAGCTTCTTTTTTATGTGTTTCTTCTGCAAGCTCTTTCTCAAGTTCTTGTAATTTAGCTTTTAAATCCTCAACTTCTGTTTCTAATTGAGGGAAATTTTTAAGATCTTCTGTTTTTTGATGCAGATCAATTTGAGTCCTGAACAATAAGCTCTCTAACCGGCCACGCTCCCTTGAAAGTAGCTCGTTTGTGCTTTTGAGCTCAAAAAAAGCGTCTGCATCTATATTTGAAACTTCTTTGATAGGCAATTCTTTTTGCGCTTTCAAGGCTTCCAGTTCATTTTTAAGCAGCTCCACTTCTTTTTCTTTAAGTTGCAAAGCCGCAAGATCTTCTACCGGTTTTTTGCCAAGCTCTTCAATTTCTTGCCTTGCAGCATGTAAGCTCTCCTGAATATGGGACAACTCTTTTTGCTTGTTCATAAACTCTTGTAAAAGGTTTTCATGCTGCCTCGTTGCCAAGATTTTCTCTTTGCGCATCGTCTCTACAAGAGCTGCATACGAAGTCAATTCGTCAGTTTTTATTGCTGTTTCTTCTTTGATGGCAGCATCTTCTGCTAAAATGCTTTTTTCTCCAAAATGCAAAAGTTCTTCCACTTCTTGCAAACTAAAAGCCGTAATGGCAAAGCCTAAAATAATGGATAGATTCATTCCAATATGCCACAGATGCTCGTTTGGATCAATTTCGCTAAAGTGGTACAGATAAAAAAGAAGCATCAGGCCAATAGAAAAAAGAGCTCCTTTTATTTTCCATTTTGAAGAAACAATAAGACCAACAATTGTTGCAATCGATAAATAAATAGCTTCTGGAGGAGATTTAATTAAAATAACAAATGAAGTTATAAGTGCAATAAAAGGCCCTATCAACCCCCAAAATTGCACTTGAAATGCGAGCTTGTCTTGTGCTGTATCCACTAAAATCTATCCATATTTAATCAATTATCAACAAAATAGCGGATTTGTAATATCAATTCAAGAGATCTAATTTTCTTTTTCATCAATAATGTTTTTTGCACCTTCTAACAAGTAAGAAGCTAATGCAATATCGCCTCCATATGACATTTTAACTTCCATTTCTCCATTTACAGATGGTTCATCGCATGTAATTAAAACATAACACGCATGCTTTTTGGATAATGTTTTTTTTATGCTCTTTTGCATGGATCTGTCCCGTAGTTAATTTTGCACATTACTTAATTTTTGTATTAATAGTCGATTATTTTTTTTTATCTTGTCAATTGCTCATAAAAAGAACTTTCATAAGAGTTTGGGCGCCTATTGATCGGCTCTTTTTCTATAGGGTCTCTGACAAGGCTGTTCTCATAAACTGGAAGCCGTTTGAATTTGACACACTCCTCTTCTTCAGCCTCTTGTTCACATGGACAGCAATTTTCATCTTTTGCAAAAAGAAAACTGCTAAAAATAAAAAAGATCATTAATAAATAGTATTTCATGCTCTTTATCCCCCTTAAAAAAGGCTGTTGTATCTTAACTTAAGGGCGTATCATCAATTGATAATAAACTTATATTCGAGTTCTTTTCCTCTAGAAATTCACAAAAATTAAAAGTCATATTTTTAAATATGACTTTTAATTTTTGTGAATTTCTAGACAGAAAATAATCTCGAATCTAAGCTATTAGCAATTGATGATACGCCCTAATTTCTTGATACCATTACGTCAAATTTGACGATACCAATTTTTATAAGGAACTAAATGCCTGACCAGATTTATGGTTTTATCGAAAGGATCACCTTTCAAAATCCAGAAAATGGGTATACAATTGCAAAACTGAAAATGGCAAAGCATCAAGAGTTGATCTGCATTGTGGGAAACATGCCAGATATTTTGCCGGGAGAAACAATCCGCTGTTTTGGAGAGTGGTCTAACCATCTCATTCATGGCAGACAATTTTTAGTTACGAATTATAAAATAGAAGCTCCCTCTGATGTTCTTGGTATCAGCAAGTATTTAGGCTCTGGCCTAATCAAAGGGATTGGTCCTGTCTATGCCAAACGCATTGTAGAAAAATTTGGAGCTAATTCTTTAAATGTCATTGACCACACCCCAAATGATCTTTTAAGTGTTGAAGGGCTTGGGAAAAAAAGGCTGGAAAGCATCAAGTCTTGCTGGGATGACCAAAAAATTATTCGTGAACTCATCATCTTTTTGCAATCCAATGGTATCTCCCCAGGCTATGCCCAAAAGATTTTTAAATCCTATGGCCAGTCCAGCATCCAAAAAATCAAAGAAAATCCTTTTCATCTGGCTCGCGATATTTTTGGGATCGGGTTTAAATCTGCAGACAGCATTGCAACTAAAATGGGTATCTTAAAAGATGCCCCGCAAAGAATTGACTCTGGCATTGAATATACTCTCTCACAACTCTCTAGTAATGGACATGTCTGCTACCCGGCAGCAGATTTTTTTGAAGAGGCTGAAAAAGTATTGGAAGTTAAAAAAGAACTCATTGAAGAGAGGAGCCATTTTTTAAAAGATGAAGGGCGGATCGAATTTTTTGATTTGATTTATGAAAATGAAAAAAAATCATTTTTATGGCTAAAAAAGCTGTTTCTAGCAGAGATCGGGATTGCAAAAGAGATCAAAAGACTAAAGCGTGTAAGCTCTCATTTGCGCAAAATTGACCTAGAAAAGGCCATTGCTTTTTCTGAAAAAAAGCTAAAGATAAAACTTGCCGCCAATCAGAAAAAAGCTGTTTGCAGCGGATTAAAAGAAAAGCTTTTAATTATTACAGGCGGCCCTGGAACTGGCAAAAGCACCATTACAAAAGCCATCTTAACCATCACTTCTTATTTAGCGCCTAATATTATTTTAACAGCCCCAACTGGAAGAGCTGCTAAAAGGATGAGCGAAATCACAGGAAGAAAAGCCTCTACCATCCACAGTTTACTAGAATTTGACTTTAAAACAGGAGGCTTTAAAAAAGGGCATAATTCCTCTCTTGATTGCAGCTTAATTATTATTGATGAATCCAGCATGATCGATACTTTTTTGATGTACAGCCTTTTAAGAGCCATCCCAGAGTCTTCCCGCGTCATTTTTATTGGGGACATCAACCAGTTGCCAAGCGTTGGCCCTGGCAACGTCTTAAAAGATATGATCGACTCTAAATCAGTGCCAGTTGTCATGCTAGAAGAGATTTTCAGGCAGGCTGCTGGCTCTAAAATTGTCACCAATGCCCACAAGATCAACCGCGGCGATTTTCCCGATCTAGGAAATTTTAAAGAGAGCGATTTTTTCTTTTTGGAAGCAAAAGAGGCAGAGGATGCCTTAAAAAATATCATCCAGCTAGTTTCTATTCGGTTGCCAAGAAAATATGGGTTTCATCCTTTAAGAGACATTCAAGTGCTCACACCTATGAGAAAAGGGATTATTGGCGCTGAAAATTTGAATTTCCAGCTCCAGCAAGTTTTAAACGGCAAAAATGAGCCTCTTTTTGGGGCAGGCAAACGCTTTGCAGTAGGCGATAAAGTCATGCAGATCAGGAACGACTATAAACGAGAAGTGTTCAATGGCGACATTGGAGAGATTAAAAACGTCGATGAAAAAAAGCAGCAGATGGTAGTGACTATAGATGAGCGAGATGTGGTCTATGAATTTTCTGATCTGGACGAACTTGTTTTAGCTTATGCTGTCTCCATCCATAAATCGCAAGGAAGTGAATATCCATGTGTTGTCATCCCCGTCCACACAAGTCACTTTATGCTGCTTTGCAAAAATCTTCTTTACACTGCTGTGACAAGAGGAAAAAAACTGGTCGTACTGGTTGGGAGCAAAAAAGCAATTGCCATTACCGTTAAAAATGATGATGTCAAAAAACGTTTTACAGGTTTAAGACAAGCACTCATCGAGATCGCCCCATGAATTTAAAGCCATTTCGCTCCATCATCGTTACCTTGATTGCTTTTTTAATAATCGGCTCTTTAAAAGCTTGCTACTCCAAATTGACGCATGTCGACTTGCCGCAAGATGGCTCTCCTGCTCTTCTTTTTTCAACGGAGACTGGCCATGATGTGCAAAAATCTTATATCGCAGCCATTAAAGAGGCTAAAAAATCGATTTTGATTCTCACCTACACGATTACAGACCGTCCAGTCATCCGCGCTTTAAGACAAAAAAGCGAAGAAGGCGTAGAAGTGACTCTCATTTGCCATCAAGACATTTCTTATGACATTGAAAATAAGATTGGAAACAAAGTAAAAGTTTTAAAACGTTTTGGCAAAGGATTGATGCATTTAAAGATCATGGTGATTGATGAAGAAAAAAGCTTTATCGGCTCTGCCAATTTGACCCACGCCTCTTTAAAAATGTATGGCAACTTGGTCACGGCATTCAATAGCCGCTCACTTGCTGCTTACCTTACAGAGAAAGCAAATGCCATTAGACAGTATCAAAATGGCTTAAACTTTAAAAACCAAAGCTTTGTCATTGGAGGCCAGCTTGTAGAATTCTTCTTTTTGCCAGACGACCCCCATGCCAGCATCCGCATTAAAGAATTGATCAGAGAGGCTAAAAAAACGATTAAAATTGCAATGTTTACCTGGACCCGGGAAGATTTTGCAAAAGAAGTGATTCACGCCTCTTTAAGGGGCGTTCAAGTGGAAGTTGCTCTAGATCGTTCATCTTCAAAGGGATCTAGTATGGCTATATCTGATCTCTTGAAGAAATCTAATATTTTGCTTAAATTGAACAAGGGAGAAGAGCTTCTTCATTATAAATTCCTCTACATCGATGGAAAAACTCTTGTCAATGGTTCTGCCAACTGGACAAAAAACGCCTTTAATACAAATGATGATTGTTTTATGATTCTGCACGATCTAAACCAACCTCAAGTAGACGAAATGGAAAATGTGTGGCAAGCCATCCAAAGAAACACTATAGCGGGTTAAAGAGAGATGAAAATAGCACTTATCGGTTATGGAAAAATGGGAAAGCTCATCGAAAAAGCAGCTCTCCAGGAAAAGCATGAGATTGTAGCCAGAATAGATTCTAAAAATAAGATCAGCGAAAAAAGCTTAAATAAAGCCGATGTCTGCATCGATTTTAGTGCGCCTTCCCACTTTATTGAGAACATGAAAGAATTGGCAGCTTTGAACCAGACAGTCGTTGCCGGGACAACCGGCTGGTACAGCCAAATAGATGTAATTAAAGATCTTGTGGAGTGTTCTAAAATTGGTTTTTTTTATGCTCCCAATTTTTCTATAGGAGTCAATATTTTTTATGAAATTGTCAAACAAGCAGCCAGTTTGATCCACTCTTTTGATAATTATGACGCGTCCGGTTTTGAAATCCACCACCACAAAAAAAAAGACAGCCCGTCTGGAACTGCCATAGAGCTCTCCCGTCTTTTAATGAACGAGCTTAAAAGAAAAAAAGAGGTAGTTTACACTCAAATAGATGAGGAAATTAAACCTCATGAACTGCACTTTGCAAGTGTAAGAGGAGGACAAAACCCAGGACAGCACACTATCCTTTTTGACTCTTCTGAAGACACCATCACGCTCACCCATCAAGCAAGAAACAGAGAAGGCTTTGCAAAAGGCGCGCTAACCGCCGCTTGTTGGCTCCAAGGAAAAAAAGGTTTTTACACTATGCAAGACATGATAGAGGAGAAATTCCATGCTTAAAATGCAAGGCACCCACACAGCCCTTGTCACCCCTTTTCATGAAGGTGGCAGCTTGAATGAAAACGCTTTAAGAGAGATGATCCTTTTTCAGTTAAAAAATGGAGTGGATGGCATTGTCGCTTTAGGTACAACAGGAGAAGCTCCTACTTTAAAAGATTTTGAGAAAAAGCGCATCATTGAAATTGCCGTAGAAGAAAGAAACGCCTTTGACCCTGAAAAACGTATTTTAGTAAGTGTCGGAACAGGCTGCTACTCTACAGAACAGACAATTGAAAATACCCTCCTTGCAAAAAATCTAGGCGCAGATGTTGCGCTTGTTGTCACACCCTACTACAATAAACCGACACAAGAAGGGCTTTTTCAGCACTTCAAAGCAGTGGCTGAAAAAACAGATTTTCCTATTTTAGTTTATAATATTGCAGGAAGAACCGGCCAAAATATGGAAACTTCCACTTTAAAGCGCTTAAGTGAAATTCCTTCTATCATTGGCGTTAAAGAGGCATCTGGAAATGTTTTGCAGATGATGGACGTCTATTCTCAAATTGCAGAAGAGAGAAAGGATTTTTGCCTACTCTCTGGAGATGATGCCTTGACAATGCCTCTAATGTGCATGGGTGGTCATGGCGTGATCTCCGTTGTGAGCAATTTAGTCCCTGATTTGATTAAAGCACTTACTCATTATCTGCAAAATGGACAAGTGGAAGAGGCCAGAAAATTGCATTACGCACTCCTTCCTCTTTTTAAAGCCGCCTTTGTTGAAACAAATCCCATCCCTATTAAAGCGGCCATGAATGATTGGGGAATGAGAGCTGGTCCTTGCAGGCTTCCACTTTGCCCTTTATCAAAAGAAAATGAAGAAAAATTAAAATTTGCCTTAAGTTGCTACGAGAGCTGTATCCATGGTTAAGCGCAACCCAAATATAGCCAAACTCAACGCAGGCTATCTTTTCCCTGAAATTCATCGCCGTCGCATGGCCTTCTTAAAAAAAAATCCGGACGCCAAAATCATTAGCTTAGGCATTGGCGACACAACAGAAGCTATTTCTCCACATATTGCAAATGGATTGATGCAGTTTTCTAAAGATCTTGGTACTCCTTCTGGCTACTCTGGATATGGGGCAGAACAAGGCAATTTAGAGTTACGTCAAAAAATTAGAGAGCGCTTTTATAACCTAGCTGTTGATACAGATGAAATTTTTATTTCGGATGGGGCAAAATGCGATATCGGCAGGCTGCAAACACTTTTTGGCAATCATTGCAAGATGAGCGTGCAAGACCCTTCTTATCCAGCTTATGTGGACACTGGTGTGATCAGTGGCCAAACAGGTTTTTATAATATTGATTTAAATCAATATGAAGGGATTGAATATTTGAAATGCACTCCGGAAAATCATTTTTTTCCAAAATCTTTAAAGCCAACTGACTTGATCTATTTCTGTTCTCCAAACAATCCAACGGGCGCAGTTGCCACTAAAGAACAGCTTCAAAAACTTGTCGATTTTGCAAAAAAAAATCGCTCCATTATCATTTTTGATGCGGCCTATGCCCCCTATCTCCAAGATGAAAAGCTACCCAAAAGCATCTATGAGATTCCAGGGGCAAAAGAAGTGGCCATTGAACTTGGGTCCTTCTCCAAAATTGCAGGCTTTACTGGTGTGAGGCTTGGCTGGAGCGTTGTTCCAGAAGCACTTGAGTATGAAGATGGCACAAAAGTAAAAAAAGATTGGAACCGTCTGATCTCTACTTTTTTTAATGGGGCTTCCAATATTGCGATGCATGGAGGGCTTGCCGCTTTAAGCGATGAGGGCTTTTTAGAGATGCGCAAAATGATGGACTTTTATCTGGAAAATGCGCGCCTTATTAAAGAGACATTAGTCAAGCTTGGTATTGAAGTGCATGGAGGACAAATCCCCTACATCTGGGCAAAATTCCCAAACAGAAATTCTTGGGATGTTTTTGAATATTTGCTTGAAAAAGCGCATCTTGTATGCACGCCAGGAAGCGGATTTGGACCAGCAGGAGAAGGATTTGTCCGCTTTAGCGCCTATGGCAAACGAGAAAATATTATAGAGGCCTGCAAGCGCTTGAAAGAGCATCTTGGCTTTTTTACGAGAGAACAAGAAAAAGAAAAGACTCTTCCAACATTTTTAAAATAACTTACTCACCTTACGCAAAAGAAGGTGAGTAATTTACGCAATAGTTTTATTTTTTTAAACACAAAAACTCTTTTTCATTGCAATCAAAAAGGCCTTTTGAAATACTCACGAACTTAAAAAATTTTAAGTTCATATGACACACATTTTTTCTATTCATCACTTCTTTTTTTTGGTCTTTTATTCACATCAATTAATTATCTTTCAGCAGCATACCAATATCTTCTTTTCCTTATAGGCAAATCTTAGAGAATGAACAAAATGTATAATGAATTTCTTAATACTATTCTTTTTGCAACCGTTACATTTATGATCTCGGTATTTTATGCGACTGTTCTTTACAAATACAAAGAGCAAGAAGGAAAATATTCAAAATCCGCAAAGCTATCATTCCTTATTTTTGGTTTTTTATTTATCTCCATTAATTATCTTCCCGTGGCATACAAACATTTTCTTTCTCGTTTATAAAAAGCTTGCGAATAATAATAATTTAATGCAAAATTATAGGCAAATAAACCTTTTAATTTACAAGAGGATCAAAACATGAAATTAAAATCGGCTCATTTTTTAACCTTATTTATTTTTTTGTTTATCTTTACGGCAAATATCTCTTTAGAAGCAAGACATCACCACAGAAGAACAACGACTTATATCACAAATACTTATGTAGCCCCAGCTCCGCAGCCAGTTTACGTTGTGCAAGAATATAGGCAGCCAGCCGTTTATGCACCTGTCCAAACAGTTGTGTATCAACAGCCTATCTATCAAGAGCGCGTTGTCATCCGCGAAAGACAATCGCCTGCAAGCTTTTTCACATCGTTTGCACTTGGCCTTGGATTTGGCTTACTAGCCCACTAAATAACTCGCCTTACGCAAAAAGGGGTTAATAAACTCTCTTTTCTCTTCAAAATAAAATAATTTTTTATATAGTGAAGAAAAAGGGAGTTTTCTTATGGTCAATAAAACACTCACATTAGATAAAAGCGCCACTCAAAAAATTGGCCGTCATCTTGAAAGATGGCTTGCAGACAACTACCTTCTCTATTTAAAAACACAAAATTTCCATTGGAACGTCATAGATCCCCGTTTTCACTCTCTTCATGAAATGTTTGAAGAGCAGTATAAAAATTTAAGCGATGGAATTGACGAGATCGCCGAAAGAATGCGGATGATCGGGTTAAAAACGCCAGCTTCCATGAAAGAATTTTTAGAGCTTACTTCATTAACTGAAGCAGCAGGAAATTTCTCCGGCAATGAAATGATCACAGCTCTTTTAAACGACCATGAAACCATTGCCAACTATTTAAGGGCAGAAATTGAAGAGATCACAGCGTTTGGCGATCAAGGAACAGCTGATTTGATGATCCGTCGTCTCCAGTTTCATGAAAAATCTGCCTGGATGCTAAAGGCGAGTTTATAAACCTGAGTTTTCTAGTTTATCTTCTTGAAATTCAGGGATTTTTTTTCGAAAAAGTAGGTTTTCACCCTTCTTGAGAAAAAAAGTGTAAAAATCGCGAGAAAAAACCTGAAGTTCGAGGAGAGAAATTAGAAAACTCAGGTTATAATTCTTCGCAGCTGACGCTCTTTAACCGGGGGCTTAGTTCGTTCACTTTGGAGCCCATAAAAGAGTAGAGCTTTTCATAGAGATGAGCAGCAAGTTCTGGATATCTTTTGTTAAGCCAGATTTTAAATTTGTATGTCTTGTTAAAAAGCTCTTGATCTTGCACGGCTTTATCTTTAAAACTCTCTTTTTGCACAAATTGCCCCACATCCACATGAATGGGTCTCTCATCTAAAACGCCTGTGTTTTGCATCAAGGCATGGTCGTTGTCGCCAACGCCTGCCTCATATTCTGCAACAATCATGGCAAATAATTGGTCAATCATTTTTTTTGCTGATGAGAGCTTGCCGCCCCTCATCTGCTCTTCTAGAGTTTTAATAAAAGGCTTTGCTCTTTTTTGAATTAAAAATTCGTAATCATCAGCATTTATGGAGAAAGCAAACCCCAGCTTGTCGGTGATGGCAATTTTTTGGTTTAAATTTTTAGATTTGTTTAAATGGACAAATAGAATACCGGTCTCTTTTTGCAGCTGCTCATACGCAATTTTCCAGCTTGTAAAAATATCGTCCAATTTTTTTTCTTTCAGCTCAATTTTTTTTAAACGGTAATTTTCTACAGATGGGATGAATGAAAAAAGCTCCAGCCATTTTTGAGGAGTGAAATGCTTATATTTTAAAAATTTAATAACATATTTTCCATCATCACTTGCAAAAACGTAAGACTGGCAGCCCTTGCCAAGATAGCTGAAATTTTGCGTTAAAATGGTACGGATTTTTTCTTGGCTGTCTACAGTCAAAACGTTGATGTCAAATTTTTTATTATAAGAAATGGTAGAACTTATCTCACTGACCGAAAAACCTGCAGTGGCAGCATAATAAATGCGTCCTGCCCCATAGACAAGACCCAAAAAAAGAAAAAACCAAATAATTATTTTAGAAAAACGATTTTTAATCATTCCATAGAATATAACTTAAGACATTTTTTATTTCCAATAAAATTTAAATTTTTGTATTATTATCAATTGATGACACGCCCTAGTTAAATTTCAAGGAGATTAAATATGTTAAATATCAATCTTAAAGGTAAAAAAGCTTTTATTGCCGGAATCGGTGATGACCAGGGATATGGATTTGCAATTGCCAAAGCTTTGGCTGAAGCTGGAGCTGAAATTATCATCGGCACATGGACTCCTATTATGAAAATTTTTTTGACAAACCTTGAAAATGGGAAATTTGATACCTCTTTAAAATTATCTGATGGCAGTTTAATGAAAATTACAAAAGTCTATCCGCTCGATGCTTCTTTTGACACTCTAGATGATGTCCCTTTAGAAATAAAAGAAAACAAACGCTATAAAGATGTGCCAGAATATACGATCTCCGATGTCACAGCCGCAATCAAACGCGATTTTGGTACAATCGATATTTTTGTCCACTCTTTGGCAAATGGTCCGGAAGTGCAAAAACCTCTTCTTGAAACAACAAGAAAAGGTTATTTGGCAGCCGTCAGCTCCTCTGCCTACTCTTTTATCAGTTTACTCTCTCATCTTGGAGCCATCATGAATCCAAATGGTGCGACTTTGTCGCTCACTTACATCGCGTCTGAAAAAATTATTCCAGGGTATGGAGGCGGCATGAGCTCTGCAAAAGCTGCCCTTGAAAGCGATACCCGCACACTAGCTTTTGAAGCAGGACAAAAATGGAAGATCAGAGTCAACTGCATATCAGCTGGTCCCCTTGGCAGCAGGGCTGCAAAAGCGATTGGGTTTATTGATAAAATGATCGACTATTCATTTTCCAATGCGCCTATTTCTAAAGAATTAAAAGCAGAAGAAGTAGGCAATGTAGCCGCCTTTTTATTGTCGCCTCTTGCCTCTGCCATCACGGGTTCAACTATCTATGTAGACAATGGACTAAGTCAGATGGGAGCAAGCCTTGACAGCCCTGCCTTTAAATAAATATACATTTATTAAATAAATATAAGGAGATATTTATGGATCAAATTCAACCTTTTTATTTACCCCTTTCTATGCCAGAAATGGAACCTTTAGAAATTACAGGAACAGATATATTAACCAAAGAAATCAAAAAACAATGGAAAAATAATCGTCCTTTTATTTTAGCTCTTTATCATGAGGAAGTTAATTCTTCACATGAATTTTCCTATTGCAGTGTTTTTAACTTAAAGGAATTGTGCGTAAATCCAAATATTACAAAAACTTTTTTCTTTGTCTTGCATCTATCAAAAAAATCAACAGTCTCCAATCATTATATTGGATCTTCTCGAAATTCGGATGAAAGAAAAACATCTTTTTTAAATTTTATTCTGAAAGCAGCTTGCGGTTATGATTCAAGTATCTATGAACTAGGCAAAGCTTTTGTAACAGGAGAAAATGTAATTCAAAATTATAAATTAGCAAAAAGATTGTTAAAAATTAGCGTTGAGGATCATCAAAATAAAAAAGCATGTTTCTATCTTGGCTATATTTATAAAAATTCTCCTCATTCAAAAGATTATTTTAATAAAACGCTTAAATGGCTTTCAAAAGCAGTAGACAATAAAGATCTCCGTGCTTTCTATGAAATGGGACTCCTCTATTATAATAATCCTGATTTACCAAATGCAGTAGAAAAGTCTTTTTTATGGTTTTTAAAAGCAGCAGAAAATAATTGTGAACGTTCTCAAGTTATGTTGTCAAAGGTTTATAAAAATGGCATTGGCCGAAAACAAGATTTAGAAAAAGCCTATTATTGGCTAGTTTTTGCAGCCATAAATGAAAACAATGAAGCTGAAATTTATATTCAAAATAAATTAGATAATGATTCAGATAAAAGTTTAATTGCAAATGCTTATTATGAAGTTCTTTTAACATTTGAAAATCATACCCGCCTTGTCTTCGAATATGAAAAAAAGAAAACTCTTAGAGAAAAAGCCGCTAAACTTGGTCATTTAGAAGCACAATTACTAGTAGGTGAACATTTATATAAAAATGGTTCTTATCAAGAATCTCGTTACTGGTTTAAAAAAGCTAAAGAACAAGGAAGTCAAATTGGTGCATTTTTTTATTTACAACCAGAAGATATTCCTTATTCAAAAGCAGTATTTTTGCTTGGACACAATCTAAAAAAAGGTAAAAATATTATAAAAAATGAAGAAAATGCAATTAAATATCTGAAAAAAGCTGCAAAACTTGGAAGCACAGAAGCACACTATGAACTTGGATTGTATTATTGCAGCACTTTTGATATTAAAAAATATGATCTTGGTTTAAAATATTTAGAAGTAGCTGCAAAAGAAAATTATAAGGATGCTGCCAGCATCATCGCTTGCCACATGCCAGATTAGGGCATGCTCGTCAATTGCTAATAACCTGAGTTTTGGGTTTATAATGGTTTAAGTGTAGCTTTGATCGTACAAGAAGCTTCTCGTCTAATGGTACGCAAAAAAATCTGCGCATCAAAAGCCGTGAAGCGCTCTTTTGCTTTATCTGCGATTTGGGATGGACGGTTGCCGCGCATAAAATGTCCCAAAAATTGTCCAGAACCCTCTACCAACTCAAATTTTAACTGAAAATTCTTGCCGTCTGCTACAATATCTACAACATCGCCAAGCTGAAAAACGAACCCTTCGACTTGGTGTTGGTTCGTTTCGCAATCGAACGGTTGCTCTATCGTTTGTCTCAATCGCAATACCGCGACCGCTTTGTGGTCAAAGGTGCGACGATGTTTCAGATTTGGAGCAATCTCAGCCAT
>DAORNI010000043.1:0-456 GCA_035440845.1 Parachlamydiaceae bacterium | reverse complement strand
ATGAAGGAAGACGAGGGGTACGAAGGCATTCGGATGAAGTTCGATGCGTTTCTAGGTTCCGCGCGTATTCTCATTCAAGTAGACGTTGGGTTTGGTGATGCAATCACTCCAAGCTCACAGCTCATTGTATTTCCGACGGTTCTTGAGCTGCCTGCTCCGCAGCTTCAATCCTATCGAAAAGAAACACTGAGTTTTCCGAAGACAAGCAAAAGTCGCTTCAGTGGAACGCGTTTTTGCGCAAGACCAATCTGAACAGCAATCTGAACAGCAACGATCTTTCACTTTCCGAGATTTCCAATAGCCTTGCCGACTTCTTGATGCCGCCAGCCGAGGCAGCAAGTCAAGGCTCGCGTTTCGGCAAGTATTGGCGGCCAAGCGATGGATGGATTGAAGGGCGGTGATGGAGCCTCAAAGAGACATCTTCAGCTCAACCAAAATTGAAAGAAGCTATTCATT
>DAORNI010000042.1:12712-13994 GCA_035440845.1 Parachlamydiaceae bacterium | reverse complement strand
AATGACGTTGACAGCGTTGTGGACTAAGACAGCATTTCCACCATCCGTATCTGTCAGAGGAAGATAATCATTTCCAAATAAGCCAAAACAGCTTCCAATAAACAGAATAATGATCATCATCTTACAGTTTCCAAAAATTAATAAAGTGGAAAGATATAATTCAAAATGGATTTAAAGGCAACTTTTAAAGCTGCTGATTTAACGAATTATTTTTTGAAATGCATTTGGTTAAAAAATTTAAACGACTATATGCAAAAAGTCTATTAAATAAGATTGCTTAAAAACTCTGCTAAGTGTTTGGCAAAGGTGCCGGTGCCGTCCTGAATTTGGGCGCGGCAAGAGGTGCCATTGGCGATGAGGGGGGTATTGTCTTTGATGGCGGGAAAAAGCTTTAAACTGCCAATTTTCATGGAGATGTCGTAGTGCTCTTTCTCATAGCCAAAAGAGCCTGCCATCCCGCAGCAGCCAGAATCAATTTCTTCTGCTTGAATATGAAGTTTTTTAAAAATATCGAAAGTGGGTTTCATGCCAATAAGGGATTTTTGATGGCAATGACCGTGGATTTTTATGGGAGCGGAAAAAGTTTTGAAATGCTTAAGGTTTTGTTTTGCGATAAAGCTATCAAAAGTAAAGCAGCAGGAGACGATCAATTCCATTTTTTCTTTTCCGATCAGGCTTGAAAAATCATCTTGAATGGCTAAAATGCAGCTTGGCTCTAAGCCAATAATGGGGATATTTTTTTCAGCAAAGGGGAGTAGTTGGTTATAGAGCTTTAAGGCTTGGGCTTTAGCCTGCTTTAAAAAGCCCTTCGAGATCATGGGTCTTCCACAGCACTCCCAGGGAAGTGTAACGACTTCATAGCCTAAATGGTTTAAAACTTTAACAGCGCTTATGCCAATTTCAGGATTGTTAAATTCGTTAAAAGTATCATTAAAAAGCAGAACTTGTTTTCCTTTTGGTTGTGGATAGTTTTTAAAAAGGGTGGAAAAGCGCTTTTTAGCAAGCTTTGGCAAGTTTCTTTTTTTTGAAATGCCTATTAAATTGAAGAAAAATTTAAAAAATTTTGTTCCGCTTAAAAAATTAAAAAGCGAAGCAAAAGAGGAGGAGAATCTGTTTATTTTTCCAATAAAGCCAAAGAGACGGCTTCTAAAAGAGTAGCCATGTTTTTCCTGGTATTGAAAAAGAGTTTCAGCTTTTAGCTTTGCCATATCCACATGAGAGGGACACTCTGTTTTGCACGCTTTGCACTCTAAACATAAATCTAAAACATTTTGGACAGGCT
>DAORNI010000042.1:6554-12669 GCA_035440845.1 Parachlamydiaceae bacterium | reverse complement strand
ATGGCGCGCAGCGTTTGAGCCCTTGCTCTGGTTGTATCATATTCATCGTTAGTTGCCTGAAAAGATGGACACATGGTGCCTTCTTTTTTTCTGCAAAGTCCATTGCCGTTGCAAAGATCTACTGCTAAATCAAAGCCGCCTTCTTCTTTAAAATCAAGAAAGGTCTTGATGTTGGCAAAGCGGGTCTCTGGAGTCAACCGCAGATTTTTCAATAAAAGCTCTCCCCATACAATTTTACCGGGATTCATGCGGTTTTCAGGGTCAAAGGCAAGTTTTATTTCGATAAAGGCTTGGTAGAGCTTTTCTCCAAAGCATTTTTCTGTAAGCCATGAGCGGATAAGCCCATCTCCATGCTCACCGCTTAAAACACCGCCATGTTCTAAAACAAGATCGGTCACATCGAGCATGATTTTTTTCATCAACTCTACCTCCTCTTGCTTTCTTAAATCAATGTAGGGACGAATGTGCATGCAACCAGAGCCTATATGTCCATAAATACCGGCGGCTTTGCCTATCTTTTCCATATAGGCTTGAAATTTTTCCATAAAGGAGTAAAGCCTGTTTGGCGGGATGCTTAAGTCTTCTATAAAAGCAATGGCTCTGTTGTAAGATTTCTTTGAAAGAAGCAGTCCAAGGCCTGCTTTCCTTAAATTCCATACACTGTTTATATCTTCTTTTTCATTCAAACAGACAGTGGCATAGCCGATTTGCTCTTTTAAAAGAGCTTCTTTAAAATTTTTAAGCTTTGTTTCTACTTCTTGGGCTTCTTCTCCTGTAAATTCAGCAATAAAAACCATATAAGGGCTATCTTTCAACCAGCTTGGCTTTTCATTCTTTTTTAAGCCTGTATTCAAGATAATATTGTCGATCATTTCAAGAGCGATTGGAGAAAAGCTTAATAAAAAGGGAATTGTCTGCATACCTTGCAGCATCTCATGAAAGTGGATGATGGCAATGCCTGTTGCTTTTGGCTTTTTGCAAATTTTTACTTTCATTTCTGTGATGATGCCAAGAGTACCCTCAGAGCCTGCAATCAGTTTACAAATATTAATCTGCTCATTTTCTTGAACAAGGTCTAAGTTGTATCCGGAAACGCGCCTTGGAAGTTTTGGAAACCCTGTTTTAATTTCCTGATCATACTTTTTTAAAATTTCTTTAATTCTTTTATAAATAAATCCTTCTGCATCATTTTGAACTGCTTTTTCTTCAAAATCTTTTATACTTAAGGGTTTAATTTTTATAAGTTCTCCGGAAGAAAGTGCAAGCTCCACTTCTAAAAGATGCTGATCCATTTTGCCGTAATGGAGCGATCTTGCTCCGGCAGAATCATTGGCCGCCATGCCGCCAATGGTGGCGCGGTTTCCAGTAGAGGTGTCTGGGCCCAAACGGTAGTCAAAAAGCTTTAAAGAAGCATTGAGCTGGTCTTGAACAACTCCCGGTTCAACAACGGCATATTCTTCTTCAATATTAAGACTTAAAATGTTGTTTAAATATTTGGAGAGGTCGATGATCAAAGCCTTCCCAATGCAGCCTCCTGCAATGCCGGTGGCTGCTCCTCTTGCAATGACTGCTATCTTATGCTTTTTGGCTATTTTTAAGATTTGCAAAAGGGCGTCTTTTGTTTTGGGGATGGCAATGCCAATTGGTACAATTTCAAAAATGGAAGCATCGACGCTGTAGATGCGTTTATGGACTTCATCAAAATGGATTTCCGCTTCTGTCCCTTTTAACTCTTCAATCAAACTATTCATATTTAAAGTGTCAGTCCAGGAGGTAGCTGCTGTGGCAGCACTGCCTTTTTGGTTTCGATGGAAGCAACGGGATAGGCGCAATAATCCGCTGCATAATAAGCGCTTGGGCGGAAGTTGCCGCTATGGCCAATGCCCCCAAAAGGTGCTCTGCTAGAGGCTCCTGTTAAACTTGTGTTCCAGTTAATGATTCCGGCTCTTACCTGATTATAAAATGTTTCATAATGTTTCTTATTATCGCTAATAAGGCCGGCTGCAAGGCCATAAGCTGTTTTGTTTGCCTCATTAATTGCCTCGTCAAATCCATTTGTCCGGATTACTTGTAAAAGAGGACCAAAAAATTCCTCATCGTTTTTGTCTTCAATGGCTGTAACATCTATCACACCAGGGCTTAAAAAAGCGGTATTTGGCTTTAACTGCTTCATTTCGATGAGGGAGATACCCCCTTTTTCAGTTAACTCTTTTTGCGCTTTTAAAAGATGCTCTAAAGCCCCAATCGATACAACAGGACCCATAAAAGGCTCTGGGTTATCTGTAAAGGCGCCTACCCGGATTTTTTTGACAGCTACCAAAAGCGTTTTTAAAAAGAGGTCGCCCTCATTTCCTTTTGGAACGATGAGTCTTCTGGCACACGTGCAGCGCTGGCCGCTTGTTAAAAAGGCAGACTGGATGGTCAAAAAGCTGGCAGCTTGCAAGTCTTTTGCTTCATGCACGATCAAAGGGTTGTTGCCCCCCATTTCAAGGACTAATATTTTTTCTGGCTGGCTGTTAAATTGCTTAAGGAGTATTTGCCCCACGTTAAAGCTGCCGGTAAAAAAAATCCCCTTGATACCGCTGTGGCCAGCAATAATTTGTCCGGTCTCTTTTCCTCCTAAAACGAGCTCTATGACACCATCTGGCAAGCCTGCTTTTTTCCAAAGTTCCATGGTCAAAATGGCGGTATAGGGCGTCAATTCGCTTGGTTTAAAGAGACATGTGTTCCCAGCTAAGAGCGCTGGTACAATATGGCCGTTTGGCAAATGTGCGGGGAAATTATAAGGGCCAAATACGGCTACTACCCCATGCGGCTTATGCCTTGTGACTGATTCTCCTTGGAGTGCTTTGTGCTTTAGCTCTTTGCATCTATCGTAATAGGCATCAATGGAGATGTCTATTTTATGGATCATTGCCTGCACTTCTGATTTAGAGTCAAAAAGAGGCTTTCCCATCTCTTCTGAAATCGCTTTTGCCAAAGTCTCATTTTTTTTTAACTCTTGCTGGAAATTTCTTAAAAAGCCTATGCGCTCTTCAATGTCCAGTGCGCTCCATTTGATAAAAGCTTTTTGGCAAGAGGTAACTGCGTGGTCAATTTCCCTTTGAAGAAAAGCTTTTCCCTCATAAATTTTTTCGCCTGTCGCTGGATTATAAGATGTAAAAATCATGGATCTTCTCCTATATAGCGCACAGTGTCTCCCAATTTAATTTTCAAAGCATCTGCCGCTTTTTTCTCTAGCAGAACCGCTCCTTTAGAGACTTTTTTTAACTGTCCAAAACCCGCTTTAAAATCGAGACGCTCATTGCCAATCAAATATCTGTTATTAAGTTCTTCATTTAAAAATCCGGTCACTTTTGCAGTGCGGCTTTTTTTGATCGCTTTAATTTGAGATGTTTTGGCTGTAATGTGGGGGCCACCATCAAAAATATCGATCTCGCCCTTAAAAGAAAATCCCTCTTGCTGCAGCATTTTAAGTGCGGCATAAGATTTTTCATGAGCTTTACCAACAGACTCTTGTGCCTCTTTGGGAAGGAGCGGCAAATAGATAGGGTATTTGGGCAAAATATCTGCAATAAATGATTTGTCATTTTCTGTTAATTTGATAAGCTTTTGGTAATCCACATCTAAAAAATGTCTTCCAACAGCTTCCCAAAAAGGACAGGTGCCATCCTCTGCAATATCACCTCGGATCTCTGCAAAAAAAGCCTTTTGAAAGCGTTCCTTAAAGGCTGCAATAAAGAGAAAGCGGCTATAGGACAAAAGCTTTCCAAAACCGCCCTTTCTTGCATGGGGATGCAAGTAGAGCCCGGCTAACTCAGAGGGGCTATTTTTATGGAATTCTGCTTTGATGAAGGAAATCTCTTTTGGATCATATTTTAAAGAGCGTGTTTTGATTTTATAGGCGTAAGTAGGGCGGCTTTTGGAGGTGACTGCCAAAATACCAGACGTCCCTAAAATTTCTGACGTCTCCAAATCTTCCAGCACAAAAATGTATTTCTCATTTCCCGGCGTATCAATATTTTTAGAGAGAGCATTTTCTGAGTCTTCAATTTTTTTTTCTAAAAGAGCTCTGTTTTTTGGCAAGTTGGTGATGCCAAGGCTTGCGCTGTCTGCAAGCTTTTGAAAAGCATCAAGATCACTTTTTTTGATAGGACGGATAATGACCATCATGATACTTCAAATTCTAGTAAAGTTTCTTCCACAATTTTTAAAGCTTCGTCAATATCTTGTAGAGTAATAAAATCGGCCGGGATTAAAAAGCGCACCCTTGTAGGATTTGCGCCGGCAACAAAGCTGATGACGCCGTTTTGAAAAAGCTTTTGGATGAATTCCGCCGTTTTTACAGCATCGCCATGAAAAGGCGTAAAGGCAATCATGGTGCCAATGCCAAAAGGCCCTTGGATAAGGTTTGGGTATTTATGGCTTAAATCTTCTAATTTTTGTTTAAAGTAGCGGTGGATTTCTGCAATTTTTCCCTTTGAACCAAAAAAGCCCTTGTTTAGCATAAAACGGATCATGTAACTGCCAGCTTTTAAGGCCGCTGTGCTGGAGATAAAGGTTTGGCTAAGGAGTCCGGGCTTTGGATTGAACTCTCTTGTAAAAAGCGTGCCGCACACTTGCGAGAGCTTGCCAAAAGAGACGATGTCCACATATTCTGCCAGGCCAAAGTATTGAAAGGCAAAAAGCTCTTCTGTCCTTCCAAAGGTTTGCACCTCGTCTGCAAAAATGGCAATGTCATGCTCCTTTAAAATTTTCATTAAGGTGATAAAAAACTCTTGCGTGCCTACATTAAAGCCGCCTTCTCCTTGCACAAATTCAAAACACATGGCGGCATGCTGCTTAGGATATCTTGTAAGATGTTTTTTTAAAGCGGCTACACTTTTTTTGATGCTGTCATGCGGCTCTTTTGCATCATAAAAGGGGATATAGTCGACATCGTAGTTAAGGGGAAGACCCTCCCTAAAAGCTGGCTTATCGGTCAATTGCGAAAGAGCGAGCGTCCTGCCGGCAAAGCATTTTTCAAAGCTGAGCAAGCGGTTTCTTGGGAAATTTTTTTGGAAAGCAATTTTTAAGGCGTTCTCATTTGCCATGGCTCCAGAAGAGGTCAAAAAGCAGTGGGGCAGATCTGTCGCTTTTGTTAAAAGTTCGCCAAATTCCAAAGGCTCTATATTTTGCTGCAAGTTGCCTTGCATGACAGTGTCGCTTAAGGCAGCTGTTAAAAGCTCTGAGACCACTTCTAAATTGCTGTGGCCAAAGTAGTGGGGGCCAATGCCGGAGATAAAATCATACTTGATGCTGCCATCTAAAAGCTCTACCAAGGAGCCATTTCCAATCCCGCTTCCAATGTAGGGAAAGTAGAGCTTTTGGCCGCGCATCTCTTTAAAAGCTTCCAGTATTTTCTCATACTCATCTTTTAAAAGAGGATCTGCAGGCTTTGGCTTTTTAATTTTTTCTTGCTGCTCTTTTAGTGCGTGCAAAATGAGTTTTTTTGCCTCTTCAATGCGGGCATCTTTTAAAAGCGCTTGTGCGATAAGGCTCATTTTTTTTCATCCATTAACTTAATAAGTAGGGCAACAGTAAGCTTGACGCGTTCTTTCAGGCTATCTAAGAGCATGTATTCCTCTGAAGTGTGGATGTTGCCTCCAATAACGCCTAGCGTATCGATTGTAGGAAGCCCCATGCTTGCTAAAATATTTCCGTCAGAGACGCCGCCGCTTTCTCTTAATTTAATTTTCTGGTCCAGTTGTAAGCCAACCTCTTGGAGGATGTCAAATAATTTTATTGTTTTCTTGTCCAGAGGCTTTGGTCCCCTTGCACTTAATTCATGCAGCTCTATTTTGACTCCCTTTTTTTCTATTTCTTTTATTAATTTAAAAATAGATGATTTTATTTTATTTAAATCAGATTCCTTTAAATAACGGATATTAATATGAGTGATACATAATTCAGGCACAATATTAACAGGACCGCCACCTTCAATGGATCCAAAATTAATTGTAATGCCTTTTTTAAAGTCATTTAGCTTTTCTGCTTCATCAATAAAATGCGCCATTGCTGTAATGGCAGACCTTCCCTTCTCAAAGTCGCGTCCAGCATGTGCTGCTTTTCCAAA
>DAORNI010000042.1:6149-6541 GCA_035440845.1 Parachlamydiaceae bacterium | reverse complement strand
AAAAGCGACTACGCTTAAATTGCAAGAGCCTTTTCTGCTGTTCACTAACGCACCATCTGCAAAGCTTGGCTCAAAAATAAGCCCCGCTTTTTTGCCGGCAGCGGCTTTGCAGTAAAGAGGGTAAGAGCCGCACGAGCCTACTTCCTCATCCGGGTTGATGATCACCTCAAAGCCTAGTTTTCCTGCATAAGGGCTTGATTCTAAAATCTCTAAAGATTTTAGCATCACAATAAGACCGCCTTTCATGTCTGCCACTCCAGGGCCTTGCAAAATATTTTTATCCACCATTTTTACTTTTTGAAAAGGATGGCTTTTATCAAAGACAGTGTCGTAGTGGCCGGCTAGTAAAACTTGTGTTTTGGCTTTAGGGTGCTTTTTTAAGAGGATGGCGC
>DAORNI010000042.1:0-6072 GCA_035440845.1 Parachlamydiaceae bacterium | reverse complement strand
ATCTGCTTTTAGTTTGGAAGCTTGCTCTTTTATGGCTGTCGCCATTTTTTTAAGGCCGGACAAATGACTGGAGCCCGAATTAATGGCAGCCCACTCTTTTAAAAGAGCCACCATCTCCTTTTGACTTTTATCAATCGCTCTAAAAATTGTATCCATTGCTAAACCTTATAACTTACTCACCTTACGCAGCGATGCATTTTAAATAATACTTAGTAAGATACTTTTTCAAGATATAAATTTTTTCTAAAAAAATAAGAATGGTTATTAGCAATTGACGACACGCCCTCATTTAGGGTATCTTGGTACGAATCATGTGCCATCTTCTTTTATTTATCTTACTTTTATTTTCGCATGTTCTTTCCGCCGAGCAGGCAATCACCGCCTATTTGACATCCGAGCAAGACAGTTTGTTGCTTGTTGAAGGTGTTGTGAATGCCAAAAATGGCAAATTAGTCCAAATCGATAAAGACATAGAAATCCAAGGATCTGAAAATTTAGAGTTAATTCGCTACTATGATGGCGGTCATCATTTTTCAAGCGTCAATGGATATGGGGTTGGCGTCTCTTTTCCGCTCATTGTCACTTTTGACACATTGGCTAAAAAGCAGAATTTATTTGTCGCTGCAAGGGATGGCTGCTACATCCCTTTTACTGTTGCCAAACAGGGTAGAAAATATTTTGGGAAAGTGGATGCTGATTTTTTAAAATCGGGATACACAAATTGCTGTGAGGCACTTTTAAAAGGTGGAACCGATATTTTGGCAATGAGTGTAGAGGGTTTTTCCAACCACTTTTTTGTCAACCTTGGAAATGGGGGCTACCGATTGTATGAGTATTTCGACAGTATGGCACACTACCGCTATTACCGTCTTGTCAAAGAGGGCAGACCAAACGGCAATGTCCGCCATTTTGAATATGACCTTAAATATTTGTCTATGCCAAAGCGCGTTCAGACGTTGAACAGAGATCAGTCCCTTGTCTTAAACTGGATGGAATTTAACTATAGCGAACTGGAAAATCATGTAAAGGCAAGCAATGGTGAAGCTGCCAAGTACCAATTTGAGAAAAAAAAAGGTACAGCAAAGTGGACTAACAAAATAGGGGAAGTTGAAAAATACAAATACAGCGCAAAGGTTTTAAAACAAGTTTCTGGAAACCACCTTTTATTGACAAAATATGATGCCATTTCAAAATCGCATTTTGAAAATTCTATTTTCAGCACAAAAAATGTGAAAAGGCCAGATGGTCGTTCATTAACAGTCGATTATGATAAAAAGGAGCGCATCCAAGCCCTCTTTTTGTCTGGCGTTAAAAAACCGCTTTACACATTCGATTACCATAAAAATCACACGCTTGTTAAAAATGCCCTTGGAGTTGTCAAAAGATATGATTTTGACAAAGAGCGGTTGGTAAAATTAACAGAGGTTCATCGCACGCATCACTACCAATGGTCTGAGAAGGGACAGCTATTAGCTTACGAAATTAAAGACAATCAAAAAAACTCTGTTAGAAAAAAAGAGTATAGCTATGATTCTTTTGGAAATATTACAGAAACAAAAGTTTTTGCAAACATCTGGCAAAAAGGCTCTCAAGACTGCTACTCCATTTATTACACCTATTCGCAAGATGGCAAAAACCTGCTCCTTTCTGAAAACCATAACCATAAGCAAGAGTTTACCTACACTTATCTTGCCAACACAAACCTTATAGAGCGTAAACTGACCTTTGCAGACGGGGGTTTTGTTGAAAGGGAGTTTTATCAATATGACATCAACGGCATCCAGATACAAAAAATTGTGGACGATGGTGCTCGTCCGGAAATAGAGGATTTGACAAACGTTACCTATCGTCTAGTCACCGACATCGAGCCTCAGCTAAATCCGAATCTTCCCGGAATGACGCTGCCTCGTCTGATCAAAGAATCTTATGTAGATTTGAAGACGCGTCAAAAACATCTTATCAAGATGGTAGAAAAGTTTTATGCAGAAGGCGATCTTGTTGCTGAAGAAAAAACGTATGATGCAAATGGGATTTATTGTTACAGCAAATTTTTTGAATATAACGAGAAAAAACAGCTTATAGCAGAAACTAACCCTTTAGGACAAAAAACAGTTTATCAATATGATGAGAGCGGAAACAAAATTTATCAAGAGATGCTCCAATCTAATAAAAAAATACGCTATGTTTATGATCAGACAAATCATCTGACTCAAGAAATTGAAGAGCATCCAGATGTGACATTAACAACAAGCCATGTTTATGATGCCATGAGCCGCCGACTTGCCACGACCAATTGTTTTGGACAAACGACAAGCTACCAATATGATGCTGCCGGCCGTGAAACTTCCAATACAAATCCTTATGGACAAAGAGAGCAAAAAGAGTACGACGCGGAAAATAATGTCATTAAAAGAGTGGACAGGGATGGACACTCCATCCACACCACCTATAATCTTTATAAGAAGCCGCTTGAAATTATCTACCCCGACGGTTCTACTGAACGCTTTTCTTATAACTTGCAAGGTCATCTGATTCAGCAATGGGAACGGGATGGACAATCTACGGCTTATGATGTCGATTATAAAGGACGTTATAAAGCTTCAAGAACTTACGCTCCAGACGGCAGCTTCGTAAAAGAGACAAAGGCTGTTTATAAAGGAAATAATTTTATTGCTGAAATTGATGCGATGGGCAACACCACTTATTACTCTTATGATGGTGCTAACAGACTTGTTGCAAAAACTAAACAGGATCAAACAACCTCTTATGAATATGATGCTTTAGGAAACCTTTTTAAAACAATTGTTTCAGATATTGTAGAAGTGAAGCTTTACGATTTCTTAAACCGTGCGATAGAAGAAAGGACTGAAAATTTAAGCGGTACTATCTATAAAAAAGAAGAATTTGCTTACGACATCCACGGCAATCAAACCAGCGTAAAAGCCTATCAAAGTGCGGATCATTATTCTGAAACCAAAACCCTTTTTAATTCCAGAAATGAGCCTGTTCAAATAATAGATGCTTTGGGCAATGAACATCAAATGATCTATCGTTATTCAGACCATCTGGAAAAAGAGACGATAGATCCGCTTGGCAGAAAAACGCTTGAAATTTTTGACCTCGTCAATCGACTCTCTGCCGTTCAAAAATTTTCCTCCACAGGAAAGCTTTTATCTCAAAGCTGCTTTGCGTATGATGGAAGAGATAATAAAACTTTTGAAATCCATAAAACCTTAGCTCTCAATCAGGATTATGGCGACTATGTTATAGAAATAGCGTTTGACGCTTTCAGTCAAAAAATTTCTGAAAAAGAACAAAATAACAAAATCACCTCTTACAGCTACCAAAACGGTAGACTGCATCAAGTTGTTCAGCCAAATGGGACTGTTTTAACGCATTTTTATGATGTTTTAGGCCGCCTTTTAGAGCTTGTTTCATCAGATGGCACCATCCATTACCGCTACACCTACGATTTAAACGGCAATCTGTTAAAATCAGAAGACCTTGTTCAAAATCTTACAACAGAGCGCTTTTATGATGCGTTGAACCGCCTCATCAAAGAAAAGCAAGCCACCGGCTTTGAAGTATGCTACTCTTATGATGCTCTCAATCGTCTTGGCACTGTCCAATTTGAAAATGAAAAGATTGTTTACGCTTACTCTCCAACATCTGTCCTGTCAGCTTCTCGCTACAAAAACAATGCATTGCTCTACACTTTTACCCAAGAAACAGATTGGAAGGGAAATGTTATCAACCAAATGCTTCCTGGCAATGTAAATATTTCTTGTAATTGGGATGATTTAGGTAGATGTGCCCATATTACATCTGATTTCTTTCAGCAATCTTTCACCTATGACAAAGTAAATAATTTAAGTTTTACTTCTGTACAAGACCCATTAGGCAGTTATGAATCCCATTTCTCTTATGATGATCTAAACCAGGTCACACAAGAATCAGGTGCTTTTAATAACCGGTATCTATTTGATTCTTTGAACAATAGAAGAAGTCTCAACGAAAAAGCCTATGCAGTTAACAGTCTCAATCAGCTCACTTCTGATTCTGAAGAAGAGTACACCTATGACAAAAACGGCAACCGTCTCTCAAAAGGAAACGCTCATTTCAAATATGACGCCCTAAATCGCCTCATCAGCATATCTACAGATAACAACACCATTCATTATAAGTATGACTCTTTTGGAAGGAGGATTGAAGAAACCTCCTTAGATAAGACTGTCCATTACCTCTACCAGTTTGATACAGAAATTGCAGCCCTTGTAAACAACAAAATTACTCAGTTTAGAGTCCTCTACGATGAGTTTTCTGCCTTTGCAATAGAACTGGAAAATAAAGTTTACACTCCCATCCGAAATCATCGCGGAGATACCTGCATTTTATTAGATCAAAGCAATGCCGCTTCTACCTACCGCTACGACGCCTTTGGCAGATTTTCCTCCAACGGAACAATCAAATCTCCCTGGACTTTTTCCGGACAGCGCTATGATGAAGCTACCAAGCTTTACCACTTCATGAACCGTGACTATGACCCCTTTACAGGCAGATGGCTGACACCTGATCCTCTGGGTTTTGCCGATGGCCCAAATCTCTACGCCTATGTCCATAACAATCCTCTCATCTACGTAGATCCATACGGGCTATCTGAAAAATCGCTTTATGAATCTGCCAAAGGAAGAATTGCAGATTTTTGGTATAACCCAAGGTTTCAAGGCGCGTGCCAGATGTTTACCGGCTGCGCTGAAATGGGCGCAGGAGGTGCTATAGCCTATGGAACAGCCGGATGGGCAGCTCCTGTTGGTTTTTCTGTCGTAGCTCATGGAGCAGACTATTTCTCTACAGGCTTAAGATCTGTCATCACAGGAAGATACAACGAAACGGCTACATCTCAGTTAATGCAAAAAGCAGGGGTTTCACAAAATACAGCAAATTTTATTGACAACACAGTCAGTATGGTTGCTACAATGGGCGGCACAGCCATTGCGCGCCAATTTCAAAAAACCATTCTTCCGCAATATAAGATACCCCCAAATACAAGTACTTTTATAGCAAGTCGAGGAGCGGAAAATACAACGCAAATTCTCCAAAAACCACTCAATACAAATCCATTTAAAGGTAATATAACAAAAAATGTAATGATTGCAGATTCTAAAGGAAATATTATACCTGTACGTTCTGGACAACATTTAACTGGATCACCAGATGGAAAATGGATTCAAGTTAGAGATAATTTGGGAAATCCAACAGGTTTAAGAAAAGACGGTTCACATAGCTTACATACTCATAAAGATCCTCGAGCCCTTCAACCGCATTCACATATTCCAGGAATTACCAATAATGACGGCACTCCGTGGCTTCCAATAAAGTATTGATTTGTTTATATATAGTTTTCTTATATAAACTTCAGAAAAAAAAAGTTCTATGGACTTACAATAATGTATTAGATGGATATTATGGATAAATTAAATTCTTTTAGTTGGGGAGACCCAGTAACAATAAAACAAAATGCTCCAAAATATTATAAACCGGGGTTTAAAGGCTCTATATGTGGGATACGTATTATTGATTCACCGGAAGTAGCCGAGCAATTTAATGCAATGATTGGTTCTGAATTATATTTGATCGAATTTATTGATGGAGAAGCTTTAGAAATACCAAAATCATTTTTGCTCCTTTTAGAAAATCAAGAGGGTTAATCTATCAAAAGTACTTTAAATCTTTCGTCTATGAATTGAGAAACATCAAAAGAAAATGAATGAAATAGAAGAAAATAATAAAACGGGTTATTGGCATCAAGATACTGGAACTGTTATAATTCATAATCCACATACTTTAGATGGTGGAACCGTTTTTCAACCGTCTAAAGGATATGAATATTTTTTGAAGGGTTTAAGATGATAAAAAAAATTATTGAAACGAAATGGAATGAGTTATGGCCTATTGTAAACATCTTAAATGAAGTATGTCACGGATTGCATATAGAGAATTTTGAAAAAGAAGCCGGCTTGACATTGCCCCATTTTTAGATCCAATTTGATGTAGAAAATATACTATCCAAAC
>DAORNI010000041.1:0-14512 GCA_035440845.1 Parachlamydiaceae bacterium | reverse complement strand
CAAGTGAAGCAGATTTTAAATTCAGTGGCTGAAAGGCGTGGTCAAAAACCAATTTTTGAAATGCGTTCGATATACCCTTTATTGGGATTATATTCTTATTCAACCCAAGCTTCTATGATAGCCTGCATTTTATCTAAAAATTTTATAGGAAAGGTATTGTTGTCTTTAATTATTTTAAAAACAACTTGGAGGTCTTTTTTAGATTTTGTCCTGTAAAAACCTTTTTCTTCTTCTCCAGGAAAAAAGAAAACTTCATTTGTAATTCCTGCAAAAAAATTCTGAATATTTGCTGTGTGACAAGGATTAAAGTTTATTTCAATTTTTATTGTACCATCGGAATATCCTAAAAAATGTAAAGTATGGATCAAACAGTTGGGGGTTTCGCTTTTAAATGACATTTCCCGGCAGAAATGAAAACGAGAGGTAAGTAGTTCAAAATCTCCGCTTACATGCTCAAACAAACTTCTTTCTCCCGGATATTCAGAATGAAATACTGGGGCTGTAATTTTACGCATTTCAGCATCAATGAGATACCCTTTTGCAGTTTGGTTATAAACGGGGCATGTTAAATCTTTTGCAGTTTTCCAATTGCCGTTCATTGGTCTTCCAAATCTTTTTTTAGCAATGATTTCTTCTATTTTGTGGTTACAAGGGATAATACCGACAGCTTTTAAAAGAGGTTTTTGGGAAACTGGACAGATCAGATAAGGCGTGATGCTTTCTGAATTAAAATATGTTGATGACATAACGAAGCCTTTTGTAATTGTTTAGGTAGTAAAAAATAATTAGTTTATGTTGCCGAAATTTGGAACCGGTAAACCACTAACGTGGCATTGAAAACAATTTGCTAAAAATTCAAATACGTTCTGTTTTTGAATTTTTAGGGTTTCAACTACAGAAAGAATCCTTTCTACAAATTGATTGCCACGTTCACTTTGCGTTCCAAAACTAACTTTTCTCCAAATCATTAATTTTTTATTCTGCGATAATTTGATTATTTTTGATCAATGATTAGATCATTGTTATAAATAATATATACTTGTATCAAATTCTATCTTTTTACTAAATAAATTTTCGATCCTCTGAACGGTTACAGTCTTTTTAACCTAAGTTTTCTAATTTTTCTCTTTGAACTTCGGGTTATAAAGGTGCAGAGCTCTTGCATGGTGGGGCTTTTACCTTCTCTCACATAAAAGCCAGAAGTTGCCAGTGCCGTATAAAGAGCTTCTTCTTCTGATAAATTTAAGAGGATGCCATTGCAGTATCCTGCGTTGAAATTGTCTCCTGCCCCTGTGAGCAGTTTGGGACTTTTTGTGTAAAAACTTTTTGCGTAAAAATAGTTGGTCTCATCTTGGGACAAGGCAAATGTTTGAGCGTGGATCAAGATTCTTTCTATCTTTAATTTTTGCAGCAATGCACAAACAGTTTTTTGCAATTTTTTTAAAGAGAAGGGGACTTTTAAGGCTTTGCAGGCAATTTTGGCTTCTTTTAGGTTAAGGCTTAAAATAATATCAAATTTTTTGCTGAATTTAGACAAGGTATCAAAAGCTTCTAAAAGCTCGCATGTGGGTCTTTTAGAAGGATCTGACAAGTCGATGAACATCTTTTTTCTTCGGTCTATTTTTGGAACGACATTTCGAAGCAAGTTTTGCCAAATGGTTGTAAGATGAGGTAGCATTGCCCAGTTGAAGCAGGCAAAAAGATCTATCTCATTAAAAATTTTAATAAGCGTTTTTTCCGGGATGCTTTTAATAAGCGATGGATAAGTTAACTCATTCAAGGCTTCCATTTTCCCTAAAAGGAGCTTTCCATCTGTAAATTCTAAAGCCTCTGTTTTGCCGCTTTTTCCCAAAGGAAACACTTTTTTGCACCCATTGGCTATTTTTTTAAAGAGAGGTTCAATTTTGGAAGATGTGCCGATGGTACCTGCAAAAGTGATGGAGTGTCCGCCTTTTAAAAGAGCGTTTGTAAAAATGGGGGCATTGCCCCCTAATTTTACTTTTTTCACAATAAGCTCAAAATTGGAGCTTTTATAGCTGGAGGCTTTGATCTTTTTGCCAAAGCTTTTTAATGTTTTAATAAAAGTTTGAGGATTTGTTTTTTCTACGACAGAAATAATTTCATCAGTAAAGCCATCAAATCCAATAAAACAGCTGCCTTTTACTTTTTTTTTGAATTGTGATAAAAGTTTTTTTGCAAGGGTTGGTTGGCTTAACATATTGTTTACTTTTCTTTAAGTTGATGTGCGTGTCAAGGAAAAAAACTTAAAAAGCATTCTTTTTACTTGAAGAAATATCAGTAAAAGAGATAATCTTTTGTCCACATCACGATATTAAAGTTAGGAACAATCATGCATAAATCCCTCAAAAAGATTTTAGAAATCCAAGAACGCGATATGCAAATGATTCAGCTGATGCGCCTAAAACAAGAGCGTCAACGCGAATTAGACAATATTAATGCTGTTAAAAAAGAGTTAGAAGAGCAAGCCACGTTCAAAGAAAATGAGATCATTGAGCTTAAAAAAAATATTCGCATGATGGAAGGCGAACTAGCGGAGATCGCTGCCAAATTTAAAAAGCTGGAAGGTCAGCAGAATAACGTTAAAAAAGTAGAAGAATTCAATGCTCTAAGTCATGAGATGTCAACAGTGGATCGCGAAAAAAGCGTAAAAGAGGGACGCATCCACGATCTACAAGAGAAATTAAATGCTGAAAACGAAATCTTGAAAAATCTTAAAAGCACTCTGGACTCTACCATTGAGAGCAGCAAAATATTAGAATTAGAAATTTTTGAGAGCATCGGTAAAATCAATGAAGAGGGCTCTTTGATCAAAGTAGAAAGAGACCGTCTTGTTGCAGAAGCCGATAAGGAAGTATTTGGTATTTATGAACGCCTTCTTCGCAACAAGAAAGACCGCGTTGTAGTGCCTATTGAAAACCGCTGCTGCAGCGGCTGCCATATTATGCTGACGGCACAAGATGAGAACATGGTCAGAAAAGGAGAGCGCCTGATTTTTTGCGAACATTGCTCTCGCATTCACTACTGGCCAGAATCTGAAAGCCTGGAAGGCACTCCGGTTGTAGCTAAAACACGCCGCAGACGCTCTACAAAAGTTTAATTCCATTTTGGGAAGGTAAGCAATCGCTCTTAAATAAATTTCTTTAAGAGAGGAAAGTCTGGACTTCACAAGGAGAGGATACCAGCGAAAGGCTGGGGGTTGAAAAGTCTTATGTCAGTTAAAAATAGCTGCATAAGAAAAAGACCACGGAAAGTGCAACAGAAAGTATGCCGTTAAAAACAATTAAAAAGTTTTTTAGCTATGGCTGAAACGTTTGCCTGAAGAGCAAACCCTCGATTTTGGGCAACCAAAAGAGGCGGCAAACCCTATCCGAAGCAAGACAAAATTGAGGCAATACAGATCTCCTGCTGTGTCTCATAAGACGTCGCTTGAGGGCTTTGGCAACAAAGCCCCTTAGAAGAATGATTGCTCACGACAGAATCCGGCTTATCGCCTTCCCTCTTTTTTCTAGGGCGTGTCGTCAATAGCTTAGAATCGATTATTTTCTCTTTTATAGTCGTTTAAATTTAAATTTTCATTTTTCACCCATGTGAAAGACTCGCGATTGCACTTTTTTTCTCAAGAAGGGTGAAAACCTGGCTTTAGAAAAAAATTGCAAAACTCATCCTTGAAAAACTCCCTGAATTTTAAGAAGAGAAACTAGAAAACTCAGGTTAATAGGATGTTTAATTTTCAATTTGAGAAAAAAATGCTTCACGCATTTCATAAAATTTTTCAAAAGCATTTTCAGGATCTTCCGATTCTAAAAAAGGAGGGATGCCAGACTTGAAGATTCTTTGACGGACTGTCTCTTTGTCTGTTTGAACCCGCATAAATGTGCCAAGCTTTTTTAAAGCTTTTAAATTTTCAGGATCCAGAAGTGAGCCGCCGCCAACTGCGATGATTGTATTTTTAATGCCTTTTAGATTTTTAATGATGATTTTTTCTAGCAAACGGAATTCTTTTTCGCCAAGGCGGTTAAAAATTTCCCGACACTTGAGCGTTTGCTGAAACTCTTTTTGATAATGTTTTTCAATGAGACGGTCTGTGTCAATAAATTTTTTTTTCTGCTGCTTGGCAAGTTTCTTTCCAAAATAGGTCTTTCCAGAAGCTTTATGTCCAAAAAGAATAAGATTATTACTGTTCATATCAACAATTTAACTGAAAAAGATCTATTGACTCCACTTATTTTTTTGCGTAAGGTAAGTTTCAACAAAAAAGGAGGAGAAAATGAAAACTCTTTATACAGCTCATGCTATAGTAGAAGGCGGAAGGGATGGCCACGGCCAAACAGATGATAAAAAATTAGATGTGATGCTAGTGCCGCCAGGAAGCGGAAAAGACGGCGTAAATCCAGAGCAGCTTTTTGCAATCGGCTATGCTGCTTGTTTTGGCGGAGCAGTTGCAGCTGTTGGCAAAAGCCAAAATGCAACCGGAAAAGCAACCATTAAGTCAGATGTCAATTTAAATAAGGATGATCAAGGCGGATTTTTCTTAAGCGTTATATTAGATGTCGACATTGAAAAACTAGATGACGCAGAAAAATTAGAAGAGATTATTTTAAGCGCCCATCATATGTGTCCTTATTCAAAGGCGACAAGAGGCAACATCGAGGTTAAATTAAAGGCCAGAGGAAATCCCATTAATTAACACAATTTGCAAAACTTAAGACAATGCGTTGCTTTCTATCACAAAGATTTAGTTTATAAATACTATATTAACCTGAAGTTTGAGGAGAGAAACCCAAAACTCAGGTTAATAACTTGGTCGAGATGGATGTCTGCTTAGAGTGATATTTTGTCCGGGTAGAAAGTATGGTTCTCTCCCATTTAAATTGATGAATCGAAATCTTCCTGAAGGAAGTATAATTTATGGGGATTCAGCTTATTTGGACTATGAACATCAAGATATGTTAGAAGAGGTCAAAAAAATAAGACTGATTGCCAAGCCAAAATCGAATTCATTGAGACCAATCGATTTAGAAGATTTTGTAAATTTGAAATATATTAAGAAGTTTATTGAAGGAGCCTTTGGCGTAATCTCTAGGTTATTACCAAGAAAGATCCATTCAGTTACTGCTGAGGGATTTGAAATAAAGATCATGGGATTTTTAGTTGCAAGTTCCATGAACTTTATAAATAATTAGTTACATGCAACTCATATTATATTAATGTAAAATATAATCAATCGTTGTCTTAATGAAATCTTAATAAAAAATTAATTAAATAAACATGATTTTTATTTAAACTATTACTTTAATGGTTTATTAAAAATAGGAATTATGTACAAATTTATTGTTAAGATTGTTTCTACTTTTATTATTTTATTTGCACCGCTTTCTGCTAGTGAAGAATCTTTTGTTGAAAAAATCCAGTTGACTGTAGACGCCTTGTCTTCAGAAAAAGATCTTGTCTGGAAAAAATTTGACCTTTTAGAAACCCCACTTGTTATTACTTTCTCAAATGAACATATTTATGCTTTTGGCTTAAAGAAAAATCATGCGGCATGGCAAGAGAAGAAGATAGGGAATTCTGCTGTTCTATTTTCTGAAAAAGACCATTGGAACCTCAAAGAAATTGCTATGCAAGACCAATTTTTGTTGGACGGGCAAAAAGTCTTTGTCTTTAGGATTGATGAAGAGACTAATCCAAATACTTTTGTTGAGCGGCCTATTTTAGTTTTGGTTCATGAGCTTTTTCATCGCTATCAGTTTGGTCATTTTGAAAGATTAAGAGATGTGGGGCAGTATGCAGATAGCCTTAATATAGAAAATTTGGCTCTCATTCATTTAGAAGAGCGTATTTTGATCGATTTTGTGACTGCAGAAGAAACTGATAAGTTAAACATTTTAAAAAATTACATGGCTGTACATCAAGCAAGAAGCAAGATCATCAGCCCCTCTTCTTTAAATTGGGAATATTTTCAGCAGATGATGGAGGGTCTTGCCGATTATGCAAGCATCCAGACATTCAAAACATTTCCTGTTATTCCAGGCTTTAGCGAAAAGAAGCACCTCTTTCATCTATTTTCTGGTTACGTGCACTCTCAAGATCCACAAGAATTAGCAGTGAAATGGCGCCATTATGGTGTAGGAGCCATGGTTGGATTTGCCCTTGATTTCTTAAATGTTCAAGATTGGAAAGAGCGTGTAGAAACAGGAGAAGCTCAAGGAATTATTTTAAAAGAGGCGCTTGCCTTAAAAGACGAAGAAGTGTTTGATCGCCTGGAGTTAATGAAAACCCTTTATGGTTATGATGCAATTTTTTTAAACATAGAACAAAACGTCAACGACTTTGAAAAGAAATTAGAAAATTATTTAGCAGCTTATGAAGCTGAAAAGGGGATTGTTGCTCATATTGGAAGACCTTTTGATGCCAGCATCAATGGTGGTGGCTCCAATTACGGAATTTTTCATCTTCAAGATGGAAATACCATGCTTGTTAAGGATAGATCTTTTTCGTCTACGGCAGACAACTTATGGGAAATTGAATTTAAAGATGTCCCGCTTTTCTTCCAGGACAAGGCAGGAGACAGGATTGTAAAAGTAGATCCAGATTTAAAGCTTCTGGTTGATGGAGTTTCTTATTCTGCAAAAGAATTAATAGAGACAAAAGCTCCTCTTTCTTTTGAAAGCATTTATTGGGATTGTTCGACTTCTCGTTTTAAATCATCTGGAAGAACAGGTGAGCTTTATTTTAATGAAGAAGGATTTTTTGTTAATTTTTATAAAAGAGATTAAATTATGGTAGATTATTTAAATAGAATTTATACAGGTGTTAATAACCATTTAAAAAAACTCCCATCAAATTGGAAAAGCTCTACAGCAGATGCTTTTGCTCTGCCCTTTATTGGCGCTTTAGTCTATAGACGCGATTTTAAAAGTGCTCTTCAAGTAGGAAGTGCTTTTGGCGCTGCAAAAACTTTTTCGTATATGGCCTCTCCTTATTTAAAAGACTCCGCCAACGGGCGTTTGGCAGATGGCTTTTTAAGGGGATTTGCTTTGCGCTCCATTTTAGACCTCAATTTAAAAAAAGCCTGTTTTGGAGGCTTTGTTTATGCCCTTTCAGAAGGGATGTTGATGAGCATTGAAATGATAGCAGCAGAAACATTGACACCTATTTTTGAAGCAGGGACTAAAGCATTTGCTTCTAAAAGTGCGGCAAGCCTTAACCTGGAAGAAGGAGCAGAAAAAGCCGGTTACGCTTTTTTTGCAAAATTAATTTCTGTTTATACAAAAGATTGTGCATCTTACCTTTTTAAACAAGAAACTTTTCTAAAAGTGATTGAATCTGTGGCAGGTGATGCTTTAGAAGCTCTGATTTCAACAAAAAACTTTAAAGAAGTAGTGAGAGAAACATTTTTTAGTTCTGTTTCTTTTACTGCAAAAGAAGCCTATTCTGCAACAAAAGAGTATATGGGTTCAAGTTTCAAATCTCTATAATAGTGTCGTATAATTTCAGAGGCGGCAATTGCAAAAGCATTTGCCACATTTAAAGAATTTTTCCTTCCTCTTAAAGGAATTTCAACAAAATAGTTTGCAAGTTTCAAGGTTTCTTCAGAGCAACCATATTCTTCATTACCCAAAACAAGAGTAAAGCTTTTGGGAAATGTAAAATCATAAATTGAAATTGCATCATGACAAGTCTCTAAAGCAATAATAGGCTGCTTTAGATTGGCAAGACTCGAGTTTTCAAAACTTTTTACATGTTTCCAGCAGCCCATGGATGCATCTTGTACTTTCTTGTTCTCAATAAAAGGCGTGCTTTTTGAAAAATGAGCTTCTCCCAAAGAAAAAGCTTCTATCGTTCGCAAGATGCTGCCGATGTTGTGACCAGACCGAATATTGTCTAAATAAATATCAATAGGCAAAAGGGGGTCTGCTGTTTCCTTGTCTCCTGTTCGTACATGTGGTAGCAGATGATGCTCTTTTAAAGAAACTTCTGCTAATTCCAAGGCTTTATGGTAAGCATCAGCTATTTCTTTAAAATTAAGGGAGTAGAGGGGCTCTTGATTTAAAAAGCCCCTCAGACGGTTATATTCAAGAAGAGTGTCAAAAGAAGCGCTTTCATAAGTGCATCTTAAAATTTCTGCGCATTTTTTTTGCTGCTGCTTGAATGGCAAGCTCAAAAACTTTCTTTTAGTAAATGGCTCCATTCTATGGTTTTTTACTGCTGAGGTACTCTTCTAGAGGACCATCAAAAAATTTGATGCCGTCTTTTTCAAACGCGATGATTTTTGTTGCTACCTTGTCGATCAAATCGCGGTCATGGCTAACGACAATTACTGTTCCCTTATATTCAGAAAGACCCCAGGCAAGTGCAGAAACTGCTTCCAGGTCAAGGTGTCCGTTCGGCTCATCCAAAACAAGTGTATTATGAGGAGAGAGCATCATTCCGGCAATGATCAACCTTGCAGTTTCACCCCCAGAGAGAGCTGCCACTTGCTTAAAGGCCTCATCACCTCCAAAAAGCATTTTTCCAAGGACGCCGCGGATCTCCTGGTCGTAGACACCCTGCTTTCTATCTTTTAGCCAGTCAAAGGCTTGTTCGCCCGGTTTTTTTTCTACAAGCTCGTGATGGTTTTGCGGGAAATAGCTGATTTGCACCTGATGGCCAAGCTCAATTTCTCCGGCATCTTTTTCCAAAAGGCCAACCAACATTTTAACAAGCGTTGTCTTACCGCAGCCGTTTGCGCCAATAATACCAATTTTATCGCCTCTTTCTACTTCAAAGGAAAAATTTTTGATGACCTTTAGGTCACCGTAAGATTTGCTGATGTGTTCGACTTTAAAAATAAGTTTGCCAGGTTGTTTGTCCGATGGAATAAAGCGGATATAGGGGCGTTGGATGTTGCTCTCCTTTAATTTTTCTGGCTGGAGACGCTCCATTTCACGAACGCGGGACTGCACCTGGCTTGCCCTTGTGCCGGCTCCAAATTTAGAGACAAACTCTTGAAGTTGCGCAATTTTTTTCTCTTTGCTTTTGATTTCCAGTTCAGCACTCTCCCTTGCAGATGTCTTTGCAAGCACCATTTGGTCATAGTTGCCAGGATACATGATGATGGTGCCATAATCGATGTCTGCGATATGAGTCGTGATGGAGTTTAAGAAGTGGCGGTCGTGGCTGATGACAATAAGTGTACCTTTGTAGTCGTGTAAAAGTTTTTCTAACCAGCCAATCGATTCTAAGTCGAGGTGATTTGTCGGCTCGTCCAAAAGAAGTGCTTGCGGCTCACCAAAAAGCGCCTGGCAAAGCAGTACGCGAAATTGCAAGTCTGTGGGGATTTCGCCCATTTTCTGGTTGAAGTGCACTTCTGGAACGCCCATGCCGATCAATACCGTCTCTGCATCTGATTCTGCCGTATAACCGTTTTCTTCTGCGATAATCCCTTCCAAGTCCCCAAGACGCATGCCGACATCGTCTGTCATTTCCACTTCGTACAAGCTGTCTCGCTCTTGCAGTGCATTCCAGAGACGTTTATTGCCCATGATCACAGTGTCTAGGACTTTAAAATCGCGGTAGTCTTCAATGTTCTGTCTCAAAATACCGACCCTGTCTGGCAATGTGATGCTGCCAGCTGTCGGTTCTTCAAATTCCATCATCATTTTGAGCAAAGTGGATTTTCCCGCTCCATTTGGACCAGTACGGCCATACCTGTTTCCGGAGTTGAAGGTCAAGGTCACTCCGTCAAATAAAATTTTAGTTCCGTAGCTTTTTGAAAGTTTGTTAAGAGTAATCATAAATTGACCGATCCATAAAATTTTTAAAGGTAAAATGAGTTTTTACGTTGAAGTTTATAGGAAAAGTTAATATAATCTCAAGTATTTTCCCCGGATTTTCATTATGTTAAAGAGCATGACAGCTTATGCGAGATCTTCTCTTAAAAAAAGAGTTGGCAGATTTTCTTTGGAAATCCAGTCGGTCAATCGCAAGTTTTTAGAAATTCACGCCGTCTTACCGCACGAGCTGATGCGTTTTGATGCTTTTATCAAAAAAAAGATTGGCGAGCATGTGGGAAGAGGCCAGATCAATGTCCGGCTTTTTGCTGAATTTGAAGAAGAAGCGCCTTACGTTGTAAAAGCCAATTTGCCGCTTGTTCGTCAAATTAAAGATGCCTTTCATGCCATTTGCGATGATTTAAAAATCAGCGGCGAGTTAAAAGCCGATCAGCTCCTTTTTCAAAAAGGGGTGCTGAAATTTGAAGAAGAGTTTCCAAATGAAGGCGACTATTTAGAGGCAATTGAAGAAGTTTTGACAGCAGCTTTGAACCAATTGACCTTAATGAAAGAAAAAGAGGGAAGCCTTCTTTTAAAAGATATTGAAGAGCGTTTACAACTGCTTGGTAAAACGATCCAAAAAATGGAGCTCTTGTCTTCGGATGCAGAAAAAAAATTGCATGATCGCTTAATTGCCAAGTTGAACGAAGTCGTTCCTGGGTTTATCGAAAATGAAGAGAGAGTTTTAAGAGAGGTCTGTCTTTTTGCTGAAAAAGCAGACATTACAGAAGAAATCACTCGTTTTAAGTCGCACATTGAGCAATTTTTTGCCCTTTTAAAAACAGCAAACCTTGTTGGAAAAACGTTGGAATTTTTAATTCAGGAAATGAACCGCGAAGTCAACACGATCGGCTCAAAGGCGTCTGACCTTAATATTACAAAACTTGTCATTGAGATGAAAACAGAACTGGAAAGAATCCGGGAGCAAATACAGAATGTTGAATAAAAAAGGAAAAGTATTTGTTGTCAGCGCACCGGCAGGAACCGGGAAAACAACACTTGTTAAAAAGCTTTTGGAAGAATTTCCGCATGTGAAGGCAACTGTTTCTTGCACAACAAGACCCCCAAGAAAAGGTGAAGTAGAAGGCGTTGACTATTTTTTTATTGAAAGACAAGCATTTGAACAAAAAATTAAAGATGGGCAGTTTTTAGAGCATGTCAAGCTTTATGGGGATTATTATGGCACTTCCAAAGACAGCATCCAAAAATTGCAGGAAAGAGGGCTTGATGTTGTTTTAGTGATTGATACGGAAGGTGCGCTTAATATAAAAAAAATGATGGATGCTACTTTGATCTTCATTATGCCTCCATCCCTTGATGAGCTTGCTGCAAGACTGGAAAACCGCAAAACTGAAAAAACAGAAGAGCGGATGAAGCGTCTGGAATGGGCAAAACATGAAATGGAAGATGCAAAATATTATGATTATATGATTGTAAACGATGATTTGAAAGCTGCATATGAGGTGCTAAGAAGCATCTTTATTGCAGAAGATCATCGGATGAATAAAATTTAAGCAGAGGAAAAACATGGAAAATCAAGAAGATTTAACAAATGAAGGCGTGAAAAAAAAGTTTGAGAGCCAATTCAAGCTAGTTGGACATGCAATCAAGCTTGCAGAAAACATGATCAAAACAGGCAGGGGACCCAGATTAAAGTCTGAGTCGCAAAATGTGGCCGTCCATGTTTTGGACGAGATCAAAGCAGGGGTTGATAAATTTGAAGATATTCCAAAAGAGCCATCTGTAGACTACGATTTTGGAAATTCCAAATCTTTAGATAAAAAAGAATTTGCAAAAAATGAAAATGGCAAGTCGCAAGAGCGCAAGCGCACAAGAAAAATCCTTGTAGATTAAGCATAAAATGCAAAGGTATCTCGCATTGGTAACAGCTTCTGATGTGGCTTGGTTCTCATTTGCGGTTCTGTTCGTGTTTTTCTTATTGCTCGCTGTATTTTTTTTAAGCTTTTGGGTGCAAAAATATCAGGTGGCTTTGAGTCCCTACACAAAAAAACCTTTGCGTTTGGGATCCGATATCCCAGCTGATACTGCAGAGAAAGTACTGCGCTACTTATTTTTTAAGCGCCAGTATGACAACCGCATGTTTGATGTCAGAAAAGCAGCGCTTTGCCGCGATACGGGGAGATTGTTTCCTCATGCAGTCTCTTATTTTGATACGATTTTTGTAGATTGGACTTTTTTAGAAAAGCGTTACCCTGGATCTTATGTTTCCTGGGGGAGTTTGTCCGATGCGCAAAAAGAGATGATAAAAAATAGCCACCACACGCTAGAGGGCTATCAGACAGAGCTTTCTTCCAAAAGATCAGCTCCAAGAGATATTGAACCAGAGTTTGTCTATGCCATTCCAGGACCTCTTTATGTCGATTTGGAGACAAGGGTTTTGCTTGGATGGAAAGAGGTGCCAGGCACCACTTTAGAGGTTTTAGTTGTCCAAAAACCAAAAGGCCTCTTCGAACTGCCAAAATGACTAAGGAAAAAGATGAACGAGAAAATTTTGATCACGTCAGCCCTTCCCTATGCAAATGGACCCCTTCATTTTGGGCATATTGCAGGCGCTTATTTACCAGCTGATTGCTATGCCAGGTTCTTGCGGCTGCAAAAAAAAGATGTCCTCTACATTTGCGGCTCTGATGAATATGGCATTGCCATTACGATGAGTGCAGACCTTGCGGGCAGGTCTCCAAAAGAGCATGTCGACATTTTTCATGCGATCAATCTCGATTTTTTTAAAAAATTAAATATTTCTTTTGACCACTATTCCAGAACTACCTGGGAAGGACATAATGAGACTGTCTGCCAGTACTTTTTAGATCTTTTGAAAAATGGCTATATTGAAGAGCGCATGACAGAGCAGCTCTACTCGGAAAAAGATCAAAAATTTTTAGCAGACCGCTACGTGGCAGGAGAGTGTCCCAAATGCGGTTTTTTAGACGCAAGAGGAGATGAGTGTCCAAAATGTGGTGCAAGTTATGAGGCAACGGATTTAAAAAATCCACGCTCCAAGCTCTCTAATGCGCCTTTGACCTTAAAACCGACAAAGCATTGGTTTTTACTCTTGGACAAATTTAAAGACAAGCTTTTAGCATGGGCGGAAAAAAAAGAGTGGAAGCCGAACGTATTGAATTTTGTTAAAAGCTACATTCAAGAATTGCGCCCGCGCGGTATCACGCGAGACTCTTCCTGGGGCATTCCAATACCCCTTCCAGAAACTGATGGAAAAGTCCTTTATGTCTGGTTTGATGCGCCGATTGGCTATATCTCTGCTACCAAAGAATGGGCTGAAAAAACAGGAGATGCAAAAGCTTGGAAAAATTATTGGCAAGATCCGCACACAAAGCTTGTCCATTTTATTGGAAAAGATAATATCCCGTTCCATGGGGCTATTTTCCCCGCCATGACAATGGGACAAGATGAGCCTTTTAAGCTTGTGGATGAATTACCGGCCAACGAGTTTTATAATTTGGAGGGCAGGCAATTTAGCAAGTCTGATGGGTGGATGATCGATTTGGACGATTTTTTCAAGAATTTTACAGCAGATCAAATCCGTTATGCGATCGCCTCAAATGCTCCTGAAACTTCTGATTCAGAATTTACCTGGAAAGATTTTCAGTTGCGCTGCAATTCAGATCTGCTTGGCAAATATGGTAATCTAGTCAATCGCGTCCTTGTGTTTGCGAAAAATAATTGCGAGGGTAAAGTGCCCTCATTTGGTACTTTAGAAGAGCTAGATCTTGAGTTTTTAGAGGCAATGAAAAAGCTTGTCAAAGAAGCAGAAGACACCTTTAAACAGTTTAAATTAAGACGGGCAAGCCAAATTGTTATGGAGCTTGCGGCTCTTGGAAACAGCTATTTTGACAAGAAAAAGCCGTGGGTGGATGCTAAAGCTGATGAGTCAAAGCCAAAAATGTATACAACTATTGCGTGCTGTTTAGAGTGTTTAAAACTTTTAAGCCTGATCTCTTTTCCTATTATCCCAGAAACGGCAAGCCAAGTCTTTAACCTTTTAGGATTTAAAGAGAATTTAGAAAAAGACGGGTGGCGAAAAATAACAGAAAAGAGGATTCAAGAAGGACAGCTTTTGAGCGATCCAAAAATTTTATTTAATCGCATTGAAGATGCGCAGATTGAGCAGGAGATCATTAAGTTAAAGGCCATGTCAGAAACTGCAAATAAAGAAAAAGGTAAAACTTATTTGCCTTTAAAAGAAGAAGTCAGCATTGAAGAATTCAAAAAACTCGATTTGCGTGTTGCCACTATTACAAAAGCAGTTCGTGTCCCAAAAAGTAAAAAGCTGCTGCATCTGGAAGTAGACCTTGGGTTTGAAACAAGAAGTGTCGTTTCTGGAATCTCGCAGTTTTATAAGGAAGAAGAACTAATAGGAAAAAAAATTGTGTTGGTAGCTAATTTAAAACCTGCTTTTTTAATGGGTGTTGAAAGCCATGGAATGATTTTAGCAGCAAGTGATGAAAAGCTTTTAGAAGTGCTTAGCATTCAGAGTTTACCAAACGGAAGCGTTGTCTCATGAATAGTCCTTAACCACCGCGAAATCTGAATGGAAAACATGGAAAACATGGAAAACATGGAAAACATGGAAAACATGGAAAACATGGAAAACATGGAAAACATGGAAAACATGGAAAACATGGAAAACATGGAAAACA
>DAORNI010000040.1:13618-15058 GCA_035440845.1 Parachlamydiaceae bacterium | reverse complement strand
CGAAAAAATTGCAAAACTCACCCTTGAAAAACTCCCTGAATTTCAAAAAGAGAAACTAGAAAACTCAGGTTTTTAAATCCGCAAAAATAGGGACTACTGTAAACCCATCAAGGTAAGAACGCAAAGTTTAGTCCATGGTAGTCGATATAGTCCATTCTGATCCTGTCCATAATGTCTATAAAAAAAACTAAAGGTCAAAACCAAAAAAATCCATCCAGACAGACGCTAAAGCAAATGTTGCAAAAGCAATAGGGCCATAGGGCGAGTAATGCCCCACATAAAGCATATAAGCAGAAACTGCTAAAAGCAATAGTGGCAAGATAAGCTTCCAAAAAGAAAGACGCCTATTTCTTAAAGCAATTGAAATGATGGCAAAGCCAATGCCTAAAAGCCAGCTCCAGGAGCCAAACAAACTAAAGAAAGATCCGCTGCCCCCAATGATCTTGTCTGTATAAAGAGCTTGGGCTATTTTATTGACGGTCTCAATATCAAGAGTCGGATCGCGCTCTGGCATCCCTAAAATAAAGCCAACGCCAATGCCTGCTGTGGAATCAAAAACAAGATAGCAGATGGCAAAAAACAAAATAAAAATTTTACTCAAAGTGCCAAAAACACCATTGTCATGAAGTGTCAGCAAAAAAGCGCCTACTGCTACAATTCCAAACAAAAAGGATTGGATAATATGCAGCTGTGTCCACCAATGGGACATATGGGACAAGCCGGCTGCCACATTTTTAGAAAATCCGGAAGGGTGATTCCACTCTAAAAAAACAAGCGCAATAGGAACCACAATCATCACAAATCTTCGAAACCAGGTAAAAATCACAGAATTCATAAGATATCCTTTTTTTTTTATTTTTAGCAAAAACTAATAAAAAAAAGAAATAAAAAAATATTGTAGTTAAAACTCTACTCAGATAAAATTTGAAAAATTAAAAATCAAAGCAGTATTTATTATGACACCCTTTATTTTAGGTTCCTCGTCTCCAAGAAGAAAAGAAATTTTAAACTTTTTCTCCATTCCTTTTACCGTACACGCCTCCTATTTTGATGAATCTACAATCCCTGTTGAAAAAGATCCTATTGCTTATGCTAAAAGCCTTGCAAAAGCAAAGCTTTTAGAGCTAAAAGACCAGTTCGCTGAATCCACGATTTTAACAGCAGACACCATTGTCTATTGCAATGGAAAAGTTTATAATAAACCAAAAGATGAGACCGAAGCTTTCCAAGCTCTCCTAGAGCTGCAAGGCAAATGGCATTCTGTGTTTACAGCGCTTTGCCTCTATAAGGGAAAAGATAAAAAAATTTTTGATATTGCTGAAGAAACGCGCGTTTTATTTAATCCCTTGAATGAAGATCAGATCAAACAGTACCATTCCAAAATCCATTTTCTAGACAAATCGGGCAGCTATACGATTCAACAAGGAGCTGGCCTCATCG
>DAORNI010000040.1:8024-13608 GCA_035440845.1 Parachlamydiaceae bacterium | reverse complement strand
AAAATTGATGGCTGCTACTATAATGTTGTCGGCCTTCCTATAAATGCTCTGTCTTCTCTTTTAAAAGAAATTGGCATTGATCTTTTTAATTATGTGAAAGAAGCCTAATTATGAACAAAACAGAAGTAAAGCTATTTGCCGGTTTCTTTTTAAAGCCAGAGCTGGCAGCCATCCTCCAAAAAAGCGCCGAGTGGAAAACATCTCAAGTCGTTAAAGCTGAAAATGATCTTATTGAAATTAAAGAAGGTAACAAACGCTATATCGGCATTTATCTAAAAGAAAAAATGCCAGCCTTTAAAACTTTACAACAAACAGAAAAAGAGTTAAAAAAGATGTTACTTAAAATAGCGTCGGACATTGCAACAGATGAGCTTCAGCTTCAGGTCTTTTCAAAACTTTTTGTTCTATAGTCTCCTTACTGTTCTCTCCTTTTTTGCACTGCACGCAAGTGATGATGAGATCACAAAAAGCCGCATCCTTTATCTGCTAAAAACAGGAAAAGAGGAGCTCGCCTTTTCCCTTTATCATGACTACCACGATAAAAAAGGAGTGCATGACGCGGAATTATTAGAGCAAATTGCTGTGCTTTTAATTGAGCAAGGCTTTTATTCTGAAAATCAGGAAGCCAATGTTTTAGCTCTTTTTGGCGCTGGCATCTCCATGAATGAAAAAATGCTCGATATTTTAAAGCTTGGGATCAAATCGCCCTCCCCAGAAATTCAGCTCATTTCTTTAAATTTTTTGTCCAGACTGCATCACGAAGAGAGCTATTTGGCGATAAACAGGGCTCTTGGTTCTAACTACCTTGGCATTAGACTGGAAGCCGCTTTTAGACTAGCTGCTGAAAAAAACCCTAAAATTACTGCTCAAATAGAATCTTTGATGTGCAAGCTGCCCCTTAAGCTCTTGCCACTCTTTCCGCAATTTTTTGGGCTGATTGGCACTCAAGATGCCATGAAAATGCTGGAAAAATTGCTCAACCATCCGGATGAAAAAGTGCGTGCTGCTGCCATTAAAAGCGCTGCAGACTATGAGAGAGATGATCTTTTGCCAGCGATCAGGCTTCTTGCCACACATTCCAATGTTTTAGAGCAAGAAGCTTCTTGCTATGCTTTTCTTAAAATGAAAGATGAGGCTTCTATTCCCAGATTAAAAGAGCTTTCCTCTTCTTCGCAGCCTAGCGTAAGACTTATCGCCCTTGCAGCGCTTCATCACCTTGGCGACAAGACGGCTCAAAAAGAAATTGAGGAGATGGCTAAAAATTTAAATCTTTATGCTATTTTTCTCTTGTCTGAAATAAAGGGAAGCGAGGATCTTTTACAGACACTCTCTTCACATGGGCAACTAAATGTGCGCATCAATGCCCTCTTTTCGCTTGTTAAATTAAAAAATGAATCTGCCTATCCTGGTGTTATGGAAATTTTAATGCGCGATAAAAGAGATTTGGCCTTTTTAGAAATGAGCTCTATTGGAGGCGCTTTAAAATATTTAAAAGCCGTTCCTTCCGCTTCACAAAATGAACAAGAAGATGGGCTTTTACATGAATCGACCTTGCATTTTAGGGAAGAAGTCTTAACCTTGTGCCTGCAATTTCCAGAAAGAGAATTCTTAAAAATCGCAAAATCTTTATTTGACAACAACCAGAACGAGCTTGTTCCTTTGCTTGTCTTGATGCTTGAAAATATTGCATCAGACGATGCGATCGCCCTCTTAAAGCTGGGACATCAAAAAGCTGGTGCTCCTCTCATTCGTAATTATTGCAATTTAAGCCTTTTTAGATTGGGCGAAGAGGGTTCTTACGAGGAGAACTTGAAGCAGTTCATCTTACAAGAGTATAAAGCGGATCTGATCCAGTTTCGTCCCCTATTGCCTTTTGAAATGAGAAAAACAAACTCCAATTATCAGCTGACGCCTCATGACACTTCACGTCTGCTTGTAGAAGCTTTCGAAGCCATTGCTTGCCGCCAGGACAAAGCGGGCATCAATTTGCTTCTATATGCAATCTGCCATGGAAATCAAAAAAATAAATATGCACTAGCTGGCCTTTTAATGCATGCGGCACGATAGGAATATTTAAGAATGCAGAATTTAAAATTAAAGTTATTTGTTTTTTGCCTTCTTTTTTCCTCTTGCCTTGCCTCAGCCGATAATACCCAAGTGATCAGCGATATGGTTGCAAACGGCATTCATGTGGATTTAAAAGAACCTGTTTTTGAAGGAGGTGTGCTTTCCACTGAAAAAGGCGGCGTCATTGAAGGCACCAATTTGCGCATTCAGGCACAAAAAATCCGCTATACAAGAAAAAAAATCAATGAAGAGAACATCTCTTTAATCGAAGCAAAAGAAAACCTGATCGTGGAATTTGACAATTACCTCTTTGTAGGTGATCGCCTGGAATATGATTTCACAAAGCGGTGCGGAATCCTCTATGGTGGAAGAACAGCGCTAGAACCCTGGTTTTTTGGCGGCGAGCGCATCCATTTAAATGCCGATGGAAGTTACGTGATCTATGACGCTTTTGTGACAACATCTGAAAACTACAACCCTGAATGGGCCATCTTGGCTGAAAATGCAAAAGTGACAGACAAGCATTTATTGCAAGCTAGCAATGTCAAGTTTGTGGCAGAGCGCGTTCCTCTTTTAAAGCTTCCTTTCTTCAGAGCGAACTTAGGTTCTATTTTTGACCAGCCGATCCGCTATGAGGCAAGGGCTGGCAGCCAAGGACCAAGAGTCAGCGTTGCTTATGAGATTTTTTCCTGGGAGCGCTTTAAAACTTTTGCACGCTTAGATTATAGGCTGCAGCGTGGATGGGGAGGCGGTTTTGAAAATTACTACCGTTCGCTGGACAAACTTGAAAAATTTGAATCGGTCAACTTCATTGCGCGCGATGCAAAATCAAGTGGCGACCACCATGTGGCCATACGTTACAGGTTCCAAGGACTCTACAGAAAAGAGTTGCCGGAAAAAAAAATGATCATCCACCTGAACTATGACAAGCTGAGCGACAAAGAGATGGCAACTGACTATGAAGAGCGCAGTATTGACATTGAAGCTGCGGGAAGAACAGAATTAATTGCAAGAAAAGAAACTGACTTTTGGATCACTAACTTTTTAGCAAGGGCCAGGATCAATAGTTTCCAGACGACAAAGCAAGAGCTGCCAACACTTGAGACCAATTTGATCCCATTCACAGTTTCTAAAACGAGAATAATCTCGGAAAATCAGGTCAAGGTCTCTTATCTTGATTTTAAATATGCCAACAGTGTCGAAAACGCAGATGATTATAGATCAAGCCGACTTGGTCTTTCAAACAAGCTCTACCGTCCCATTCCGTTGAAGCAGATGACGGTGACACCAGAAATTGGCTCTCAAATTATTTTTGAGGGCAATAGTCCAAAAGGGGGTCCAAGCTTTGTAGGGCTTGGGATTTTAGCATGTCAGGCAGACACCAGACTTTATAAATTTTATTATAACAAAAAGCATGTCATTCGCCCTTTTGCCCGCTACGAATATTACACTTTTCCTACATCGTCTCCTAATAACCACTACATTTTTGACATTGACGATGGGTGGTATCGGCTCAATATTTTGCGCTTTGGAGTGGCTCAAAATTTTTACTATAAAGACCATAATGGCCTTATCAACCGCTATCTGGAAGCAGATGTTTTTGCCAATGCATTTTTTGACAGCAAAACGATCCCTGCCACAATTCCAAAAATTTATAGTAGGATTAGTTGGAATCCTTTTTATTCTTTGCGCTATACCTGCTCTACCGCATGGGATTTTGAAGAGAATATGCTGGATCATTTTAACTTAAGGAGCGAGTGGACGATCAGCCAGGACATGGCCATTGCAACAGAGTATCGCCACAGAAGCCCTTATTCTTTTAGAAAAGCAGACCCATACAATTTTTTTGTAGATGCTTTTCATCCCATCAATCGCCTGCGCCATTCGCAAATGTCTGACCGGCGCGACACTTTTTTAGTGCATTTATTTTACAGGCTTCACCCCAATTGGTCTTTGGAGTTTGAGTCTCGTCAAGGTTGGAACCGCCATTTTGAGCCCAGCTATAATGAATTTCAAATCGATCTTAGGGCAACTCTTTGGTCTGCCTGGAATGCAAAGCTCTCTTATCAGCATTTTGAAGACAATGACCGCTTCGTCTTTGCTATCTCCCTTGGCTTGAAGCCGCCCAATAAAGAAGAGTGCGACTGCTTCACCCCGATGCTCCAATTCTAAGTCATGATTCTAATTTTTTTAATGCAAAGATATAAAAGATAGGCAAGATCGTCTTATTTTGGTATGATTCGTATTAAAAATATTCTAACAACTGGATTTTTTAATGGATATATTAGTCATTGGCACGGGCTATGTAGGTCTTGTCACGGGGACTTGCCTCTCGGATATGGGGCACCACGTCATCTGCCTCGATATTAACGAAGATAAAATAGAAAAGCTAAGCCAGGGAATCATCCCCATTTATGAGCCGGGACTAGAAGAAATTGTCAAGCGCAATATCAAATCCGGCAGGTTGAGTTTTTCTACCGAATATGAAAAGTCGATCTCGTTTGCAGAAGGCTGCTTCATCTGCGTGGACACACCCATATCAGATGATGGCCACGCCAATTTGCAGTATGTAAAAAATGTGGCAGCATCCATTGGAAAATATATGCCAGGCTACCGCCTGATCGTCAATAAATCAACAGTTCCAGTTGGCACTGCTTCTCTTGTAGAATCTATTATTCAAGACACCCTTGAAAAAAGAGGGGTGGAATTTGAATTTGATGTGATCTCCAACCCGGAATTTTTAAAAGAAGGCAATGCCGTAAACGACTTTATGAAGCCAGACCGCGTCATTATCGGCGCAAGCAGCCAGCGTTCCATTGCCGCCATGCAAGAGATCTACCGACCTTTTATGCTAAGCCACGAAAGATTGATGGTGATGGATGTAGCCTCTGCTGAAATGACAAAATATGCGGCAAATGCCATGCTTGCCACACGAATCTCCTTTATGAATGAGCTTAGCCTGCTTTGTGAAAAGAGCGGCGCTGATATTAACAAGATAAGAAAAGGAATTGGCTCTGATAAAAGGATTGGCTACCATTTCCTTTATGCCGGTCTTGGCTATGGAGGATCTTGTCTTCCAAAAGATGTAAGAGCCCTTCGCATGTATGCAGAGTCGCTTGGTTGCGACATGCCCCTTTTAGATGCAGCAGAAATTGTAAATGCGCGTCAAAAAAAACTTCTGGGAAATAAAATTTTAGGCTATTTTAACGGCGAACTAAAAGATAAAACAATTGCCATTTTAGGCCTTGCCTTCAAACCAGATACTGATGACATGCGAGAAGCCCCTTCCTTGACTTTAATCCAGCAGTTAGTAGAAGCTGGCGCAAAACTCAAGCTGTTTGACCCAGTTGCTATGGACAATGCTAAAAAAGTCATTCCTTACTCTCCCCATATCTATTTTGCCGAAAATGAAATGGAAGCGGCAAAAAATGTAGATGCCATTGCTTTGGTGACAGAGTGGAAGCAGTTTCGCTTTTTAGATTTTGACGGTTTGAGACAAACCATGAGGTCTGCCGTC
>DAORNI010000040.1:6737-8014 GCA_035440845.1 Parachlamydiaceae bacterium | reverse complement strand
GGAAGGAACCAGTATGAGGCAGAAGAGATGCAAAAAAAAGGCTTTGATTATATCAGTATTGGAAAAAGCCCTGTCATTGCTTCTGAAGACGAAAAAATGGCATCTTCCTTAATTTAAAAAGAGGCAACCAAATGCTCCTTAACCTGTCGCAAGAGATTGAAGATGTCTTAAACCATCTGATGCCGGCATCAGATGAACTTCATCAAGAAATTTTTGCTGCTGTAAGGTATTCTCTTCTTGGCGGTGGAAAAAGGCTGCGGCCTATTTTGGCCATCACAACAGCTGAAATGTTTGGAATACCTTTAGAGCAAGTGCTGATACCAGCTTGCGCCCTTGAAATGATCCATACCTATTCCCTAATCCATGACGATCTGCCCTGCATTGACAATGACGATTTTAGAAGAGGCAAGCCATCGCTCCATAAAGCCTTTAAAGAGGCAACTGCTGTTTTAGCCGGAGACTGCCTGCTCACAGAGGCTTTTAATGTTTTGACCAATTGCAAAAACCTCTCCGCTGAAAAAAAACTGGAACTCATTTCTGTTTTAGCAAAAGCTTGCGGAGGAAATGGTTTGATTGCCGGCCAAATCCTGGACATCACCAATGAGAACCAAAAAATAGATCTTGCCCTCTTGCAAGAGATCCATCTTAAAAAAACAGCTGTTCTAATTGCCGTTTCCATAGAATTTGGCGCCATTATTGGAGATGCCTCATTAGAAGAGAAAAAGCTTTTGAAACAGTTTGGGCTAGACATTGGCCTTGCTTTTCAAATCATGGACGATGTGCTAGATGTTGTCGCAAGCAAAGAAAAGCATGGACGCGACACGCCATCTGACCTTTTAAATGAAAAAACCACCTACGTGACCTTAAAAGGGATAGAGGATTCTAAAAAGCTGGCGGAAGAAATTACAAATAATGCTATAAACTCTTTAAAAATAATTTCTTATGATACTTCTTCCCTTGTCGCTCTTGCCGATTCCCTAATTCACCGCTCTTTTTAACTCACCTTACGCAAAAGGAAGAGGTAAGTTTTTAAAAAGACTTTATTAATTAAAAATTATTTGCTATACGCCATAATAAAGCAACTAATTTTAATTATTTGGGGTGTCTATGAAAAAAATATTTTTTTCCCTGTTCAACTTGATCGTCTTTTCTGTCTTTGCAAACGATGGCAAATGCATCACATGCGAAAAAGTACGCGCTTATAACGAAGAACATAAAAGTAGTTATGAATTTTATGAAGATTACTTAAAAGACAAGGAAGCCGGAAAAGCAGAAGA
>DAORNI010000040.1:420-6711 GCA_035440845.1 Parachlamydiaceae bacterium | reverse complement strand
CCGCTATCCCGGCTCTGAAAAGGAATAATAGACTTCTTTCGAAACTTCATTTCATCGTTAAAATAGCACTTTTTGGTATATTTTTCCAACAAAAGCAAGTTTCAAAAGAGGTCCAATGCTTTAAAAAGCAAGACCCACATTTACAGTTAAACCTTGCAACATTAGATCGCCCTGACTAGAAGATCCGCCATTAATCAGACTACCAATAGCTGAAGTTCCAGGCTGCCATTGATTCCACCAATATTGCATTTCATAAGCGATCCCAATCGTAACGGGGAATTTTCCACAAACGCATGATTCCCAATTAAGACCAATATTAGCATCAACAGTTGGTCTCACACGGCATTTTTTTGAATTTTTTAAATTCATCTGGATGGAATTTACATCAAATAAAACATGTGGATGTGTTTTAACATGAAATCTTCCATATAACAAAGCAGCAGAAACACCACCTGATAAACTCCAATTTTGGCAAATTCTCCAGCAAGAATCAAATCCTAAGCTTGGACCTATTCCATAAAAATGGTTTTTTTTCTGACCCATTACAATAACTTCTGCATTATCGAGCGTAAATCCAAAATATTCAATATTTTGCTTTTGTCTAATAGAAGCTGCTTTTACTCCAACAAAAGGTTTAAAGTTTAGGCAGTCTGAAAAGCGGCAATCTCTTGCAAACTGTAGGTCAATAACATCATACTGAAAATTCCAGCAACTTTTTGCTGCATCTGCAAACCCAAACTGAGATTCATCTCTGTCAATAAACCCAAAAGCAATTGCAGCTGGCATCTCTAGAGGAATCACGCCTTGATCACAACGCGATATGCAAGAAGATTGTTTTTGATGCAGTCTTGTCCATGAAAGTCCAATATCCCAATCTGAACAAAGCCCTGAATAATCAAATCCAATTCTAAATCCTGGTTTATACCTAAATTTCTGATCCACAATAAACGGCTTTCCTGAAATTAATAAGGGGGGTGCTGTTTGTACAGCATCCATGATTCCCTGCACTCCGTTTGGTAAAACAGCTGCATATTGCATCTGGTCTTGAGAAGCTTTCCAGTATAAAAACTGACCATACACTTTAAACCCTTTGCAAGGGCTTTCTTCAAAGCAGTTTTCAGCAGAAACGCTGCCTGCAAAAGAGAGCGTCAAAAAACAGAGCACTGTTGCAAAAGAGCGCTCTAAACATCTTAAAAACATAATTTCTCCTTTTCATAATGATTTATTCAAAAGAATAAAATGTAGTTAAAAATATTTTTTTTTGCAAGAAACTTGTTTTTTTAAGATTCAATATTTTCTTGGATAACGCGGTATAGCACTAAGCTTAAAAGAGCAGCAAAAAAGCACCAGACAGATGTGAAGGCCTCATGATAAAAATAATGCGCAATTAAGGCTGAGACCAGGCTTAAAAAACCAAACAGCCAAATAAGGCGCAAGCTTGAAATAAAAATAGGAACCATCAAAAGCGTCATGTAAATAGCTTTTAAAAAGCTTTCTGTTTCTGAAGAGAAATAATTGTTTGCTTCTCCGTAGAGTATGGAGCGTCCGCTATTTTCTACCGTAATGCTTAAATGAAAAAAGGAAACAAAAAGATAAGCTGCAAAGGTGCAGCCAGCTACTGTAAAGCCTAGCAAAATTTTACGCCTGAATTTAAGAGGCTCTGCAATCCATAGAGAAAGAGGAATAGCAACCGGCCAGATTAAAAAAGCAAAAAATAAAAAAACATAGCTTGCAAAGCGTGCAAGTCCTGCTATATCCCATCCTTGATTAAAAAAGTGCCAAATAATGCCTTCTGCAAATTGCTGAACAGCAAAAAACAAAGGAATAGCGCCAAGCAAAAGGAGCGTTTTTTTTCTTTTTGCCAAATGAACAGATGCTGCCCCTTGCACTGCTAAAACAGCCGCCGCTGTAAGGCTTGCCGTCTCTGAAAAACACATATTTCTTATCTCACTATTTGCAAATAGACATCTGCTTGACCCCAAGTAAATGTTATTTCAAATTTTTTAACAACTTCAAAATAAGGTGTTTTGGCATAATCATTCAAAGGATAGCTGACAGTAATAATTTTTGTGCCTTTTGGCAGTTTTTTAAATTTTTCAATGAGTGCCCGAATAAAAATTTCGTCATAGCAGGTGCCATATAAGTAAAAAATAGTGGCTTCCTGAAAAGCACTTTTTAGCATATCTTCTTGCAAAAATAAGATATTTTCTATCTGCAGTCTTTTTTTAAGGGAATTGGCGATTTGTACAAATTTTGGGACAAATTCAATTCCAGTCACTTTACAGCCGATAAAAAAGTGAAGCCAAAAGCAGCATCTACCCCTTCCCATTCCAAGCTCAAAGACATGATCATTTTCCTCTATGCCAGCAAGCTTTGCAATTTCTGCCATGCTCGTAATAGGCGTTTCTCCATACAGGTAAACATCTTTTTTTCCCTTTTTAAGTAAAAATTGCTTACTGATTTTAAAAGGACTTTTAAAAAAATAGGAAGAGAGGAGAAAAAGATCTGTTTTTGCAAATGAGAAATTTCGATAGTAGAAAAAAACGACTTTGCAAAATTCGATCAGATTTTTGCAGCTGACAGAAAGCGAAAGAAAAAAAAGCGTCAAATACTCCTTTACACGCCCTTTTTTTCTCATAGTCCGCCTTTAAAGATGATAGAATAGCACGTTAACAATAAAAGCTACAAAGAAGAACATCAAAGTCGATAAAAGATCGTTAAATGCGGTGACAATAGGACCAGAAGCAACAGCTGGGTCAATGCCGCAACGCACAAAGAAAAAGGGAGATAAAGTCCCCAAAACTGATGCTGTTAAGCAAGCAGACAATACCCCTGCAAAAACAGTAACGCCAAGCATCAGGGGCTCCCCTGTTGCCTGTGTGAGACCAAACAAGCTTAAGCAGTAGATCACAAAGCCGCAGAGCACGCCAAAAAATAGACCGATCAAAATCCCCATACCAAGCTCTTTTCGGATTGCCTCTCCTTTAGAGCCGGTGGAGAGTTGTCCAGTCGACATCCCCCGGACAAGAATGGTACTGCATTGGATCCCCACATTGCCAGACATTCCGGTAATCAAAGGCACAAAGAGGGGCACAAATGTAAACCAGAAGCGGCCATGAAAATGGGACATTGCAGTTGCTGTTACAAGACCGGCACAAAGCGTCACTAAAAGCCATGGAGCGCGCAAAATAAAGCGGTTAAAGACAGGCTCATCCTCTCCAACATCTTCTGACGTACCCCCGATCGTTGCAATCGTTTCATCGGCCAGGTCTTTTAAAGCCTCCATCACATCTTCATCGGGGATGACGCCGATTAACTTGTTATCATGATCTACAACTGCAAGAGCATCTGTCTTGTAGCGCTCTACAATATCGACTACTTCATCGCGAGATGCATCGGCATTCACCGTATGTTGCACAGCCTGCATCACTTGTCTTATGGGCACATGGTGCGAGTTGACCATAAGGGCTCTTGCTGGAACATAGCCGACAAGCTCCCCTTCATCGTTTAGCACAAAGACGCAGCGCGTCAAATCAATTCCAGGATTGCTGCGGATCGCATGGGCAACCTCTCCAATCGTGGTGTGCATGCTAAAAGCAAAAAATTCGTTTGTCATCATGCGCCCGGCAGAGTGGCGGTCATGCTTTAAAAGTTCACGAATTCTTAGGGCTTTTTTGGGATCTAAAATATCAAGGATGCGCTTTAAGCGCCTATTGGACAAGTCATCCAAAACAAAGACGGCATCATCTGGCGCCATAAGTTCTACCAGCGACTTGATCTCCCTGTCGCTTAGTTGAGCAAAAACAGCAGACCTTGTTCTTTTGCCCGTATTAATCATAAAAGTTATTTTGGATTGGAGATCGGGCAAATTCTCATAAACGACAATACGCGATTCTGAAGGCAGGCGGGTCACGGCATGGGCTAAGTCGATTGGGTCATATTCGCTTGCAATTTTGGTGACGTCATGCAAAATGATCTGATAACCGTTTTGATCAAATGCATCTTCTAGCTTCTCATTTAATTCATCATCTAAATTACTCGTTTGAAAATCCATCGGATTTCCAGCAGCAGCCGTATGCTCTTCTTCAAACAGAGCGTTTTCCTTGTCGATTTCTTCAGCGTCCAATTCTTTCCTATCAAATTCTTCTTTGTCAAATTCTTTCCTGTTTGATTCTTTCCTGTCCAAAATAACCCCAATTTTTTGCACAAAGTTTAGCCGAGCATAACTTATTAATACAAGAATTTTTACAGCATTGGCAAGAAGTCTGTTGATTTGTTTTAAAAATCCTGTTATTCTCTCCATTAAAAATGAATTATTAAAACTTTAAAAGACAAAACCAAATATGTATACACCAGACAAAATCCGCAACATCGCCATTATCGCCCACATCGACCACGGCAAAACAACACTAGTAGACAGCCTTTTAAAGCAGTCGCATGTCTTTCGTGACAACCAGTTTGTCCCCACATGCGTCATGGACTCTGGAGATCAGGAAAAAGAGCGCGGCATCACCATTACCGCAAAGATCACATCCGTTCCTTACGGCGATTATAAGATCAATATTGTAGACACTCCCGGCCACGCTGATTTCTCCGGAGAAGTCGAGCGGATGCTTGGCACCGTCAATTCAGTACTGCTTTTAGTGGATGCATTAGAAGGTCCCATGCCTCAGACACGCTTTGTACTGTCCAAATCCTTAAAAATGGGATTAAAGCCTATTGTCATCTTAAACAAAATCGACCGTCCGCACGCCAACCCAGACCGCGTCCTTGACCAGACATTTGATCTTTTTGCAGAACTTGGCGCAACAGACGAGCAGCTCAATTTTAGATACTGCTACGCTTCTGGATTGTCTGGGTTTGCCAAACAGAATTTAGAAGATCCGGCAGTGGACATGGCTCCCCTTTTTGAACTGATCAAAACAGCAGTCGATGCGCCAGCTGGCAATCTGGAAAATCCTTTTTTAATGCACGTTTCTAGTATCTTTTATGATGATTATGTAGGCCGCCAAGCATCCGGCAGGATTTTGGAAGGAAAAATTAAAAAAGGACAGCAAGTCATCCACATTGATGAAAACGGCAAACAGGCAAGGTCTACCATCATCCGCATCCAGGGCTACTTAGGCATTGAAAGAGTCGATCTAGAAGAGGCCGGCGTTGGCGATATCGTTATTTTATCCGGCGTTCCAGAAGTTTCTATTGGAGATACCCTTTGTGATCCGTCCAATATTATCCAGTTGCCCAAGATCAAGATCGACGAGCCGACAGTTTCTATCGATTTTACCGTCAACAACAGCCCCTTTGTTGGAAAAAGCGGCAAGCATGTGACAATGAACAAAATCCGCGACCGCCTGGCAAAAGAGCAGCGCTCCAATATTTCGCTTCGTATCAACTTAGATGATGTCGAACAAGACAAAATCACAGTGGCAGGAAGAGGCGAGCTTCATCTGTCTGTTTTAATGGAGTCGATGAGACGGGAAGGGTATGAGTTTAGCGTTTCCAAGCCTCAAGTGTTAACACAGGAAATAGACGGTGTAAAACATGAACCAATAGAGCGTGTCTATGTAGAAGTCCCGGAAGAATATTCCGGTGGCGTAATTCAAGAGCTTTCTCAACGAAAAGGCGAGATGCAACATTTGAATACGGACGAGCACAAAATTACCCGGATGGAATTTTTAATGCCGACCAGGGGCTTGATGGGCTACCGCAACGAATTTTTAACAGAAACAAGAGGTCTTGGTATTTTAACCTCTATTTTTGATTCTTACCAGCCTTGGAAAGGAGCTATTCCTGGAAGATCGCGTGGCGTGCTTATTTCTATCTGCCTTGGCAAAACAACCGGCTACTCCCTCTTTAACTTGCAAGATCGCGGGACTTTATTTGTGGGTGCTGGAGAAGATGTTTATGAAGGAATGATTGTTGGTGAAAACAGCCGAGACAACGACTTAATTGTTAACGTTGTGAAAGGTAAGCAGCTCACAAACGTAAGGGCATCTGGCAGTGATGAAAATATTGTTTTAACACCTGAAAGACGTTTCACTCTGGAGCAAGCTATTGACTACATCCAAGATGATGAATTGCTCGAAGTTACACCAGATTCCATCCGTTTAAGGAAGTACTATTTGACAGAGCAAGAGCGCAAGACCAAAGACCGCAAAAAATAGAGCATTCGCGGACATATAAACTTAAGTTTTGTAGTTTATCTTCTTGAAATTCAAGAAGTTTTTCAAGAGTGAATTTTGCAATTTTTTTCTAAAGCCAGGTTTTCCCCCTTCTTGAGAAAAAAAGCGC
>DAORNI010000040.1:0-295 GCA_035440845.1 Parachlamydiaceae bacterium | reverse complement strand
CGTCGTCGAAGCAGCTTGAAATCCTAAAGAGTTTAGCGATGCAGGCGGAACAAAAATCAATGGCTGCTAGACGCTGACAGATATGACTTTATTTTTTGGAATTGGTATTACCTTTTTTAATCTTTGCGTCTAATCTCTACGTCTTTGCCTCTCCTGTGCTTCTCTGTTAAAAAATTAAAACGGTATAAATCTTAAAGTAAATAAATTTATTTTTAATCTTACCCTGTCTATAATATTCCACAATATTACGCTCCAAATAAATTAATCAAGTCTTAATATAAAATTAATTTAAAAT
>DAORNI010000039.1:0-15822 GCA_035440845.1 Parachlamydiaceae bacterium | reverse complement strand
ATGGTCCCAACCTCTACGCCTATGTCCACAACAACCCTCTCATCTATGTAGATCCTTATGGTCTTTGGGCAGAGGAGTTATATCACTATGCAAAAGAGATAGGCCATAGTGCTGCAAGAGGCTTTATTGATGACACTTCATTTGATGCTTCAAGTTATATATTAGGTGAGCATCAAACTCCAACAATAGCATCTAAAGCAGGCTATTATTTGGGAACTGGAACTTCAATGCTTGTGGGAGTTGCTACTGGTGGCACGTTGGGAAAAGCTGCCAAATTTTGCGGAAAAGGTTTAAATTTTGCTTATAAATCAATAAAAACAGCTCTGACGGCTTCTAAAAATGTAAAAACGTTAACAGCATCTGTAAAAGCAGTAAAATTAATAGAATCCGAAGCAAAAGTTCAAAAAGCGTGTCAGTGGTTTTTAAAACCTAAAAATGTAGAAACTTTTGGAAATATAAATAAAAAGAGAGTTAGTAATAGCAAAATTTTTGTTGATCAAATGTTTCCCGAAGAAGCAAAGAGATATGAGAACTTTTGGAAAAAACATGCTCCAGAGCAGGCAACTCCTTATTCTACTTGGAGACGATATACTTTCGATGGCGACATTAAACAAGTTACTACTTATGATCAATTTGGAAATAGACATCGTCAATATGATTTAATTGATCCAAGAAGAGAACCCCATCAACATAATTTTGAATATGGATCACAAAATATAAGACCAAAAGGACAACGAAGTGGTCATTTACCGATAGGAGAATAATGAATGATTAAAATTAGCTCTCAACAAGAAGCAGATAAATTATTATCTTTACCAGATTGGGAAGATGCTTTTTTACGTGAATGTTATTTGCTTTCTCCAAGTTACATTGATCCGAATATTGAAACTACAATAGCTCCAGATGGAGTTCCTGTAATGTATATGTTAATCTGTACTCTAGATTTTAATTATCCAGCTATTGAATTATTTTTTGAGGAAATAGAAGATGTTTCTTTTTCTTGTAGAACAGAAATAAATCCAGTCATAAATTTTCGGCAAGATTATATTTCATTTTCTTTTTATGAGAAAAAATATGCAGATTTAAGATGCAAATCCCTTTATTATAATATTTTGGATCAAGATGTTTTAGGGTATAAAACTCGTTATGGAAAAAAAAATATTTTTGATGAGAGTGGATTTCTTATTTTTGAAAATTTAGATTCATAATTTATGAATTAAAAAAGTAGAAATTTAATGCATAAGGTGAGTGACTAATGCACTTTACTGTGTGTGTTTGGCTTTGATTTCGCGCCATTTTTTGACGATCTGGGCAGCGACTGGGGCTGTCTCCCATCCAAACCAGCCATATTTAAGATAAACCACCACTACAAGTTCTGGTTTTCCTTGTCCGTCTTTAAAAAGGATGCTGTCTTTAGACAGACCCACCATGTCAGAATGAAACGAAATGCCGCCAAACCACGTGTGCGTATAGAGATTTGTGCCGTCTGTCAAGCTTAAGCTGATATTTTCAGTAGACTCTGAAGTGCTTGTTTTTCCAATGAACTGCTCTTTTAATTCCATGTAATGCTTGATAGCTTCTGCATCGCTTTTATAGAATCTGGACAAATTGGCAAGATTCGTTTTTGCCTGCTTTTGTACAACAAGCCGCATCCCTTCTAAAAGCATTCCACGAATGATCTCTGGCATAAAAACTACTTTTTGAATTTTTGGGGATGTCTGGACAATGTGGTTTTTATTCGTTTTTAAATCATTGTTGATTTGATATTTCACAATATTTGGTTTAAAGACTTTGCCCCCATTTGCAATGCTGGAAAGAAAAACTGCTGTTTGTAGGGGCGTCACAACAAGACTATGCTGTCCATTTGCCAGCGCGTAAAGGCCCGTTTTATTATAACTTACATCTTTGGGCAAGCTTCCTGAATGTTCTGCCATCAGATCGATGCCTGTTTTGCTTCCAAAAGAAAAATGTCTGGCAGATGAGATGAGGTCATCTGGAGAGGCTAAAATATCTGCTGCAAGAATAGAGAAATAGGGGTTGCTGGATGTCTCGATTGCTTTAATCAAATCGATGCGCCCAATTCTGGATCTTGAACTTTTAAGGAGTCTACCTCCTTTGTACATTCTGGGAATGGGTGTTCCATCCTGAAAAAATCCAAGAGAGATCTCTTTTCCTTGCTTATGAGTGGCATCTACAATTTCAAGGGGATTTAAATCTTTGAATGTCAGATTTTTTTTATCCAGCTTTTGATAGCGCTGTACAAGGGTTTCATAGGCGGTCAAAAGTTTAAAAATAGAGCCTTGTGTAGCGGATTGGCGAAATCCTTGTGATCTCCCATATCCAAAGCCATGTCTTGGATAAAAAGCTGCTGCCAAATGTTTTTCAAGCTGCTTGCCTTCTTTTGTTCTTTTTAAAAAGCGGTAAGAGCCAAAAAGTTCGCGGTTCAAATCCTGAAAGCTTCTTAAAGATGCAAGGAAGGGAATTACATAATGGATTTTTAAAGGAGAAATTTCTGTTTTTAAGGTATCATACGCACTTTTCCAGGGCGCTTCAAATGCAGGATCTGTTTTTAGTGTGAGATATAAATTTTTAAAATGATCGATATAGGGTTTTAGCTCAGGAGAAATAGATTTTTTATTCCTTCCTGTTAACAATGCCAGGACAAGGTCAAAGCGATTTTTTTGCCAAAATGCAAAAAACATCTCTTTTTCTTTTGCATCAAAATATTCGATATAGGGCTTTTGATATTTTTTTAAGAGCTTTTCTTCCTGTCTTTTCTCTTTTAAAAAAGGTTTTTCAAAATCTTTGCGCCAGGTTAAAAAGTCATTTTTATGAAAAAAATCTTTTGCCATTGCTTCTGTTGCATCTAAAAGAGTTGTCATGGCAGAGGAGAGATTTTTATAAGAAAAAAGGCTCATATCGCCAACTTCTTGAATAAGATTTTCAGAAAAAGAGAATGCAGGAACAAGTGTGCGGTATAGATCTGTAAGCAGCAATTTATCGTAATTGTGTTTGATTTGCGAGAAAAAAGGAGAAAGATTTTTTTTTATTTCTATTAAGATTTTACTGTTTTCTTTAAAAGCTTCTTCAGCTTTAGCTTTTTCATCTTCTCTAAATCCTGATTTTTGCAAGACATGTCCATCATCTTTATAGGCTGCATTGAAAGCGGCAATTGCGTTTTCTTGACCGCTTAAAGAAATGAGGGTTTCTGCCATGTTCTGCAATAAAATAGCCTCTTTGATTGTGCTAGAGGCTGTCAGGCTTTTATAGACATCATTTGTCTTTGGTAAAATGAAATCAAGATATGTTTTTAAATTCATCTCAATTTTTTCTTCTATAAACTTATTTTTATGGATATCAAATCGCTCTCTTTCAAGCGGTCTTTTTTGGTTCCAAATTTCAGCGATATAATTTTCTGTCTCAAACCAGCGGTTGATGTTGAACTGCTTTTGCTTATGGATCAGAGGGTCTCTTGAGGCGATAAAATCATTTGGATTAAAACGAGGATAAGAAGCTAGTGCTAAAATTTCTCCATTATTTGGATCCATTGCAATAATGGCGCCTCCTTTGATCCACGGTTGTCTTAAAGAAAGGGAGAACTCTTTTGGTTTATTGGAGAGAATCGCGATACGGATCGATTCATTTTTTGCTAAAAGCTCTTCTGCAAATTCTTGCAATTCTGCGGAAATGGTCAAAAGAAGCCGGTCTCCAGAGAGCGGTTTTCTGCCATCTGGCAGTTCGCGCAAAAAATTGCCGCGAGAGTCTGAATAAAAGTTCCTTTTTCCTTGAAAGCCCCTTAACTGCTCTTCAAAAAAACCTTCAACACCAGCTTTTCCGATATAGTCGTTGATTGTATAGGCATTAGCCTCTAATTCTTGTAGGCGGCTAATAGCCAGATCATGGCTTTCAATCCCATCTGGCAGTTCTGCAGAGCCTTCTGCTTCATGCTGCTTCAAATAGTCAGACAGCCGCACCATTTCTTGCATGATTTTTTCATATTCTTGCCGGTTAATGGCTCCCATAAAACCGATGATGTCAGCTGCTGTTTGATTTTTTGGATAGTAGCGTTTTGGCACACACTGCATGCGGATGCCAGGCCAATCTTTTTCAAGCATTTTTAGACGGCAGTAGCACTCTTCTTTGATCTCTTCTTTAAGGATAAAAGGAAATTGATGATAAAAGGAGGCTTTGGAGTAGATAAGGTCTTCGATCCTTAAAGGATCAAGCTGCAGCTCTTTGCCCAAAAGATTCGAAAGGCTTGCAATGTATTCTTTTCGTTTAAAGCGCTTGACGCGTTTTCCCTCTTCATTTGTTTCCCAAAGAACAGCTGGGATTTGAAGAATTTCTGAATAGACGATGGCTGCTTGATACTGGATTTTATTGATGGCAAGCGGAATATTGAAGCGGTCTCTGATCGTGCCTCTTTTTGCCGGTTCCAGCACTGTTTTTTTTAGCGGCTTTTTGGATTCTTCCAGCTTCGCATCATATTGGATAACAGCTAAAAACCAGACTCTTAAAAGAATTAATATAATAGAAAAAAGAAGGATGTTTAAAATTCTGTTGGCTTTTGCCGGAATATCGAGGCTGCTGATCTCCGGGCGGTAATAGCGTTTTTTTTTAGCTCTCATGTTTTTATAGTGTGCAGTGTAAGGGATGAATTTTCAAGCAAAAACAAAAAACATAAGAAAATGATTGCAAAAAAAAAAAAAGGATCAGATAATGGTTACTTGAAACAATTCATGCGCCTGTAGTTCAATGGTAGAACTGTAGCCTTCCAAGCTACTAGCGTCAGTTCGATTCTGACCAGGCGCTTTCCTTATTTTATTACCAACTACACTTAATTATAAAAATTACTTTAAAATTAAGTGTAAATTATTAACCAAGACCGAAATCTAATCTATAGGTTTAGATGCCGTCGTCAACATAAAGGGACAAGGCTTGGCACAGCAACAATCTCTCACTATTAAAGAATTATTAGAGGCTGGAGCTCATTTTGGGCATCAGACTCGCCGTTGGAACCCAAAAATGAAGCGTTTCATTTTTGAGGCCAGAAACGGAATTTATATCATTGACCTTGCAAAAACTCTTGAGCAAGTGCGCAATGCTGTAAAAGTTATACAGGATGTGGTCGCACAGCATAAGACGATCCTCTTTGTTGGAACAAAAAAACAAGCTAAAGTGGTCATTCGCGAACTTGCAGAGCTTTGCGATGAGTTTTACGTCTGCGAGCGCTGGCTTGGCGGGATGCTTACAAATTTAAGCACCATTCGTCAGTCTGTTAAAAAATTAGAACAGACAGAAAAGCGCATTGCAACACAAGCAGACCATTTGACAAAAAAAGAGCTTTCTCTTTTGACAAAAGAGCAGATCAAATTAGACAAAACATTGTCTGGTATTCGCAGCATGCGCAAGGCTCCTGGTCTTATTGTTGTGGTAGACCCAAGCAAAGAGCATTTGGCTGTTTCTGAAGCGAACAAACTTGGCATTCCTGTAATGGGACTTGTAGACACTAACTGCAACCCGGATCCAATTCAGCACATCATTGCATGTAACGACGATGCCTTAAAGAGTATCAAGCTTATTTTACAAACTCTTGCACAAGCTATTGTGGACAAGAAAAACGAATTAAGAGTCTCTTTTGACAAGGGCGATGAGGGCGATGAGCTGGAAGAGGGTGAGGAACTAGGCTCTTTTTCTGCAGAAGATGAAACTGAAATGATGAAAAAGGATTAAGAGATGTCAATTACAGCTGCTATGATTAAAGAATTGCGCGATCGCACAGGCGTTGGCATGGGCAAGTGCAAAGAAGCTTTAGAAGAAGCAAAAGGCGATATGGAACTTGCGATCACCAATCTTCGCAAGGCTGGCATCGCTTCTGCTGTTAAAAAGGAAGGACGCGCTGCCAATGAGGGTATGATCGCGGTCGCTGAAAACAAAGACCGCATTGCCCTTATCGAAGTAAACGCGGAAACAGACTTTGTTGTAAAGAATGAACGTTTCCAGGAATTTTTAAAAGATATGGCAGAAGAAGTTGTCAAGACAAACCCAGCTTCTTTAGAGGGTTTCTTGAATCAAATGTCTTCAAAAGATCCATCCTTGACAGTTGATCAGCTCCGTGCAACGATTGTCCAGGCAATTGGTGAAAATATTCAGATCAAGCGCTTTATCATTATTCCTAAAGTTTCTGATAAGTCTATTGGTACTTATTCTCATTTGGGCGGGAAAATTGTTTCTCTCGTTGAAATTGCAGGTGATGCAAATGAAGAAGCATTGGCAAAAGATATTGCGATGCATGTTGCAGCAGCAGCTCCTGAATATTTATCTTCAGAGAAAGTGCCAGAAAGCATTGTGGCAGCAGAAAAAGATATTGCTGCTAGTCAGATGCAAGACAAACCCGCTAATATGATGGAGAATATCATTAAAGGCAAACTAAAAGCTTTTTATGATCAAGTCTGCTTGCTCAACCAAAAATATATCAAGGATGACCAAGTCACAATCGAAGAGCTTGTGGCAAAGCATGGAAAACAAAATGGCAAACAGCTTAAAGTGGTAAACTTCCTTCGTTGGAACGTGGGTCAGTAATAACTAGCTCTAGCTATTAAAAAAAAACCTGAATTTTGCATAAACGCAAATTTCAGGTTTTTTTATGCACACAGAAAAAATTATACCATTTACAAAAAATATGGCACTGTTAACAAATTAAATTAAGCACTTTAATTGCAGCCAAAGCCATCCATTTTCACTCCGGCGTTGTATATAATTTTTAAGATGTTGATTAAAATATTCTTCAGAAAATGGATAATAACTTGTTAAAAACTTTTATGGCTTTGTTTAAGCTTATGTAAAAAGAATTTTTTTATACAGATTCTGCGATTTTTTTTTCGTGATCAGAAAAAGAATAGAGACCAAATGAGACACCAGATAAAATAAGAAGAGCGCCTATCATTTCTAAAAAGGTAGGGTATTGCCCTTGAAGCATATAGATCAAGCTAAGCCCAAAAAGGGTTTCTAAAATGGAAATTTGTCCAGAAAGAGCAGGATTTAAGTGAGAACCTGCTAAATTCCAAAGAGTAAAAGCTGCCCAGGAGCATAAAATACCCAAAGTAAAAGCACCTATCCAAAATGTTTGTCCAACAGAATGGTTAAATGAAAATTGGATGAAGTAGTCTGGTTCATTTAATGCCCCATGAATGACCGTGCCAACTAAAGTAAATAAAAATGTAATAGACCCAATCAAAGCTGTCCATTGGACAGGGCGGATCTCTTGGTTTTCCCTTAAGACTTTGGAATTAAAAATGACATACCATGTCCATGAGCCAAGTGCAACTAGTCCTAAAAAAAATCCTTGGACATGCTTTTGTAAAGAAAGGCCGTCCATTTCATTTTGCATCGCCTGAAAGCACATTAAAAATAGCCCCAAAAGGATGCTAAGGGAAGGGGCAAAAAAGAGTGCAAGCAGTTTTTTATCTTGCTTTAACAAGCAGCTAAAGAGTGTAATCGTGATAGGGCCAGTCCCTATGATCATGGTAATAATGGAAGGGGCGGTAAAGCGGCTGCCAAAAATAAGCGCTGAAAAATAGATTACATTCATGATGAGGGCACAAAGAAAAGCTTCTTTCCAATATTTCAAAAAATCTTTTTCTTTTTTTACGAGAGTATAATAGCCAAGAATTAAAGAAGAGAGGGAACCATACACTAAAAAGCGGCCAAAAACAATATCAATGCTTGAAAATTCACTTAAATAAACAGGCATTGCAAAAACAATGCCCCATAAGAAGCATGCGGCGACCGCCTGAAGTACGTGCTTGAACATAATAAAAAACAGGGTTTATTAGGAATAAAGTGTATTTTTATAAAACTAAATCTTTAATTATAAGCAATTAGTTTTTTTTTACATATTATATCATGTTTATTTAAAAACCAATTAATTGATAACAGTTTTGTAATAAAATTACAAGAAAAAAACAGGTTGCCAATAAGAGAGCCGGCTTTCCTCCTGGCGTTTCATAAGAGGCGTCTAATTTCTTTTTATATCTCCCTATAAAGACCATTCCAATCGGGATAAGGCCGGATAAAATGGTATCTCCAAAACCGCCGCTAATATCCAGACATTGCAAAAGTGCTTTTGGATAAAGGGTTGCTAAAAAGAGAGTTGGAATGATCGTCATTAAAATAATTGCATTTCGACTAAGTTCTATTTTAATTTCACGAAAAGTGTCTTTAAGGAAATAAAAAAGAGCTAAAGAGAGCCCAAGATAAGAAGTTAACACAGCTAAAAAGGCAAAGCTGTCTGCCAAGATATCTAAAGACCAATGGTTGAAGCGCCCTCTTAAAGTAACAGTTACAGAAGCTCCATTTTCAAATGCTTCCCTTAGGCCGTTTGCACCTTCTAAAGGAACTGCCCCATGGATGACAAATACCCATAGTGCATAAACAATAAAGGGAAGTGTTGTGCCAAAAATAATTGTTTTCCTTAACTTTGTTGTGTCATATTGCATGTAAGCGCAAACAGAAGGGATGACCATTTGATAGCTAAAAGTTGCCAAGATAATGGAAAGGGATCCAAAACTTTCTATAAAATTGGAACGGTAGGTCAAATTGTTCATTTGAATACTTTTTAAGCCAAATCCAATTAAAATGCAGTAAGCAGCCGTTAAAGCGATCATGCAAAGAAAATTAATTTTTCCAACAAATTGAGCGCCCAGGAAAATAAAAAATCCAAAGGCAGCAGTAAAAAAGATACAGGCCATTTCATAGGAGATTGAGATTCCGGAAAAAGAATGGAGCCAAAATTGGATCAAAGAAGCTCCAGCTGCTGTATAGGCCACCAAAGAGGCGTAGTTCATAAATAAATAAACAGCAAGTGCTAAAAATTTTAGCCAATCCCCAACTAAAAATTTTGAAAGGGAAGTAAAATGGGTCTCGTTTTTAAGCCATAATGTGGCTTCTGCTAAAAGAAGCCCTGTAAATGTCATAAAAACCCAAGAGATAAAAAGATTAAAAAATGTCAAAGGAAAGCCAGATTCTGCCATTTGTGTGGGCATAGCAAGCATTCCACCGCCAATGCAAGTGCCAGAAATAAGGAATGATCCAATCCAAAAAGAGCTTTCTTTAGTTTTGCCTATATCAATTGTTGCTGCTGTCATTTTTGCATTCTCCATTGATTAGTTTTTGAATGAGCTTCTCTGTAAATTTTAATGTTTTTTTATCTTCATCTAGTTTTGGATTGTATTCTACAATTTCAAAAGCTATTGGGAAATGTTTTTTTAAAACATCCATTGCCTCAATGGCATCTTCTGCTTTAATTCCATTTGGAACTGGTGTCCCAACAGCATTTACATGTTTTGGATCAATAACATCCAAATCAAAAGAGACTCCATAGCAAGCTGTTTTTTTAGCCAGATCAGCAATTGTTTCTTCTAAAATATTTTTGAAGCCTTTTCTTAAAACCTCTTCAATGTAATAAATTTTTACATTTAATTTTTTTAAAAAAATTTCTTCTTCTTTCTCAAAGCTTCTAATTCCAATTAAGACAAGATTTTCAGGTTTTATTTTGGCAGACTTAGACAAGACATGCGTCAAGCGGCTGTCTCCATATCCTAAAAGAGCAGCAAGCGGCATACCATGGATATTTCCAGAAGGCGATGTCGAAGGGATGTGGGAGTCCATATGAGCATCGATCCAAATAAGTCCAATCTCCTGGTTTTTCTCTTTTTTTTCTGCTGCAACACCGCTCCATGTGCCAATTGCAGAAGAGTGATCTCCTCCAAAAGAGAAGAAAAAAGAACCTTTTTTAGATAATTCAAAAGACTCTTTGGCAAGCTCTTCATTCAAGTTTGCCAAAAGGTCATATTTATCCTGGGTTTTATTTTGGGGGGTAACGATTTTTCGCCAATTCAAACATTTGATATTTAAATTGTTTTTTAAAAATAGAGGTCCTTCGCTGCAATCACGGTTTCCAGCACCCTCTCCTGATGCTAATCCAATGCATTCTATCATAAATGAATCCTTATTTACTTAAAACATGTTTAATAGATTCTTAAGCTCTTGTTAATTCCAAAAAGTTTAACTCTGCCTCTTCGCATGTTAGCTTGATGTTATTAAAAATTTGCGTGCATATATTGCGGTTATATGTTTCATCTGTATGTTCATTTCCTAGTACAACAACGAGTAGATCTTTAGTTTCATCTGTTACTTTATGCGAGTCACTGTCTTTGTCTTGCTTTCCAAGCCATGCAAGGACATCAAATGTGTTTTCTTTTTTAAGACCATAGACTAAGTCATTTTTAACAACTTTTACAGCCCGCTGCTTTTGATCAAAGCTTGGGATAATGCTAAAGCCATCTGCAGCCCTTTGTATAGTCAGAGAACTTTTTCCTTCTAAAAACCCTTTGGCATCATGAACCCCAATACCAGCGACTGCTTCTAAACTGACAATGTTGTAAGCATCTACAATATTATTGATGCGCTTAAAGCCTTTTTCGCTAAAAGATTTGAACATTCTCTCGCCAGCTGGTATCTGTTTAGGATAACCTTGGTTAATAAAAATACCTCTATATCCTTTGACTTCGTCTTTTTCTAACCATTTTGCCCCTTCATCTTTGACGCGCGTCATTAAATTTTCAACTGGTCTGTCATAGGCTGTATGCGCCCCGTTAATGGTTTTGATATTTCGGATCAAACATACAGCAGGATAGCGAATACCAAGGGATGCAGCATCTGAAGTAAGAGAAAAAGTCATTGTAGCAATAGCCATAGGTGGGCTCCTTTTTATTTTTTTTGTCAATTTAATTTTGATTTTGCACTAAAAGGACATTTCCAATCGTGTCCAAGCAACTCTCCAGAATATTGGTTGGCTTCTAATGCTTTGCCAAAATCTTCTAAGACAGGATTGATGGATCCTTGAAGATTGAAATCGCGTTTCCTTACAATTTGCTTGAATTTTTCAAAATCCCCTTTTTCACGCAGCTTTTCAAACTGGTCATGCGGATTAAAAACTAGAGTCGGCCACATGAATCTTCTTGCCCATCTAGGGCTTGTAGCGTGCATGCCGATGACAAAAAAAGCAGAGCCTGCAATGCTGAATGAAAATTCAGGAGAAGAGGGGTCTGAAGAGACTCTTACATCCCACTCTTGAGTGTCTTGATCATGAATATGCTGAAGTTGCTTCCAAAGCAATTCTGTAAAATGCGGCTGATTTGCAGGAGTTGCTTCTGTAAAAGAAGCTATGAATGTATGAAATTCTCCCCCTATTGTTTTTCTTTCTTCAATAAAGCAAGAAATTGCCTTTAGAAGACCAATTGCAGCTTCTTTACTGCCCAATGTTTTAAAAACGCCGTAGCGGTAAGTTTCTTGGCTAAAAGCTGTTTTAGCTCCAGAACAGGGGAACTGAGGACTCATAACAGAGGCTTTGAACTGGGTATGGATAAAAGATGCAAAATCCGGAATTTTGATGGAGGCGTCAAGAGCATGTATCAAACGTCCATCGGATGATTTCATGTAGTGCTCTGGCAATAACATAAGCTTATCCTATCTTTCTTAAGAGTATATGCAAGATTATTAAGACAGCGCATGAAGTAAAAAGCAAGAGAAATTTAGCGATACGCCTTAGAATTGCTTTGGAAGGATTAAAAGAGCATTTGAAATTTTTCGGACACGGAAGCGGTTCTTATCTAAAAGCTCGCCGCAAGGGTTGTTTTGAATAGACCCTTCAAAATAGAGCGTAGATGATCCTCCTCCATCTAAATTGAGGGCATCTTTGCATCCCAAAGCTTGCATTAAAACGGCAAGGTCTTTAATAGAAATACCAGAATTTTTGAAGAAAAAATTTCTGGTTCCATCGACAGTCAAAAAAATGAAATGGCCGTTTTCTAAAACGCCAACCGCGCTTCTTGGATGTTTTTCTGTTAAAAAGGAAGCGATGGTTTTTTCTTCAGAATAGTCTCTGATAAGCTTTCCGTTTTGGATAAGAAGAGGCGCTCCTCCTAGTATATAAAAAGCGTCTTGCCACTCTCTTTTGGTTGTATAAGAAGATTGAGGCAAGATGCTGATCTCTCCATTATTTTCAATCTTTGTCAAAAGCTTGTCAAAAAGAGCTTTTTTGCCATCATTTGACCATCCAATAGCGCCTCTTGGCAAAAAGGCAAAGCCTTGCCAATTGCCCCCTATTTTTAAAATGCCAGAGGGCTTGAAAATCTTATCTCCTCCAGTAAAGAAAAAACCTCCGTTGATGGCAGCGATTGCGTTTTCACTGGTGGCTATTGTTTCTAATGTTTCTGCCCATTCATCTTCTGCTTCTTTTAAAACAAGGTCAAAATAGGCTGGATCAATTTCAATGAAATGAACGTAAGTTTTATCTTTTAAAATAAAATGTTTGCAGCTGATGCCATCTGTTGATCCAAAAACCGACAGCGGCAAAATAAATAAAGCAAATAAAATTTTAATAAAAGACATCTTTAGTCCCTACGATAAAAAACTAGCAATTGACAACTCTAACTGGTTTTATGTTATGATTATTTTAACTTACTTGTTTTGGATAGAGGTCATAAATACCATATTATGATATTTTTGATAAATGCCATAAAAAAAAAGTGAAGAATTGAAAAAGCTAGATATGAAACAGTGGTTGGAGACTGAGACTAAAAAGGTCATCTCCGACAAGAAAAAATATAACCGCGACATCCAGTACAAAAAAGAATTGGATCATGCTGTCCTTAAAAAAATTTTTCTTATGTTTCCTCTTGTTTTCATTATTTTAGTTGCTAATATAGAGCATGAGGCGTTTTCTGGCTGGATGTCTCGCAAAAGTCAGTGGGAAGTAAAAACAGACAGAAATGTTTCTAGCTTGTTTCCAAATGTGTGGACTTGTCCGCGCCCAAGTTGCGGCTATTCCAATTATGACGGAATTTCAAGTTGTGCGCTTTGCGGCACCGCAAGGCCTTAGACTTTTTTTAAACTTGCTTTTCATTAGAAAAATAAGCAATTTTTGAGAAGATTTTTTGGAAAATTTTGAAAGCATATTTGGAATTGGTATAAAATCAAGTTTTGACAGAAGTCTAATAATAGTTTTATGAACGAACTTTTGCCTTGGATCTTATTTAATCTTTTTATCTTGGTGATGCTTGTTTTAGATCTTTTTGTGTTCCACAAAGAGGCGCGTAAAGTAGACATCAGGGAAGCTATTTTGTGGAGCATTTTTTGGGTTTCGCTTAGCCTTATCTTTAACCTCTATATTTACTATGCACGAGGGCAAGAGCAAGCACTTGCTTTTTTAACAGGTTATATCATTGAAAAATCTTTAAGTGTTGACAACCTTTTTGTTTTTCTTCTTATTTTCAACTATTTTAAAACTCCCGCATCATCCCTTCATAAAGTGCTTTTTTGGGGTGTTTTCAGTGCCATTTTAATGCGCGCTTTATTTATTTGGCTCGGCATTGGCCTGATCAATCAATTTCATTGGATCATCTATATTTTTGGGCTGTTTTTAATTTTTACAGGCATAAAGCTAGGATTTCAAAAAGATCAAAAAATTGATCCTGAAAAAAATATCATATTAAGGCTGGTACGTCGGATTATTCCCATTACAAAAGACTATGTAGATAATAAATTTTTTGTCTTAAAAAATGCCAAGTATTTTGCAACGCCTCTTTTTCTTGTTCTAATTGCCATTGAAACAACGGATTTGATTTTTGCATTTGATTCTATCCCCGCTATTTTAGCGATCACAAGAGAGCCTTTTATTGTGTATACATCAAATATTTTTGCTATTTTAGGGCTTCGCTCGCTCTATTTTGTTCTAGCGCATGCAATGGGCTTGTTTCATTATTTGCATTACGCTCTAGCTTTTATTTTAACTTTTATCGGCTTTAAAATGCTCATTTCCGAATTTTTTAAAATCCCTGTTGGTTTTGCTCTTGGAATCGTATTTATGGCTCTATTTTTATCTGTGGTCACTTCTGTCTTGTTTTCTGACACAATTAAAATGAACAAAGGATAAAAATGAAATTGCCTCTGCTTTTTGACAATAATAAGAAATGGGCTAAAAAAAATATCGCAAAAGATCCGCTTTATTTTTTAGAAATGGCAAAAGACCAAAAGCCAAACTATCTCTGGATTGGCTGCTCCGATAGCCGGATTCCGGCAAATGAGGTTGTAGGATTGGAGCCTGGCGAACTTTTTGTCCACCGCAATGTGGCAAATCTTTTCATCCATTCTGATTTGAATTGTTTGTCTGTCCTTCAATATGCTGTCGACTATTTGGACATCAAGCACATTATTGTATGCGGCCATTATGGCTGCGGTGGTGTTGGCGCTGCCATGCGCAACAACCAGCTTGGCCTTGTTGACAACTGGCTAAGGAATATTAGAGATGTTTATGCCAGGTCAAAAGATGAGCTAGATGCCATTTCTGATAAGACTCTTCGCTATAACAGGTTAGTTGAGCTTAATGTGATGGCGCAAGTACAAAATGTTTCTCATACAACAGTTGTGCAAAATGCATGGGCAAGAGGGCAAGAGCTTTTTGTCCACGGCTGGGTCTATGAGTTAAAAAACGGGTGTTTGCGCGATTTGGACTGTTTGGTTTCCGGTATTGACCAGGTAGACCGCGTTTACCTCACGAACAAAGGCATCGAATAAAAAAATAATATTTCTAAAGCGTAAATGCTAAAAACAATGCAAAACCCTAATATATTTTCTTTTTTAGAGATTTCAGGAGAAAGCCACCATCTCATGAAATAGAGACAGATCGGCATTGTCGGCCATGTGATCAGAGCAACACTTAAAGCATTTCCGATAAATGTAGAGACAGAAAGAGTGAGGTTTTTTAAATAAGGATTTAAAAATTTGAGCTCCAGCATGACGATCGGGAATAAGACAAGCAATACAAACATGTTTTCTTTTAAGATTGTGAGCTTTGTTTTTTTTATTGGGGAACAGGAGGGAAACCATCCTGGAAATGTGCTTTCCAGGCGATGACCCTCATAATGGTCGACAAAGTTTTTAGATGCTTTGACAATTTCTTGTCTTTCTTTAGAATTTAGCCAGCAGTTAAGGTTGTCTTCTGTATCAAAATGTAAAATAGTCACAAAATCATTTGGGGTGTTTGAATCTGGTGCTTGCAGATAGGTGCCCAAATAGCCGGGAAATTTAGCCTCAAGATATTGGATTTTAGAAGCCCATTCTTTATATTGTGCATGCTTGCTTGGCGGTACTTTTGTGATGAAGACTTCTGTTACCTGCTTTGCAGCTACCATATATAGCCCTTAAAGAATAAGGTCAAAATGCTTGGGGAGTTCATTGGGGGTCATATGAGTAAAATCTTTATCTATTTGAGTCTTAATTAGTTGCATCGTTTTTGGTTTTAGATGCTGCCTTAAAAGACCAAGAAAAAGAGGATTGGCTGCTAAATAAAGTTTTTTATAGAGGCCATCATTGCAGGCTGTGTCCAAATACTTTGAGAGGAATTTTGCAAACTCTTCAAACTCAACTTGTTGTGGATTTGTTTTTGGTTCCATGGCATGTCTTGTGCCGTTTTGGATGCTCTCAAAGGTGCGCCCTGGCTTGTCAGAAACTAAATCTTTGGCGTGCTGCCTGCTTGCTGGGTGGATGAGTGTTTCTAGCTCTTTTAAGCGGTGAATCGTTTCTGCTTTAAAAATCCTGGCAAGTGTGCTGTTTGCAACAACTACCCAAACATCATTTTTACCATTTTTCATAAAAAACTCCTTTTGCGTAAGATGAGTTTTTAATCATGGTTCAAAGGGATCCGTCCCTTTTTGTCATGAACATTAGATATTAACCGGAGTTTTCTAGTTTCTCTCCTCT
>DAORNI010000038.1:12537-16860 GCA_035440845.1 Parachlamydiaceae bacterium | reverse complement strand
CAGCCATACAAAAAGTCTCAGCTAAAAGAATTAATTAAATATTAATAATATTATAGTGTATTTAATAATTTATACGCAAATTGATACATTTATACTAATTCTCGAGCTGGATGCCCAAAATCTTCCATCTGCCATCTTCTAGCACAAGTTGAAAATTTATTTTGCGGGATACTCCAGACAAAGAGGTGGCAACCCCTTTATAATAGGCAATTTCACGGTCAATTTTAATATCCTGAACCAAAAGAGACTGATTGTTCAGCAAAACGGAATTACTTTTTATAAAAAGAATAAATTCCTTTAGGGAAGTTTTTTTCTTGAATTCTTTTGAAGTGTAAAAGAAATAGGCTTTTTCAAAATTATGGAATTTTAAAGCGTTGAACTCTTCTTGAACTACTTCTAAAATAGGATCAAAATCTCCTTGCTTTGGCGGGCTTAAAGATAATCTTTTGCCAAGGTCTTCTAGCCCCTCGCTTCCAGAAAACAGAGGGCAAAAAAGACTCAAGCTAAAAAGGAGAATAAGCTGCATAAAATTTGATGAGCTGGTCTGCCTTTTTTTGATTGAACTGCTTAAGTTTTTCATACAACCTCAAACCTTTTGCATTAAATCCTTGCTGAAAATAAAGGACACCAAGTTTATATAAAGTATCTCTATCATCAGGATTGATTTTTAATACAGCTTCATATTCTTTAATTTCTTCAATGGGCATTTGCAAGTCATGATAGCTATAGGCAAGCTGCTTATGGATCCAGGGGTCGTCTGGCGCATAGTCTAAAATAATTTTAAACTCTTCAATGGCTCTTTCTGCCGTCAGCCTAAATTTTTGCTCCATCGAAGAAGAAATTGCGGAAGAAAAAGATTTAAATTTTCCTTTAGCTTCTAAAGGCTCCAATTTATCAGGGGCTGCATAAAGGCCAGAGAGCATGACATAAGCATTTGCAAGCGCTGCATGGGCAACTTGGCTTGCCGGCTCGCATTTTACCACTTTTATATGCTCTTCCACTGCTCCAATCAATAAGAGCTCTTTCATTTTATGCACATCTTCAAAAAGACACCAGGCACTAAATTTTTCTGCTTGAAGAGCTAAAAAAGGGAATGTCTTTGTCAAAATTTTGGGAAGCTTAAAAGCAGCAGCTTCCTTTTTGTGCAAACTGTTTGCGAGCTTGCAATAGGCATTTGCAAGTGTTACATGCTTTTCAATATTGGTCTCTTCGTAGCCAAACATGAGCTTACAGCTTCTTTCATAACTATTTTTTAATTTTTCAAACTCCACGGGCTTTTGAGTCTGAAAATAGAAACGCAAAATAAAGTAAGAAAAAATTGTTAGAAAAAGAAGTCCAAAACTAAAAGCTAAAAGGGCTGAATCTGCTAAAAAGCGGAATGAAAGAAAAAGACCTGCTATTTCAGCCAGCATCAAAAAAAAGAAAAGTAAATTAAATTTGATATAAAAAGCCAAAAGACGGTCAAATTTAGGAAAAAGTGGATCGATCGCTTTTTTTATTTCGTTGTCAGAAGCGCATTTTGTATAAGAATGGGCGATTTTATAATCTAAATTGGAAATAGTCATAATTATATTTTATAGAGATATTATGAAAAATTTCTCAATGCTTTTGTTTCTGAATCCTTGATTTCTTCAAAATAAAAAAGCATAAGACCAGAAAAAACGATAAAAGCGGATAAATAAAAAGGCCAGGTAATGGTTTCGCCTAAATAGACCCACCCAAAAAAGGCCGTGAAAAAGGATGTCGTAAAGCCGGCAACTGACATAAAAGTGGCAGAATGCCTCTTTAAAAGCTCTCCATACAAGTTATAGCAGATAAAATTGGAAATCAGGATAAGCAAAAAAGCAGCGCTTAAAAAAGGTATCCAGGAAGAGACTGGGACCGGATCCCAACTCTCTGTACATCTTGAGTGAAAAAGCGCCATAGCCCCGCCTATTAGCATACTAAGGCCATTTGCCATAAAAGGCGAATAGCCATTTTCTTTCACAAGCTGGCTTAGCAAGATCCAGCCGTAAACAGAAGAAAAAACAGCCCCGATCACTGAAAGTTCTGCAAAAGAGAAGAAAAAAAGATGTCCTGTTGTTTCTTCTAGAGCCGTTTGGCTCAAAAGTATAGGAGTCAATCCTAAAAAGCCAATCAGAAGACCGATCCACTTTTTGAAAGAGAGTTTTTCGGAAAAGACAGCATAAGAGAGCAGGGCTGACACAAAAGGCGACAAGCTATAAATAAAGCAGGCCTTAAAGGAAGTTAAGTGCTTCAATCCCCAAAATTCAAACGCATTTGTCAAATAAATATTAAAAAGGCTTAAGCGGAAAATACGAAAAAAATGCTCTTTTTTGAAAATAAAAGAGTCGCGATAAAAAATATATTGAAAAAGAAGCATCAAGGCACCGGCTATCATCATGCGCGCTCCTACAAAGAAAAGAGGCTCTGCATATTCAAGACCGGCTTTTGCAATCGTAAAGACACTTGCAAAGAGGGCGTAAAGAAGGATTACGTAAAACATTAATCGTACACTTTTTTTATAAGGTTCATCAAGCTGTTTGCCTCTTCGTTTCTTTCATCTAAAAGAAGAAGAAAAGCTGCCCTTTCGTGAGCTTGGCTATAGTGTCCCCTTAATAAAAAGGTTTTTGCCGCCTCAAGAAGATCATTTTTTTCCTGGTCATTGTATAGCTTTATCACATTCAAATTCAAGGATTTTGCAACTTCCACCACATAAAAATAGTGACTGACTTCGCTTTGGTTTAAAGCTTTATGGTGCACTTTTAAAAGGGCTTGTGTCAAAATTTCCAAAATAAGGGGTTTGTCTTCCTCTTCCGGGATCAAAAAAGCGATTTTAAAAAGCTCTTTGCTTTTTTCAGGACGATTGCTAAAAAGCCACTCATTTTTGGCTAATTCGACTAGTTTTTTAGCAAATTCAAGCCGATTTTGTCTGTTTTTTTCAATTTTTGACCAAAACTCAATAGACCGCACGCAAGTTTCAATACTTTCATTTTTGCAAGAGACAAGGCTAAAAGAGAGTTTTTCCGCTTTTTGGATCAAAGATTTTTCTTCACTGACGCCAATGTTGTTTTCAAGCACTTTAAAATCTTTTACATAAAATGCCTGCTCTATTTCAGCAGATACAATGTAAAGCAGCTTGACACGAAGCTCTTTTGTCAGTCTTTCAAGTAAAACTGATGCTTTGACCTCTTGCTTTAAAGAGGCCACGATAGGTGTTATATCAACAAGTAAAGAAAATCTATTAAAAAAATCCTGCCAGCAAGAAAATTCCTGCCAAGATTGATGCCTTAAAGATTCTAAAAAATATTTATGCGCATGGTCAAAATAAAGAGAGTACTCTTTTAGATTGATTTTTTGCACTTCAATCAAATCCAGATGGAGCTTAAAAGATTCGCTGCCTGCACGGGCTGCATAAAATGCCTTTAAAAAATGGAAGCGATTTTCATCTTTTTTCTTGATAGCATCCACTTTTTCAAAGGCTAGCTGAAGTCTTTGAGTTTCCGCAAAAGAAAAAGCGGTTTTTTCTGCAATAAAAGCTTCATCAAATTCTTTTTTAAAAACATGTTCCATCCAAGGAGAAAATGAAGGGAGATCTTGATGTTTTTCAAAATAAGAAATAGCACATTCATAATCGGCATCAAGAAAAGCATCCAACCCTTTGAACAAAGAAAAATAGGGAAGTTTTTGGGTAAACTGTCCATGAGTATTTTCAAGCTTTCTTAAATTGGCCATTTCTGTATGAAAAGAAGATATATTTCCTGCCAAATAGGCATTCAATGCTAAATTAAGCCTGATTTCGAATAATTCTTTGCCATTTGCTTCTTTTAAAACTTTTTTTAATTTTGAATTGGAAGCTTCAAGGCTTTTACTCTCCCTTAAAATATAAGATTCTAGAAGCGGGGATTGGGCGGCATAGTTAGAGGCCATTTTGTAATTAGATTCTTTAAAAAACTCAAAAGCTTTGAAATTTTTATTTTTAGTTGGCCACAAAGCAGCAAAGCCGAAAATGGCCAAAGCGACAAGTAGCAAAAGAATAAATTGTTTTTTATAGTTATTCATCATTAAAAAATCCTTTATGTCACAACTATATTAAAAAATTTATTAAGAATCAATAAAAATATACTATATTTTAATAGATAAATCTGATTTAATAAAATTAAAGGTTTATAAAGAGGCAGGTTTATGCAAAAGCTTAAAATTGTCTTAATAGAAGATGAGGAAGAAGAGGCAGCTATCATCAAACTGCAGGGCGAAATCTCCGGCTATAAAGTCTTTGTGGAATCAGACGGCCTTAACGGTTATCAGGCAATCGAAAAGGAA
>DAORNI010000038.1:2952-12522 GCA_035440845.1 Parachlamydiaceae bacterium | reverse complement strand
GTGATTTTAGACAGCGAATTGCCAGGCCTTAGTGGACTTGATATTTGCCGTAAAATAAGAAACAACGAAGAATTAAAGGACACCCCCCTTGTCTTTATTTCAGCAAAAAACGAAGAGATTGATATCATCCTTGGTCTTGAGCTTGGGGCAGATGATTATGTCGTAAAACCTTTTTCTCCAAAAGTACTTTTTTCGCGCGTAAAAGCGATCTTAAGAAGAAAAATGGAACTTCCAAGCAAGCATCCTAAAATATTGGAATTTGGTGCATTTTCACTGGAAACAGACCACTACATTTTGCGAAAAGACCATACGGTCATCCCTCTTACACTCTCTATATTGAAAAGGCTTATTATCAATAAGGGAAAAGTTTTAACAAGAAATCACCTTTTAGATGATATCCAAAACAGCGATGCTTTTATCGTGGATCGCAACATCGATGTCCATATTGCCTCTTTAAGAAAAAAACTAGGGCCAAACTTCCACTCCATCAAAACCGTGCGCGGTGTCGGCTACAGGTTCGTCGATTAACAATCATGCTCATATAGTCGTTTAAATTTAAACGACTATACATACCCAAGAGTATGTAGGATTGTTTTTTGTTTGCTGATCTGCACTTTGCCATCCCTCTTTTTACCAATTCGAGAGACATATTTGCACTCTGTCAAGCAGACTTCTGCATAAGGAGCATCTTTTGCTTTACTATAAAAACAGGCAAGCCCGGCAGCTTGAGCGATTGTTGCCTGGTCTATTTCTTGCCCTTTTCTTCTTACAATCACAACATGAGAGCCAGGATAATCCTTCACATGCAGCCATAAGTCATTTCCTTTTGCATATTGAAAAGTGAGGGCATCATTGCACCGGCTATTTCTGCCAACTAAAATTTTGAACCCTGTATCAGAAATGAATTCCCTGTAAGGCTGTGGTTTTTCCTGTTTTTCTTTAATTTTTACAGGATAAAGGGATTCTAACTCTTTTAACGTCGTCAAAAGCTCTAAATTTTCTAGTTCTTTTGAAATAGATCCTAATTTTTCGGTGAGCTTGATGATCTGTCTTTGTTGATGCGGAATACTAAGCTTTAATTTTTTGGCTTTTTTAAAAAAGGAAGCGACTTGGTTTTTTGGCTCCAATAAAGGATCAAGTTTGATCTTGACCTCTTGATCTTTTTCCCAGTCTAAAACAGTGACAACGTCCATCCCTCTTTTTAATTTCTGAAAATAAGTCTTTAAAAGATCTCCCTCATGTCTCTTTTCTTCAAAAAGATGAGCCTTTTTTAATGACTCTTCAAAATTTTCGCGGGTTTTTAAAATCCGCTTCATTTCTCTTTGAAGTTTTTTTTTAATTTGTGCCTTTTTTTTCTCAAAGGCTATTTGAGAAGGGTCTAATGTGTCCATTTTTAAAGAATAGCAAAATTTTGCTTTTTGTTCTTGATTAAAAGTAGACAAATAGAGAATAATGTTGACTTCTCACGCACTGGTAGCTCAACTGGATAGAGTACCCGGCTACGAACCGGGAGGTTAGAGGTTCAAGCCCTCTCCAGTGCAAGTTTTACATACCCATTCAAATTTAAAATGATCATTAAGGCGATTCCATCTGGACCTTTTCAAACAAATGCTTATATCATCGCTTGTGAAAACTCCAGGTTAGCTGTCATCATCGATCCCTCTCCAGATTCTTTTGATGCCATCGTCCGTTTTTTAAAAGAATCCAATTTGAGTCCCGATAAAATTGTTTTAACACATTCTCATTGGGATCATTTTGCAGATGCTGCTAAATTAAAAAAACATTATAACATTCCTATCTATATCCACAAAGAAGATGAAGGTAATTTAAAAGATCCTGGCTCAGATCAGCTTCCCTGCTGGATTGCCATTGAAAGAGCAGATCCTGACTGCTTTTTGAACGAAGGAGATAAAATCTCGGTCGGCCTCTTGAATTTTTTAGTTATCCACACCCCAGGCCATACTCCAGGCGGCATTTGTCTCTACAACGAAGAAAACAAGATACTTATTTCTGGTGATACGCTCTTTAAAGGCTCTATTGGCAACCTCTCCTTTCCAACAGCAGAACAAAAAAGAATGTGGGAATCCCTTCAAAAATTAGAAAAGCTGCCAAAAGAGACTGTCGTTTATCCAGGGCATGGTAGCAAAACAACTATAGGAGCCGAAAGTTGGCTCAAAAATGCGGAACAAATCTTTGGAGGTTAAAAAATGGATCTGTTAATTGGAAAAGAAGCACCCGATTTTCAAGCTAAAGCTGTCATTGAAAAAAGCATCTGCGATTTTTCTTTAAGAAGCCTAAAAGGGCAATACACTGTTTTATTTTTCTATCCGCTCGATTTTACATTTGTCTGCCCAACAGAACTGCATGCTTTTCAAGAGAAATTAGAAGAATTTGAAAAAAGAGGAACGCAAGTTGTGGGCTGCTCCGTAGACAGTGCCTACAGCCACCTTGCCTGGCTGAACACGCCCAAGCAAAAAGGCGGTATTGAAGGCATTGATTACCCGCTTGTGGCTGATTTGAACAAGACAATTGCAAAGCAATATGGCGTCCTTGATTCTGATGCCGGCATTGCCTACCGTGGCCTTTTTCTGATCGACAAGCAAGGCATTGTCCGTCATCAATCAATAAACGATCTACCTCTTGGCAGATCTGTCGATGAAGTTTTAAGATTGCTAGATGCTCTCATCTTTGTGCAAACACACGGTGAAGTCTGTCCTGCAAACTGGAGCGCAGGCAAAAAAAGCATGAAGCCAGACTCTGCCGGCCTTGAGCAATACTTTGCTTGCACGCAATAATTCCAACTCCAAGAAATAAATACATATAGTCGTTTAAATTTAAACGACTATATAATGCCAAGCCATGAATATGGCGACAGCAAAAATTGTCCTGTACAGAGAGTTTTTAATTAAAAAGCTTTAATTAAAAAATAGAGAGTGCTTGCAAGGTATCCAAAAAGAATAAAATTGACCGTATAATAGGCAATTTTTTCTTTAAGAAAAAAGCCCATAACGGGAAGAAATTGCAAAGCATGGATGCCAAAAAAGTGAATCGAAATCAGATGGTCTCTTACAGAATTAGATTGTATAAAGGGCAGGCCAAAGCTTTCATGATCTGGAGGGACTTGTCCGTAATGCATGAGCAGAAACAGCCCTAAAAGGCAGCTGGAGATAAATATGGTAAATCCTGCCCGGATGCTAAGCAAATATGAGCTTGGTTTTAAAGGAACAGCTTTAAAAAATTGAACTGCAATATAGACAATAAGAGCGCTTGTCATTAAAATAACAGTATCGCCAATCAGATGAAAGAGAGAGGACAGACCCTCTGCTGTTTCTTCAGACAGTTCAAAATAGGCAAAACTTTTGGAATATCTGATGCTTTGCAAAAAAATGGCCAGCATCTGAATCACAACTAGAAAAGCAATGGCAACACTCAAAACTTTTATGCGCTTTTCTCCAATTACTGGCTTTAAATATTCCATCAACCAACCGAGTGTAAAGAGATAAACAGCAAAAGAAAGAGAAAATTTAAACGGCTTTAACCAATAGCAAATTTCAGCAACTGGTGGGCTCCCGCACACCCAAAAGGTCGCAATAAAAAGCAAAAACAAAAAACTTAATACGGCACTTAAATTAAAAAGTAATGCGTTGCGTCTTTTAGCTTCTTTAAAAAAATTCATTTTTAATTCCTATTTTCAACAACTTCTAAAACAGTTTGATAAGCTTTTTTTTGTTCTTCCAAAGTAGCAGGTGTGCCACTAAATTTCACAAGGTCTGAAAAATTTAAAAAAATCTTTAAATCTTTTTCCCTTAAAAAAGCAAACTCTTCACCATTTTCTATTTTTTTTAAAAACTCTTCTGTTGTCTCTTTTGGAGCATGAATGCCATAACGTCTTTCTAAAAAAGTGCGAAAAATAAAAGAAAGCTCTCTATAATAGACTTCTGAGGGCAATTTTTTTAGCTGTAACTCTTTTAGCTGCAATTTTGTTTCTTCTTGTACTGTCTTTTTATTCTCTAATGCTTTTTCTGAAACTGGTCTTGACCAATACCTCAAAGCAAAAAAACCAAAAAATGCCATCATGCCTAAAAAAATTTTTTGCCAAGGCAAGCTTTTTTCTTCTTGGCTTTGCATGTTGCGAGAAAATAACTCCTTTTCTTCTCTCTTAACAACCTCTTCATTTAAAGCATCCATTTCAATAGGAAAATGAGAAGAAAAGGTTAAAAAACTGGCAGGCTCTCCTTTATACTTCTCAACGCTCTCATCTGCTTCCAGCAGAAGAAAAGCTCCCATATGTAGCAACAATAAAAATAGACTTTTTAATGAACAAATGGACCTTTGTAAGAAGTCTAATGCTTTCATCGTCTCTTTTTCCCGCGGATTTTAAAAAACTTGATGATTTCTTTTAAATAGGGACTGTCTGTCCTGATATCGATAAAGCCGGCATTGATTTTTCCCATCAAGGATTTAAGGGCAGCAATTCTAAGTTCTGCTTTTTTCTCATACTCTTGTTGCAAATAGGCCGAAGAAAAATCTGCAATTTTTGTCTCTTCTTTTTCTAGCCCTGATAATTCCACAAGGGAGAGCTTTGGCAACTTAATTTCATGCGGATCTGTCAAGCTAATGGCAATCAGATCGCATTTTTTTGCAATAAGGGCAGCTTCTTTAGAAAAATCTTTATCTATAAAGTCAGAAATCAAAAAATAAACACCCGATTTTCTAGAAATATTCCCAATAAATTCAAGGGCATTGCCAATATCGGTTTTTTTAGATTTTTGTGAATAAGACAATAGTTCTAAGATAAGGTGGAGCACATGACGGACACCCTTTTTTGGAGGGATATATTTTTCTACTTCATCAGAAAATAAAATAAGGCCTACTTTGTCATTATTTTTAATCGCAGAAAAAGCAATGAGAGCAGCAATTTCTGCAATAAAATCCGCTTTTAACTGATCTGTGCTTCCAAAATTTTCTGAACCTGAAATATCCACTGCCAGCGTGACATTGATCTCGCGCTCTTCCCTAAAATTTTTTACATAAGGCTGATTCATCCTTGCAGTAACTTTCCAGTCAATGTCGCGCACTTCATCTCCATTTTGATAAAGCCTAACATCTTCAAATTCCATTCCCTTGCCTTTAAAGGCGCTAAGATAAGCGCCTGCCAGCAGATCTTTTGCAAGCCTGGAGGTTATGATTTGGATCTTTCTTACTTTTTTAATGAGGGCAACAGGAGCGTGTGCCATAATATTAGACTTCTTTTAAAACCCCATTTAATTGTTAAAACAATATCTTTCGATATCTTTTTCGTAAAATCTATTCAAAACCTGTTCGGTTTTCCAATTAAAGCAGGTTTCAAAAAAAGTCTATTTATGGCACTAAAAGGGTACTTAAAATGCGGTCGATGATGGAATCTGAAGTAATATCTTCAGCTTCTGCCTCATAAGAGCGCCTTAACCGATGCCGTAAAACATCGTGAGCTAGTTGTTTGACATCGTGGGGTGTCACAAAAGCCCTTCCTTCTAAAAAAGCGTGTGCTTTTGCTGCCTTTTTTAAAGCAATAGAAGCTCTTGGAGAAGCTCCAAACATCAAGAGTCCTTCAATATCAACTCCATACTTTTTTGGCTCCCTTGTCGCAAAAATAATATTTAAAATGTATTCTGCAACTTTATCATCGACGTAAATGGCATCAACAAACCGCCTGGCCTCTAAAATTTCTTCCGCTTTGATAATAGGGGAAACAGAGGGTGTCCCCTCAATTTTTCCCATGCGCTCTAAAATAGTTTTTTCTTCTTCAAAACTTGGATAGCCGATTTTAACTTTTAGCATAAAGCGGTCTGTTTGCGCCTCTGGAAGCGGGTAAGTTCCCTCTTGTTCGATCGGGTTTTGAGTCGCCAGCACTAAAAAAGGCTTTGCAAGCGCAAAAGACTCTCCACTAATGGTGACTTGAGCCTCTTGCATCGCTTCTAAAAGAGCAGATTGCACTTTTGCCGGCGCCCGGTTGATTTCATCGGCAAGCAAGATATTTGTGAAAATAGGACCTTTACTAATCGTAAAAACCGATTCCTTTTGATTATAAATAGAAGTCCCAATCAAATCAGCTGGTAGTAAATCTGGCGTAAATTGAATACGCTTGAACTCTGCAGAGACAGTTTTTGCAAAAGTTGTCACAGCCAAAGTTTTGGCAAGCCCAGGAAGACCTTCTAGCAAAATATGGCCCCCTGTCAAAACAGCAATCAAAATGCTTTCGACCATCTCTTTTTGCCCAACAATCACTTTTGCAATCTCATTTTTTACTGCAAGAAATTGGTTGGCTGCCTTTTGAGCTTTTTCGGATAAATCTGTCAAATTAGTTTCTGCCATCTTTAAATAAACTGTTAATTGGTATTACTATTGAAATAAAGCAAATTTCGAAAGAAGTCTATTTTTTTTTGTAAAATTGAAGAAATTCAGGTAAGTTATAGAATATGGACTATAACCAAGCCTTTGAAAAATTAAAAGCCATTAAGCAAGAGCATATTTTAGCTTTTTTTGATTCTTTGTCAAAAATCAAAAAAGAGATGCTTTTAAATCAAATCGACAAGCTTGATGCTGCCCTGTTTAAAAAGCAGCAAGCTTTAGTTTTTCAAAAAGAAGAGAAAAAGCCAGAAATTGCTCCATGTGACAGTGCTGTTCAAAGCGAGTTCATTTTGCCTGATGAAGAAGCAAGAAAAATGCTGGAAGAGGGCAAAATTGGCTGTCTGCTTGTAGCTGGCGGTCAAGGGACAAGGCTTGAATTTGAAGGACCAAAAGGCCTCTATTTAGTTTCACCCGTTAAAAAGAAAAGCCTTTTCCAAATTTTTGCTGAAAAAACAATAGCTGCTGGAAAATTAGCTAAAAGGCTTCTTCCTCTTGCGATCATGACATCAGAAGAAAACAGAAAAGAGACAGAAGAATTTTTTAAAGAAAACGACTATTTTGGATTATTTAAAAATCAAATTTATTTTTTTACTCAAAAGAGCTTGCCGATGTTAACAGAGGAAGGAAACCTCTTTTTGACCAATCCCTTTTCTATTGCCAAAGGTGCAGATGGCAATGGGAGCTCGCTAAAGCAGTTTTTTGATAGCGGCATCTTTGAAAAGTGGCTAAAAAATGGGGTGCAGTTTGTCAATTATGTCTTGATTGACAATCCATTGGCAGATCCTTTCGATGAAAAGCTGCTTTTTTTTCAATCTAGCCAAAAGCAAGATGTTCTTATAAAATGCATCAAACGGGAAGATCCAAAAGAAAATGTAGGTGTCTTAGGGAAAAAAGACGGGCATATTTCTGTCATTGAATACTCTGAAATATCTGAAAATGAAAGATTTACAAAAAACAATCAAGGAGAATTGCTTTATCCCTTTGCAAATATCAGCCTCTTTTCTTTTTCAATGGACTTTATTCGAAAAGCTGCTGCCCATGAAAAGGAAATGCCTTTACATAAGGCATTTAAGCAAGTTTCTAAAACGCATTTGAAAGGGTGGAAATTTGAGAGGTTTATTTTTGATGTCCTTAGCTTTGCAAAAAATATTTTACTAATCGAATATCCAAGACAAGAGTGCTTTTCTCCTCTTAAAAATAAAGCGGGCAGAGATAGCCTAAAAACGGTACAGCATGATATGGAAACAAAAGACATTAAGATAATGCGCAAGATCACAACAAGCGATGCAGCTGTTTTAACGCCTTTTGAAATTGCACAAGATTTTTATTATCCAACAAAAGAACTGATTGAAAAATGGAAAAAAAAAACAATTCCTCAAAAACATTATATAGAGCCTTAAAAAAATGAAAATTAGCGTACTTGGAACTGGAAGCTGGGGATTTTCTTTAGCCTCGCTGCTGGCATCAAAAGGCTACAGCGTTATTTCCTGGACAACAAAAGAAGAGCTTGCAAAAGATTTGAACGCCTCAAAAGAGCATCCTTTTTTAAAAGGAGCTAAAATCCATGATCAAATGCATGTGACGACAGATTTAAAAGAAGCCCTTCATCAAGCAGATGTCCTTGTAGAATCTGTCACTTCAGCTGGTTTAAGACCAGTCTTTGAACAAGTAAAGGCAATTGAGGTGCCAAACTGTCCCATCATTTTAACATCTAAAGGTATTGAACAGGGAACCGGACTTATTTTGCCGGAAGTGATCATTGAAATTTTAGGAGAAAACTCACGGGAAAAGATCGGGTTTTTAAGCGGCCCTAGCTATGCTAGCGAAGTGGTCAAAAAATTACCGACCTCAGTTGTCGGCTCAAGCTTTAGCCCAAATACCATGCAAATAGTATGCGATCTATTTACAACAAAAACTTTCAGGGTCTATCCAAATAGCGATATCGTCGGTGTCTCTTATGGAGGCGCTTTAAAAAATATCATTGCCATTGCCTGCGGCATTTCTGAGGGCTTGGGTCTTGGCTATAGCGCAAAAGCAGCTCTTATGACAAGAGGTTTGCATGAAATGCGGAAACTGGCTATTGCAAAGGGTGCAAAACCAGACACTTTAAATGGGCTTTCTGGAATGGGAGACCTTTGCGTGACATGCAGCTCTGTCCTTAGCAGGAACTATAAATTCGGTCTTCTTTTAGCAGAAGGATTGACGCCAGATGAAGCAAAAGAAAAAATCCAGATGGTAGTGGAGGGTGCCTACACTTGCATTTCAGCTCTTCAGGCTGCAAAAAGTGTTAAAGTGGAAATGCCGATTGCTGAAGCCATTTATCAGATCATCTACAGCAAAATGACCCCATCTGATGCTGTTTCTTATTTGATGGAACGGGAAATCAAAAAGGAGCATCTATGAAAGTGATCTCTTCAACGCAAATGGCAAATATGGAGTCTAAGGCAATTTCTGAAGGGTCTTTAGACACTGAATTCATGGAAGAGGCGGGTGTCAATATCGCACGGCTTGTCCATAGCTTCATCGAAAGAAACGACCTTCAAAAGCAAGTCATCCTTCTTTGCGGCAAAGGAAACAACGCAGGAGATGCTTATACTGCTGGCATTCATCTTCTCAACATGGACTATAGCGTCGATGCTTTTCAGCTTTTTCCTTTTAAAGAGTGCTCTCCCCTTTGCCAAATGAACCAAACGAAATTTTTTAATTTAGGCGGCCTTATAAGAGAGGTCAATTTTTTAGATGAATTTGCACTGCCCTTGAACGGACTTATCGTCGACGGCATTTTTGGCACCGGCTTTAAAGGGGAAATCAAAGAGCCCATCTCTTCCATTATTTTTAAAGCCAACCACTCAAAGCTTCCCATCATTTCTATAGACATACCCTCTGGATTAAATGGAGATACAGGAAAAGCTTCTAAAGAAACAATCCATGCAAAAGAAACTGCCTTTTTAGGCCTTCCCAAAATCGGCTTCTTTTTAAATGAGGGCTGGAACTGTCTTGGCAAATTGCGCTATGTAGACTTTGGTCTTCCTGAAAAATATATAGCAGAGGCAAAAACGGATTTTAAAATGCTGGATCTTTCTTTGGTCAAGCAGTTTCTACCACCCATAAAAAGAAACCGCAATAAATATGAAGCGGGATTTGTAGTAGGACTTGCAGGCTCAAAAGGGATGACAGGGG
>DAORNI010000038.1:0-2931 GCA_035440845.1 Parachlamydiaceae bacterium | reverse complement strand
CTCTTTTATCGTCCTGGTCAGCGCTTGCATCTGGAAGCGGCATTGTCAAACTTTTGCACCAAAAAGATATTACAGAAGAATTAATGAAAAGCCCTTATGAGCTGATCAAAATTCCTTATGAGATGAAAGAAAAAAAAGCCGTGCTGGAACTTTTAAACAGCGCCTCTGCTGCCTTTGTGGGGCCTGGCATGGGAAGGGATATAAAAACCGCCAATTTCTTAAAAAAAATCATCCCAAAAATTGAAAAACCGGTAGTTTTTGATGCGGATGCACTTAATATTTTAGCAGAAAATAAGATCGCGCTTCCTAAAAATAGCATCTTGACTCCTCATAAAAGAGAAATGGAGCGTCTGTTAAAAGCTGCATCTCCTATGCCTCTTGATTTAAAATTTATTAAAATGTGCCACGAATTTGCTGAAGAAAAAGAAGTCACCCTTGTTTTAAAAGGGGGTCCTACCTTTATTTTTCAAAAAGGTCTTCCCATCTATATCAATGTCACAGGCGATCCTGGAATGGCAACAGCTGGCAGTGGCGATGTGTTGACAGGCTTGATTGCCTCTTTACTAGCTCAAGGCTTGACATGTCATGAATCTGCGCTTCTTGGTGTCTTTTTACATGGCATTGCAGGGGAAGCTGCAGCTGAAGAAAAAACTTCCTACTGCATGACAGCATCAGATATTATCTACCACTTTCCAAACAGCTTCAAATCCCTATTTTAATAGATCTATCCTACCGATGCCCAAGCGATCCGTAGGATAGAAAAGATAAAAGAAATTGTTATAGTGATTTAAATTAAAATTTTTATTTTCTAAAAGTGTTAAATTTTGTTATTGGTAGTGAATCTTTTCCGGGGAAAACCAATCATGAAACACTTAGTTATTGCCATTCTTGTTTTAATCATTACCACAACTAACCTCTTTAGCAGTCCTTGTCCCCCTTACCAGTGTAAAATGTCTGGAAATGAACTTGAGGCTGATATCATCGTCATTGGCGGTGGCGCAGCCGGCTGCATCTTGATGAGCGAGCTGTCAAAGGATGGTCTATTTTCAGTCATTGGAATAGAGGGAGGGCAAAATTTAACAAGCGATCCTGCAATACAGGCTGTTGGTCTTCCGGCTTTTTTATTGGCAGGAACTGGTAAAGCTAAATATTTTTGGCCAGGATGGAACCAGACGCTGCCAATGGCAGGACTCAATGGCCGCACAAGCGATTGGACAACAGGGATGCTTTTGGGTGGTGGTTCATCCATCAATGGATTGTACTATTGCCGCGGATCAAATGCTGTATACTCGCGCTGGGAAGGGATTTCTGGCAGCCCCAATTGGAGCCTTGCCAATATTTTAGCAACTTTTCGACAGCTTGAAAGCTTTAGTGGGTTAACAATTACGCCAGGAGAGAGAGGAACACAAGGTCTAGTCCACATCCAACAAACACCTACAATATCCCAAGTCACCTCTCAAGTCTTATTGCCAGCATCTCAAGCAGCGTTTCCTGGAATTCCAACCGTAGTCGATTACAATGATCCAAGCGTAGAAAATTGCATAGACCCAAGGGCTCAGTGGTTTATCGACTCTACAGGAACTAAAAGGGTCAGCAGTGCAACGGCCTATTTAAATGATCAGGTGATGACAAAAGAAGGCCAAGGAATCAATGGGCACAAACTCTGCATGCTCTTTAATTCAGTAGTTTTAAAAGTCATATTCAATAAAAATGGATGTGCCAAAAAAGTAAAATATTTAAAAGATGGACAAGTCTTTAAAGCAAAAGCTAAAAAAGCAGTTATTTTAGCAAGCGGCATCAATAGCAGCAAGCTATTGCAGCTCTCTGGTATAGGCCCAAAAGAGGCTCTGAAAAATGCAGGGGTCAAACCTTTTTTCATCAACGAGAACGTTGGAAAACATCTGCAAAATCATCCACTTATTTTTGTGACGATGCTAGCAGATCCGGCACTTAACGGCATACCGCCTGGAGCCTCTTACGCATTTACAATCAATAATGCTTATTTGCCGGCAGTAGGTGGAACTTCCAGCGATCCAAGAATGCTGCAGATCTTATTCGAATATATCCCAGCTACTGGATCAACACCTCCTTTGGTCGTCATAGGATTTGACCTTTTAAATCCGGTAAGCGAGGGCAGCGTCACTATTCAAAGCGACAACTCCTTCCAAATAGCAGCAGCAGATGATGGTTTTTATAAAAATCCTACAGATTTACAGAATATGAAAGATGCCGTCTCGGTCTATATCCACGCCCTTTTAGACCAGTTCGACATCTTATATCCCTTTCCTTCTCCTTATTTTAAACCGATTTTAAGCGATCCTATCAATCTCGTCATCTTTTCTGGATATAACGACGCAGTGGTTGAGGAATATGTAAAAAATAACAGCAATCTTTCGCTTGACATACACCATTTTGTCTCCCATTGCAAAATGGCTCCTCTTAATCAAGGAGGCGTGGTCGATGGAAATGGTATTGTTTATGGCACAAAGAACCTTTTTGTTTTCGACAACTCCATCTGCCCGGTAGTTCCAGATGCCAATACAACAGGCTCTGCCATGATGATCGGATTAAGGGGAAGCAAGATTGTAAAACGCCTCTTGCGCAAATAAAAGTAAATAGAAATGACTATATGTCGGCCTTTGAGGCCTTATAGCTATTGGCTTATTTTGACTTTAGACCTTCGTTCAGTATGTCATATTGTCAGGTCTGAAAGGCCGACATACATAAGTTTGTGCGTAAGGTGAGTAAGCTATTAACAATTAAAGACACGCTCTAAAGGCCTTAAAAACCTGAGTTTTCTAATTTCTTTTCTCAAATTTTAAGTTTTTTTTCTCGCGATTTTTACACTTTTTTTCTCAAGAAGGGTGAAAACCTGGCTTTCGAAAAAAATTGCAAAACTCACCCTTGAAAAATTCCTTGAATTTCAAGAAA
>DAORNI010000037.1:15689-16902 GCA_035440845.1 Parachlamydiaceae bacterium | reverse complement strand
TCATTACAATGGCTTAAATGCTTCTTTCTTGCGCTAGTTGCTTTAGAAACAAACTTAACTGAACTGGAGCTGCATCTTTTTCTTGAGAAAAAGCGCGGACTGCAACAGTGCCATTCTTTTTTTCATTATCCCCTGCAATCAGCATGTAAGGGATTTTTTTTCTTTCTGCCTTTTGTATTTTCTCACCAAGCTTTAATAAGCTCTCATCTAGCAAGACTCTTATATTAGCTTCTTTTAGCTGGCTTTCAATCTCTTTTGCATAAGAGATGTTTCTTTCAGCTATTGGCAAAACAATCACTTCAGTTTCTGCTAACCATAAAGGTAAAAGACCATTATGGCGCTCAATTAAAAGAGCAATAAATTGTTCAAGCGATTTAAAAACTCGGCTAATCGTTACAGGAGCTTGGCAATTTGCAGTCTGCTCATTTTTTTCTATTATCTGTAACGACGAAATGCACCATTTTCGCTTAAATACATCGCACACTTCCAATTCAATGGACGAACCGCTGACCCCTGCAACAGGAATGGTATTAATATACTCATTAGCCGCCTCTTTGTCAACGGCAAATTCCAATTTCAGACTATTTAGCGCTTTTTCAAGCCGTTCAGATATTTTTTTACTACTACCTTTTACTTTTCCCCTATTTAAAACATAGCGGTACTCAAAACCTAGCATGTTAGCTATTTTATCAATCAATTGCAAGCAAGAAATGAGCTCTCCATCTGCTTGATCTTCCCTGCAAAAACAAGTAGCATACTCTGCATCTTCGGCCATTTCAAAGTAGCGGACAGGCAAAAGATCTTTTTCTGCTCGATATAAAAGAGCATGCAGTTTTAATTTTTCTTCCGCCAAAGCATACTCTTCGCCCTCGATCTCAACAGGCAGGTCAAAATTATTTGCAAATATTTTCTTTACAATTCGCGGGGTGGAGACAGCCTTAAACCCTGATTTCTCATTTTCTATTCTTAAGAAATTTAATAATCTTTCTTTTATAAACTGCCCTTTTGGCAGCCAGCATTTTGCTGTTTCCTTGAAAGAGGCAAGTTCTGCTGCAAAAAGTCCCATTTCAACACCAAGTGTGCAGTAATCCTTGTTTTTTGCCGCTTCCAGTTTCTTTAAAAAATTTTTTAATTCTTTTTTATCAGAAGAAGCAGCCCCCGAAATACGCAGCACTTTTAATTTTTCGTACTGTCTCTTCCCGTTTTGGTCGTA
>DAORNI010000037.1:3172-15669 GCA_035440845.1 Parachlamydiaceae bacterium | reverse complement strand
AAAGAAATGATTTTATTTTCAACAGATTGGAGCTTAAAGGCCTCTGCCAATTTTAAATCGGTAAAAGCAGTTTTTGCCACGTCATAAAAAGCGCCTATTTTAATGATGGGTACAATATTTTCTTCAAAATTTTCAAGTTCTTGTGCTTTAAATGGCTGGCCGTGATGAAGAAAAAATTGAACCGCGTTTTCGCGCATCATCTCTAATTGTTCAATCTCTAAAAATTCTTTAAAAATCCCGCGCATGCGCTCTTCAATAAGGATTAAAGTCTCTTTACTTAAAGGAACATCTAAAACAAAATCGTAATAAAATCCAAGATCAGAGGCAGAGCCTTTGACAAGTTTGGTTCCAGGAAATAGCTCCGATACTGCATAAGCCAAAACTTCAGCTGCTATCTGTCTGATCGATTTTAAAGAAATTTGATGCATGAAAAGAAAACTAATTAGAAGAAAAAATTAAATGAGGCATAGCTGACTCGAACAGCTGACCTCCACGATGTCAACGTGGCGCTCTAACCAACTGAGCTAATGCCTCATTAGAAGCGCCCATTCTACTAGATGCTCCAATTCTTCGCAACCTCTTTTTTTTTAAAAAAAACACTTGGACATTATGGACAGCAGCAAAATGGACTATATGTTGTCCATTTATAAATTTTTCTCAATAAATAGCAAAAGTACTTCAATATTGCTTTTTGAGAGCCCTTTTACTAGCTCAAGTTCTTCACGTGTTGCTTGTCTTAACCTCTTCACACTGCCAAAATGGCGCAAAAGCAGCATCTTCTTTTTTGGACCAATCCCTTCTAAAGCATCAAGCTCACTTTTAACAAGCGATTTGGATCTTAGCTTTTTATGAAAACTAAGTGCAAAACGGTGTGCCTCATCGCGGATCTGCTGCAACAAGAAAAGCACCTTAGAATTGTTTTTAAGAAGGATTGGATCTTTGACACCCGGCAAAAAGACCTGCTCTTCTGTCATGCCTTTGTCGTGCCTGCCCTTTTCTTTTGCAACGCCAATAACATCCACCGTCACCACATCAAGCTCTTGCAGCACCTTTAAGGCAATGTTGAGATGCCCTTTACCTCCATCAATAATTAACAGGTCTGGCATTACGCCATCTTCTTCTTTTGCCCGCTTAAAGCGCCTTGTCAGTGTCTCTTGCATGGCAGAATAGTCATCACCAAGAGCTGCAGCTTTTGTTTTATACATGCGGTAGTTTTTACTGCTCTTTAATCCGTCAATAAAAACAACTAAAGAAGAGACCTGAAATGCCCCTGCAATATGGGAGTTGTCAAAGCATTCAATGCGCTCTGGAAAGCGCTTTAAAGAAAAGCGTTCTCTCATCTCTGCCAAAGTGTTTTCACGAATTATTTTGGCATCTTTTTCTTTTTTAAAAGCAGCTTCTGCATTCATTTTAGACATCTCAAGAAGACTCTTCTTTTCTCCTTTTTGCGGGGTCAATACATACACTTTCCGCTTTTTTCCGGTAGAAAGTATTTCAGACAATGCTTCACTCTCCAGCGCAACTGGCAATAAAATTTCATGTGGCAATTCTTCTTTTTCTGCATAGTGCTGCAATAAAAAGGATTCCAAAAGCCCTTTGTCATCATCTGCAATCTTTTCAAAATTAAAAAGCTCTTGCCCCATCAATTTTCCGCTTCTAAAAAGGAGCTTGCTAAGCATCACCTCATCTCCTTGCCGGCAGATGGCCAAAGCATCCATATCTAGTCCTAAAGGCTTATCGACCGTTTGCCCCTCGAGTGTCTTTTCAATCTGCCGGATGATCAATAAAAGTTCCCCTGCCCGCTCAAATTTTAAATCTTCTGCTTGTTTTTCCATCTCTTTATAAAGGTCTGCCAATACTTCGCGGTCTTGCCCCTTCAAAAATTTAATGACGCCCGCAACTAAACCGTCATACTCCTTTTTTGTGCATAAATTGACGCATGGGGCAATGCAGCGCTTCATCCCATGCAAAATGCAAGGGCGCGTTCTTCTTGCAAATTCCTGGTCGGAGCACTGCCTTAAAGGGAAAATCTTTTGTATGAGGTCTAACGTCTCTCTTGCAGCATAAGCGCTGGTATAGGGGCCAAAATAGAGGCCGTCTGCTTTTGGCTTGCCCCTATAGCGCACAATTTGCACCTGCGGCCATTTGGACTGGTTAGTTACCTTTAAAGCGATATAGCTCTTATCATCTTTTAAAAGGGCATTATACTTGGGGCGATGCTGCTTGATTAAATTATTTTCTAATAATAAAGCCTCTTTTTCAGAAAAGACCACAAGCGTTTCAATGTCCACCACTTGATTGATCAAATAGGGAATCATCTCTCGCTCGTCTGCCAAGGCAAAATATTGCCGCACCCGCTGCCTGATATTTTTAGCCTTGCCAATGTAAAGAATTTCTCCCTTGGCATTTTTCATCAAATAAACACCAGGCGAGAGTGGAAAGAGATCTAATTTGGAAATTTCAAAAAACATAGTTTAATTTTATGGGCATTTGCCAATAAAATCAAACTTATTGAAAAAATAGTCCATTTTGCACATAATGTCATTTAGGTAATTATGTCTTTTTTTTAAAGGAGATTTATATGAATCATACAAAAACTGTTTCTTGTAAAGAAATCAAAGATCATATGGCAGAAATTCTTAATAGGGTTGCTTATAATCACAACCGCTACAAAATCGCCCGTCATAACAAAGAAATGGCGATTATTATTTCAATTGATGAATGGCAAGTCATTGAAAATATCTTGCAAAAACTAGAAGATGAACAAGATATGCATGAGGGACTATTAGCCTTAGAAGAAGTGAAAAAGCAAGGGTCTATTTCTTTTGACAAGATGAAAAAACGGATGGGACTTTAAAATAACATGCTTAAAGCTTATACGATTGATTTTGCTCTTCGCACAAAACGGCAATTAAAACTCATTCCAAAAGACATAAGAGAGCTAATATTTGAGCGTATTGAAGGATAAAAATCCAAGACCAGAGGGTGTTGAATCTCTTTAAAGGATAGAAAAAGGATTTTTTCGGATTCGACAAGCTGATTATCGCATTGTTTATAACATCCAAGACCAGAAATTGCTTATCTTAACTGTACGCATTATCCATAGAAAAGAAGTCTATAAAAAGAAACATTCTAAATAAAAAAGCTTCTAAAAGAATAGCCAGAAACTGGACTCATGGTTCAATTCTCTTTTGCTGTTTTTTTTGATTGAGCTCATTAAGCTGTGCATGGAAGATCTCTTTTATAGCCTGCCATTTTGCTTCGTTGTACTTTGCTTCGCGCTCTTGTTTAATTTCGTGATGTATCATCTCAGCTTGCATCTTCACATAGCGAGAAAAAAGCTCTTCGCTTTTTGCAATAAACCTTAAATCCAAATCCCTGTTAAAAGAATGAACGGTAATGGATTTAGGAGCTTTTTTGCTCCTTTCTTGATAGAGCAAAGAAACAGTGCCAAACTCATGCGATTTCTTATCTTCTTTTGCCCGTACCGTTTGTCCTTTTTTGCAATCTCTAGACTCCACCACCTCATTTTTTTCTTGAGGCACGACCTGACTGCCAGCTTGCACTGACCTGGAATGAGAATGTACTTTGTCAAGGTTGGCATCCATGCTTAAAACCCCATTTAATTTTCTGTCGCCGTTTCACAGCTCTATTATTAATCACAATAATATTATATAATAATAATTAATTTAATAACAAACTATTCAAATAGAGAACGGCTAATACCTGTTCGCTTTAAAAATGTGAGAACTGATTCTTTTGATTCTGGAGACAGCCACCAATCGGTGACATGTTTGCCTCCCGGATTCATAGAAATAGCGACTTTTCTATCAGGCGTTTCTGGAAGATTGCTAAGCATAAGAGCAAGATGGTGCTCTGGCACAAGTTCATCTCCGCCAAGGCCATTGTCTGGAACGTCTAAGTGAAAAATTTTATGCCCTTTATTGTGACGCAAATCATCTGCCACGTTGTATCCGCTAAAAAGAGCTCTTGCGATTCCATTGATAACAAAATTGTCCCGCAGCATTTTGCCTGCCCATCTAATAAAAATATTGCGGTCTTTAGCATCAAGTTCATCTGCGATCTCATAGATTTTAGCTATCGCAATATCGTAGAAATTTGCCGGGTTTTGATCCATCATCAAGTTGAGATGCGGATGCTTTTTACCAAGCCAAGCAGTAGGTGCTGCCCCAAAGCATTGCCCTTTGGCTAAAATTTTTTCATCCGGAATGCCTCTATGCTTTAAGTACTGATAGCTTGCTTCAATTGAAGCATTGATATTTTCAATATCTGCAGAACCTGTGCTGAGTCCTTTTCCGGGGTTGTTATACATCATCACATCTACCCCTTCAAAAGCAAGTGTCAGCATTTCATGGGAATATTGCTCATAAATATTGGTTTGATTCATTGTCAATAAAACGGTACCTCTTGAAGCGGTTTCATCCAGCGGTTTTGCCTCTTTTTCGATTAACTTAACGTGATTACCCGGTTCAAAAGCTAATTTTACCTGACTTATATGAGCGCTTGGAGTAATAAATAGAGCCTCACTTGTTTCAACAAGTGACCAGGTAGAATTGGATAACTTTAAATTTTTTAAAACATTTTTTATTTCGCTGCAGTCCACTACTGTTTTATCAAATTTAATACCTGGAAATGACGTTTCTGTAACAAAAGGAGATTCTTTTTCGGTAATATTTTTAATTTGAACATCATTTTTAAACATATTAATAGTTTTGCCTGTAATATCAATTAATTTTTCATTAACAATTTTTTCCAAACCTTCAAAATCTGTTAAATAAAATTTTCCCTCTGGAGTACAAAAAATAAATGTTGCTTTACCTAACAGAGCATCAAATTGCTTTTTGACTAAAAAAGTCCACAATGGATTACCAGCCCGCATTTCTTCACTGACTTCAATTTCATGCATTTCAATGGGAGATCCATTAACTTCTAAGACGCATTTTTTGCCTTTGTTAAGAAGAGGGTTTACTATCTCAAGTTCTAAGTTTTGTCTTTTACCGCCAAGCTCTTCTAAGCGTTTCATAAAGGCAGTAGCGCTTAAATAATGACCATCAACTTTGCAGCCTGTTTTACTTTTTAAGGTAATAGACTCTGCTCCGATGGCTTCCAATTCTTTATGTTTTCTTTCCTTAAGCCGCTTTACATCCCAATTAACGGAAGAACCTGCCATAATTGTACGGGCATTGATAAATCCGCCTACCAGTTTAAGAAAGTTTAAAAATCTTTCTGCTTTTACGGCAATTTTAGCTCCAAGCCCCTCTAATCCAGAAACATCCAGTTTTGAGATTTTATCCGGAGTTATTTTCCTAGTAGTTTCACTAGATTGTGAAGATGAAATTTGATTTTGTGAGATGAATGGCTCATTTTTAGGACCTTGAACATTAGAAGATGACATAATCTTTCTCCTAAGCAAATTCAATAATCTATAAATAATTATATATTAGTTAATAATTAATAATAAATTATCAACTTTAATATCGTCTAATTAAGAAAGTTTATAAATTATTGCACTGCATTTTAGTCTTCTTTAATGACTTGGAGTTTGGATTCTTTTAGGGCAAGCTGGCCGCAGGCGGCAGCGATGTCATCGCCTTTGGTGTAGCGGCAAGTGTTGACAATTTTAGAGCCAAAAAGCACTGCACGAAACTGCTTGATCGCTTTTTTGTCCGGTCTTTGAAGTTTAACTCCGGGGATGGGGTTATAAGGGATTAAATTGACGGTGCATTGCCATCCATGGAGGAGATGGGCAAGCTCATGGGCGTGATCTGGATGATCGTTGATGCCGGCAATGAGGGTATATTCAAAAGTGATGTCGCGCTTTGTCTTTTTTGCATACTCGTCCATTGCAGACATGATGTCATCCAATGGATATTTGCGCGCATAAGGGATAATCTTTTGACGAATGTGTTGGTTTGGGGCGTGAAGCGACAAGACAAGGCTTACCTTTAAGCCTTCATGCGCTAAACGCTTGATACCCTCTACAATGCCAACGGTTGAAACTGTAATGCGGCGCTCTGAGATATTTAAAAAGTTTTCATCGCTTAAAATGCGGATAGAGCGCACAACAGAGTCGTAATTTTTGAGCGGCTCGCCCATGCCCATGTAAACAATATGGGAGACGTGCTCATTCTTCTCTTGCAGCCAACGGTTAATTTGTACTACTTGCTCTACAATTTCTGCGGGGCGTAAGTTGCGGATAAAGCCCTGCTTGCCAGAGGCACAAAAAGCGCATTTTGCAGGGCAGCCCACTTGCGAGGAGACGCAGACAGTGCGTCTGTCTCCAGAGCAGATAAGTACGGACTCAACAAAGCTGCCTTCTCTTAGCTTCCATAAAAATTTATAGGTCTCTAAATCATCCGAAGGTTGCACTTTGACAAGCTCAATGATTGGTAGTTTAAAATGAGAAGAGAGCTCTTTTCTAAAGTCCTTGCTCAAATTGGTCATTTCATCCCAATTCAAAGTAAATTTGCGGTAAATCCACTCTGCTAGCTGCTTGGCCTGAAACTCTTTTCCACCCTGGTTTTTTACCCAGGCTGCAAGCTCTTCGTAGTTTAATTCGCAAAAATCGGACATAATAGTACTTTATTTAAATTTTTAATTAAAACCCAAAAGATTTAAAAAATCTTCTAAATTTGTTCTTCGAATCCAAAGTCAAAAGCACTATAACAGAAAATTAAATAGTTTTCTACAGAAATAAGATCTAAAATCGAGCGTTGACATTTATCAAAAATTAATTTAATTCTCCAATTAAGAGATTTTTCAAAAAGGAGTGTCTATATGGAGAAGTTTTTAGGCCTGATCATTGTAGCATCATTCATTGCTATTCCAGCTCAAGAAGAGCCAATCTCTTTAAAAAAGCTGAGTCCAGAAGATGAGTACTACAGCTGCCCTTGTAAAAATAGAAAAAGAGGCGGCAACGCTTAATAGTTTCCTTCTATAAGGCAGTTTTTTAATAAACTGCCTTTTCAATTAATTAAATTATTGTTTATAATAAAATAAGTTATTTAGATTAACTATAGGTTTATTATGTATTTAAACACTAATTTAATTAACGATTTCCAAAAACTCAATCATGAAAGCCAACAAGCTTTTTACCATGACCTTTCCTTTAAAGATCGAGGTCTCTTCTTAAAAATCATCGAAAAAAATGGACATATTAAACTAAGCGAAAGCGATAGCAAGACTTTAAGCGATAAATTGGGCAAAATAAAAGAGATGCCCCTCTCCTCCAAATCCAATGCAACACAGTCTGGGCTATTAAAAAATATCTCCTCTTTTATAGACAATGTTGCCTACTTTTTCCACTTTTTAACAGCAGATAAGCTAGACCAGTTAGTCGCTAAACATTTTCAGGAAACCTGGAAAAAAGAACTAATTGACGATATTTTACAAGATGCAGATACATTAGAGATTTTATTAAGCGATCAAAACCGCACTTTAATCAAAGAAAAAGAATTCTTGCTAAACGAATTAGCTAATAACAAAGATTTAGTAGAGCAGATCATCAACAAACATCCGCACTACAAAAATACTACCCCTGATTTTATACTAGAAATACAAAAACAAAAAAAATAAATACATAAACGGATTTATATATGAGTTTAATAGGCATTCAAAAATTTATTCATTCTCAGATTGTTAAAATTGAAAATGAGATCGCAATAAACGACTATGAATTAAAACAGATTATCCCGGAAGCCATAGAGATACTAAAAAATAATTTTGCAAATCATGCTTGCAATGAACAAGAAAAAGAAATTTTAAATGACATTTATAAAGATATTCAGATCCTGACAAAAGAATCAAAAGAACACGTCCTGTTTGATTTAAAAAAAAAGATCAAAGGCATCATCAGAACAGGTTATTTTGCAAACAATTTCTCCAATGTCAAAAAAGGCTCTTTTGAAAATTTCAAACATTGGGTTTCTTCTAATCTTGATTCTATCAAACAAAGCTTAAGTCTTTCCATATTTAATTCTTTTTATTCTCCTTATGAAGAAAAAAAGAAATATTTGAATGATCAAAAAAAATTAGATGAATTAACTAAATTAATAAAAACAAAAAAATTAGATCTAGAAAAAAAAGAATTAAATTTAACTGAAAATCCAAAAGCAGAAGAAATAAATAATAAAAATGCTATTTTAAGATCAAAAATTGAAACCTTAGAATCAAAAAAAAATATCTTTCTGAAAGTTGCAAAGAATTCAAAAAATCAGAAGAAAAAGCACTGAAAACAAAAGAGCATTTTGTAGCTCTTGGAGGTGAAAGATTAATTCTTAAGACAAAAGATAAGTTCCATTTAGATGGAATGTATTTATCCGCAAAAGAATTCCAAGAAAAATTAATTGATGCCAATATCCAATCTTTTAACGTGAAAAGTTCTTTTGTTTCTAAAGATTTTCCTATTCAAAATGGTTTGATTTTTGATTCAAATAATGAAAAAGCAAAAATACTCTTAGATACTTTAGAAAAACTAAAACTTTTAAAAACAGGGTATGTAAAATTAAAAATAGGAAATCAAATTGCAATTATCCAAGAAGATCAAAACAATCCACTTAAAACTTTTCAATTTTCCCAACTTCCTGCTAAAGCTTTATCCATAAAACAAATAGTTCCTTTACAGAATGATAATACAGGTACAATTATGCTTGGCCTAGGATCTAAATCAATTTTTGAAATGCAAAAGCGAAATACACTTTTCTTTTTGATGAGCGGTCTTAACGTTATGATGTTTAATTATAGAGGTCATGGGCTAAGTGAAGGACAACCAAGTCCGGAAGGCACATACAAAGATGTAGAAGCTGCTTACCAGTATTTAAAACAGGTTCACAAAATTGAAGATAAACAAATTATTGCTAAAGGTTTTTGTTTAAGTGGTGGCATTATGGCGCATTTAGCTTCTAAACATCCAGAAATTAACTTATTTTTAGATCAAACTTATGCTGAAATTAAGAATCTTGCCTTAAGAAAAGCTGATGATATTGTTCAAAAAATTTTAAATCTTTTTCCAAACCAAAATGAAAATATCAAACCAGAAAAAGGCGCAGTCTTTAAAATCATTAAATCACTTATAGTACCCGCAATCAAATTGCTTTCACCAAAATACACAACATTAAAAGGAATCGAAAAAACAAAAGGTCGAGTTTTAATTTTAGAGAGTAGAGAAGATATACTAACTCCAAGAGAAGAATTAAAGCAAATTCTTGGCCATGCTGCAAAAAATGGTACTTTGCAACAAATAACTGTAGCTTCTATTCCAGGTGGCCATGGATCTCAATTAGCTGATGCCAAAGAAGAAATTGAAGGAAAAACTTACAATACAGGAAAAGCTTTAATCAATCACTTTTTATCTTCGCTTAATTTTTATAATCCTATTATCCCTACCAAGAAAGTTAAAGATAAAGATATTGTTTCTCCAGCAACTAAAAAAGAAGCTAAAAAAGTAGAGCAAGCACTAGACGAAGAGCGTATTGAAAAATACTCTCAAAACTGGGAAGAGATAGATCTATAAAATTTATACCATTTCGGAAAAATAAGAGCTTCATGTAAACTCCTGTATTCATATCACTGAATATAGGTTATTTTTCCATGATCACGTTCCAAGAGATTTTAAAAAGACTTTCTTCTTTTTGGGAGGCACAAGGCTGCATCATCCATCAAGGCTATGATTTAGAAGTAGGGGCTGGCACTTTCAACCCTGCAACCTTTTTAAGATGTTTGGGACCAGAGCCTTATAAGGCAGCCTATATTGAGCCTTGCAGAAGGCCAACAGATGGAAGATATGGACAAAATCCTAACAGGGTGCAGCACTATTTTCAATTCCAGGTGATGCTAAAACCGTCTCCTGAAAATATACAAGATCTTTACCTACAATCACTTAAAGCAATCGGCTTCAATCTGGAAGAGCATGACATCCGCTTTGTGCATGACGACTGGGAGCAGCCAACCATTGGCGCCTGGGGTCTTGGCTGGGAAGTCTGGATGGATGGCATGGAGATCTCCCAATTTACTTACTTTCAAAGCGTTGGCGGCGTCGAGCTAAAACCGGTAACCGGCGAAATAACTTATGGTACAGAGCGTCTTGCCCTCTACTTGCAAAAAGCAAAAAGCATTTGATATCAAGTGGAACGATACACTAACTTATGGCGACATCTACCATCAAAATGAGATTGATTTTAGCCACTATAACTTTGAGCACGCCACAACAGAAATGTGGTTTAGACATTTTGACGACTATGAAAAGGAAGCGAAAAAACTGATCGCTTTAAATTTGCCGGTTCCTGCGTACGATTTTGTGATGAAGGCATCTCACGCCTTCAACCTTTTGGGCGCAAGAGGCGCCATCTCTGTGACAGAGCGAGCAGGCTATATTGGAAGAATCAGAGAACTTGCAAGGGAAGTGGCAGAATCTTACCTGAAATTCCGCGAAAATCTCAAACATCCTCTCTCGCATAAATTTAAAGGCAATGAAATTAAAGAGATCCCTTTGTTAGAGCTCTCCAAAAGGCTTGGTGCAAGCGACCCTGGAGCAAAAGATGAGTTTTTATTGGAAATTGGCACAGAAGAGCTGCCGGCTACTTTTGTCCCTATCGGCTGTCAAAACTTAAAAAAAGAGATTGCAAAGCTGCTTCAAGATGAAGGGATCACTTTTGATGAAATTGTCACATATGGCACACCGCGCAGAATCACAGCGCATATTAAAAATATCTCCCTTGGAAAAGCCGCCCTTTTTGAAGAGAAGAAAGGTCCCTCTATTGCGCAAGCTTTTTTGGCAGATGGCACTCTCTCTGCTGCTGGAAAAGGCTTTTTTAAATCGATTGGAGAAGAGCCTGTTACCTTAGAAAAAATCCAGAAAAATGAAATCTCTTTTCTCTATGTCCAGAATATGAAAGGCTCTGATTATCTCATGGCAAAAACTGCAAAGCCGGCTGTTTCAACAGCCAAGCTTTTGCAAGAAAGGCTGCCAAAAATCATCGAAAATTTAGAATTTCCAAAAAGGATGCGCTGGGGTTATTCTGAAATTGCTTTTGCAAGGCCAATCCACTCCATTTTAGCACTTGTAGGAAGCGATATTCTCCCCTTTAAAGTAGGCAATGTCCTTTCCAACAACACCTCGTTTGGACACAGGCAATTGCAACCCTTTACTTTTACGATCAACTCCCCAAAAGAGTATTTGCCGACATTAAAAGAGTACTTTGTAATGGCAGATATGGAAGAGCGAAAGCAGGAGATCAGCAAACAGCTTGACGCATTAGAAAAAGAGCTGAATGCAAAAATCATCTGCCGCGAAAAAGTGATTCCGCAAGTATTGCATTTGGTGGAGTGGCCAGAGCTTACCGTTGCAGAATTTGATGTCTCCTTTTTAAGCGTGCCAAAAGAGGTGTTGATCTCTGAAATGGTAGAGCATCAAAAGTATTTTCCAGTCGAGGGAAAAGAGGGCAGACTTTTAAATAAGTTTGTCATTACGGCCAACACCCATCCGACAAATCAAATTAGGGAAGGCAACCAGAAAGTACTTTCTGCAAGGCTCTCCGATGGAGCGTTCCTTTATGCCCAAGGGTTAAAAATACCACTTGAAGCGTATAACGAAAAGTTAAAGTCTGTCATGTTCCAAAAAGTGCTAGGCACTGTTTTTGATAAGGTATTGCGTTTGCAAAAACATGCAGAAGTTTTGCAAAAAGAACTGGATATTAGCACAAAAGAGAAAGCTTTAAGAGCTGCCTTTTTAAGCAAGGCAGACCTTGCTACCGAAATGGTCTTTGAATTTCCAGACCTTCAAGGTACTATTGGCAAATACTATGCATTAGCCTGTAACGAAGAAAAACAAGTGGCAGAAGCACTAGAAGAGCAGTGGATGCCAAAAGGGGAAAATGCAGCGCTGCCAGCAACAGAAACGGGACAAATTTTAAGTTTGGCAGACAAAATTGATAACATTATTGGCTGCTATATAGCAGATTTAAAGCCCACATCCTCTAGTGATCCTTATGCGCTTCGACGCCAAGCGCTTGGCATTATCAAGATATTGCTAGACGGCAAGCGTCATTTGGAATTAATGCCTCTTTTTGCAAAATGCTTTAGCCACTTCCCTGAAAAGCTAAAAGTAAATCAAGAGGCTCTCTTAAAAGAGATAGAAGCCTTTTTAATCAACCGCGTCAAAACCGTCTTTTTAGACGAAGGCTTCCAAAAAGATGAAATTGAAGCCGCCCTTTCTGTAAAATTTAGCGATGTGTATGACGCTTATGAAAAAGTGGCTGCCTTAAAAGAATTTAGGGAATCAGACGATCGTTTTAAAAAGCTTTTTGAGGTGTATAAGCGCGCCAAAGGGCAAATTGCAAATCAAAAAGCAGCTGTTTTTTCAAAAGAGCTTTTAAAGGAGACGGCAGAAAAAAATTTGGACGCTGTTTTGTCTGACATGGAGCAAGAATTTAACGACGCGCTAAAAAATCATGATTACAAAAAAGCATATAGCTTGATTG
>DAORNI010000037.1:1350-3157 GCA_035440845.1 Parachlamydiaceae bacterium | reverse complement strand
AATGCAAGAGCCACTCTCGCGACTTTTTGATGAGGTAAAAATTTTGGCAGATGACCAAGCTTTAAGCCAAAACAGGATCGCTCTTTTACAGCGCGTTTTCCACCTATTTGAAAAGCTGCTTGACTTTAGCAAAATCAGTTAAGAGGAAATCATGGCAATCCCAACAAATCCTCTTAATCAAATTCAAATAGATATAGTCGTTTAAATTTAAATTTTCGCTTTTGACATGGGTAAAAAATGAAAATATAATTTTAAACGACTATACAAGCTTTGTACTTTTAAAAAATCCAATAGAACCATTCCAGACAACAAGTTATGGCTCATCAGTGATTTTGTAATGTAGGCCGTTTTAGGTTGTTAAATTGTTCGGCTAAAAAAATGGCTTCTTCATCAGAAGATTGACCGCTTTGGATCTTCATCTTGATCTCTTCTCTCTTTTGCATCCAGTTGCGGTCTAATATTGCCTGAATTGTCTCTGTAAAATGCGGCAAGGCGCGTGCCTGGTTAACTTTTTTTGTCATCAAGCCAGATAAAATCTCTTGTGTCTTTGGATCGTCCATCTGAATCATGAGAGAGACAAAATCGACCGGTTTTTTCTCTTCAAAATTACTGATAAGTGCCGTATAAATCTTTTGACAGGCGGGAACCGATAAATCATGAGTCGCAATATTTGCTTTAGCAAGTGCTGCAAATTCTACATCACTTTCTCCCATCAGATGCAGCCAGCGCAAAAAATCTGTCTCTAAAATGAGGTCTGCATCAATGGTTTCAATGGCAGAGTGAGATGCAGATTTCAAATAGACATTGGGAACGTGGTCTTGCATGGCACCTACCATTTCTTCTTTGACGTGTGTCAAAAAGGCAAGTTTTCTTAAACTCTCCTCTACCATCACGGGGTGCTTCCAATCTCTCACCTGTTTTGCAATTAACTGGACGAGTTCATTTTTGCCAGCTGGTGAGTTAATATTGATTTTTTTAGAGTGGTGCTGCACCAAAAAGGAAATATAATCAATCCCATTTTCCATTAGGTTTAAAAAGCGGCCAGCATCATACTGGCGCAAATAGGAGTCTGGATCCATGCCATCTGGCAGTTGTACCACTTTGACCTCCACCCCTTCTCGCTGAAAAAAATTGCCTATTTTTTGGGTGGCTTCTTCACCCGCAGTGTCAGAATCTAGAGCCAAATAGACGAGATTGACTCCCAAATTCAGCAATTCTTGCACATGTCCTTCGCCAAATGCCGTCCCCTGTCCGGCTACTGTTAGATTAAACCCTTCTTGGATCAGGCGTAAAGCATCAATCTGCCCTTCTACAATGAGCGCTTTTCTTAGCTTTGCAATGCTCCTTCTGCTATGGTTTAGTCCAAATAAAACACGCGACTTTTTAAAGAGGGCTGTCTCTGCCGTGTTGATATATTTCCCTCCATAAGTCTCTTCCTTATATTTTCTGGCAGAAAAGCCAATGACAGCTCCAGTTGCATCAGGGATTGGAAACATAATGCGGTCTAAAAAGAAGTCGCGGCAGTAGTTGTTTTTTAACGTGATAAGCCCGGCTGCTTCTAAAATATCTTTATAAAAGCCTTTTTCCTGCATGTATTTGGTGAAATAGCCGTTTTGAGAGGGACTTAAGCCCACCATGAAATGAGTGATAAAGTCTAAATCAATCCCGCGGTCGAACAGATAGTTTAAAACAGTGCGTCCCTCTTCTGTGTGGAGCAGGTTAAAATGGTAGTAGCGGCAAGCTTCTAAAAGAGCTTCTTTCATTTTGGCTTTGGATGGACCTTTTGGCTCATCTTGCCCCTCTACTT
>DAORNI010000037.1:0-1317 GCA_035440845.1 Parachlamydiaceae bacterium | reverse complement strand
TCTGCCAGGCTCTCTACTGCATCGCTAAAATTCATCTTCAGGTAAGAAATCAAAAACTGGATGGCATCGCCATGCGCACCGCACCCAAAACAGTGGTAGTGGGTGTCCCCTTTCTGAATGGTAAAAGAGGCCGTTTTCTCATCGTGGAAAGGGCAAAGCGCCTTGTAAGCAGCACCTGCCCTTTTAAACTCTATATGCGAGCTTAAAACCTCTACTAAGTCAACCTTAGACCTTAAATTTTCTAAACTTTCTTTGCTAAATATCGCCATCGTCCACACTTAATTAACTATTTTTTATGTCGTCCTTTCAGGACTCCGATCATACCATTCCTTTACCCAGGCCTCCGTGCTCGCAGGCTCGCACTTCAACCTGGGCTATCATATACCAGCCCTTCGGGCTTCAAGGTTCAAAGAACCGACATGTCATAAACCAGGTTAAAATATAAGCCTTGAGGCACAGAGGCCTGGGTTTACAAACAACACAATGCAAATTTCTTCTATCTCATTCATTTTCTTTTTGATATTTCTCAATTCATGGACGAAAGATTTAAAGTACTTTTGGTAGATTAGCTCTCTTGATTTTCTAAAAGGAGAGCAAAAATAAATTTAATCCTATTCTTTAATCTGTCCTAATAAAATTTTTTTTCCATCTTCTAAAGCTTGTTGAAATTGGACAAGAGGAATAGTCCACCATTTGTTTATTTGAGATGAATATATTTCAATTATTAAATCATCTGTTTCTTGAGAAATTTCTGCTATTATTTCCTTTGTAACCGTTCAACTCTAAATTGGAGAATTATAGATAAAAATTTAATTTACCGATAATTTCATTCAATGTTTATTAATTCTTTCAATGGTAACCATAACGAAGGTTCAATATTAATTGATTGTCCAAGAAAAACAATTTTTTCATAAAATTCAGATGAAATTTTGATATCATATTCATAAAGTTGAGTACAAAATGTTTCGAAAGCAATCCCAAACTCGTTGTTTTCAATAAATTCTAATATATTTTTAATGTCATCTATGGGCAATTTAGTGTTGGCTTCATTTATAAGCTCATTTAATTGCATTACAAACAATCGATTACTTTTCATTCGATATTCCTTATTATTAGGGAACTGGATAACCAGTAATTATCCCTTCTCCTCCAGGTTCTATAATAACCTTTATAGTTGTTTCTTCTCGTATACCAATTGCTTGATATCGTACAGGTAAACCATTTTTAGTTAATTGAGCACCAGATTTTCCAGTAATTTGCTGCCGCGGTAGTGTGCCATACTGTCGAAATACTCATACAATCGGTAGCCCCCATTTC
>DAORNI010000036.1:16807-17473 GCA_035440845.1 Parachlamydiaceae bacterium | reverse complement strand
CTGCAGCTACTTCTGTCACGATGAATACAAAAGCTTTTTTAAGAGAAAAAGAGCTCATTGTTTTTGATGCAGATCATCCATTTATTTTTTTAATCTATGAGAAATTGACACGTTCTATTTTATTTTGCGGTCGTGTTGCAAATCCTCTGGAGTCATTTTAAATGATCTGTTATTATTTTAATTTTACGAATATATGGTATGGTTTCTAAAGTAATGCCTTTTCAAGTTTTGGCCTACGGTTTGACAGATGTCGGCCTTGTCAGACAAAATAATGAAGATTATTGGGATCAAGCGCCAAATCTTAATTTTTTTGCACTAGCAGACGGAATGGGTGGCCATCGCGCAGGAGAGATCGCTTCAAAAGAGGCAATAAAAGCCTTGATTGACATCCTGAATAAAATAGTTGGAGCCAACAAAGAAGAACTTGATTTGAACGAAATGAATGGCATTATTCAATATGCCATTGAACATGCCAATCAAAAAATCTATAAAATGAGTTCAAAAGATCCTGCTTTAAAAGGCATGGGCACAACCATTTGCTGTCTTCTTTTTAATGCTCAAGGTTTAGTTTATGCCCATGTGGGCGATAGCCGCATTTATCGTTTTAGAGAAGGGAGTTTAGAGCAGCTGACAAAAGATGATTCCCTCATCCGTCAACTCTCAGAT
>DAORNI010000036.1:11734-16797 GCA_035440845.1 Parachlamydiaceae bacterium | reverse complement strand
GCTGGAAAAATAGATGACTCGGCCGATCAGGAGAGCCTTTATAAAGGGATTATTACAAAAGCGATCGGTACGCAAAGAGAAGTAGACCCTTCTGTCTATAGCACAGAAATCTTCAACCAAGATGTTTACTTGATGTGCAGCGACGGCCTTTCTGACATGCTGACTTTAAAAGAGATAGAGAACTTGTTGAAAGCAAATGCAGATGTAAAAATAGCAGGGCAAGCTTTAGTTGAGCGCGCCAAAGAAAAAGGCGGCTATGATAACGTGACCGTCGTTTTAGCAAAGATAGAGAATCATGAGAACAATCATTTACCTGGACAATAACGCTACAACGCCTCTTGACCCTCAAGTTTTAGAATCTCTTGTTTTAAACCTTAAAACTTCATTTGGAAACCCCTCCAGCAGCCATTTTCTTGGGCAGGAAGCAAAAGCCCTTTTGCAAAAAGCGCGCGATAAAATTGCCAAATACTTTCATGTCTCTTCCCGCGAAGTCATTTTTACATCCGGGGCAACAGAGGCGCTCAATCTTTTGCTAAGGGGCTTTCTAGAAGGAAAAAAAGCGCATGTTGTCACATCTGATCTGGAGCATTCTGCAGTTTTTGCCACCCTCAAAAGTTTAGAAAGTGAAGAGATCAAAGTTTCTTATATGAATGGGGGATTATATGGAGCACCCACTTTAAGCCAAGTGGAAGAAGCCTGTAAAAATGGAGCCTCTTTAATTGTTTTGATGGCAGTTAACAATGAAACGGGTGTAAGAACTGATATTGAAGCGATTGCTGCATTTGCAAAAGAAAAAAATATTCCCTTTATTGTAGATGGTGTGGCTCTTTTTGGCAAAGAACTGTTTTTGATTCCAGAAGGCGTCTCTGCCATCTGCTTTAGCGGTCATAAAATTCACGCTCCAAAAGGAATTGGATTTATGATTGTTAGAAAATCAATAAAATTAAAACCTTTGATGACAGGCGGTGATCAGGAATTTGGAAAAAGGGCTGGAACAGAAAATATGCCGGCCATTATAGCTTTGGAAACAGCTATCGATGTTTTAGAAAAGAGCTTGTCAGATGCTGTTTTAAGGATGAAAACTCTGCGGGACAAGTTTGAAGAGTCACTTTTAGCGAATTTGTCAAATGTAGAGATCAACGGAAAAGGCCCACGCGTTTGCAATGTCTCAAATATCTGTTTTAAAGGCATAGATGGAGAGCTTTTACTTGCTAAACTTGGGATGGAAGGCATTTTTGCAAGTTTGGGTTCTGCTTGTGCATCTGGTGCGTTAGAGCCATCCAGAATATTGCTTCAGATGGGGCTTTCAATGGAAGAGGCAGTCTCTTCTATCCGTTTTTCATTTAGCCGTTTTACAACAGAAGAGGAGATTGAAAAAGCTGTTAAAATTATTATAAAGATCGTAAAAAATGAAAAAAATTAAACATTTTACGACCATAGAAGAAGATCTTTTACTGCTTCAGCAAAAGGGCAAGGACAAAAACCTTTCCATAGAAGAGATATTGGCGATCCTGTCTGAAAAAGGCCCTGTTTTAATGATTCTTTTTTTAAGTCTGCCTTTTTGTCAGCCGATTCAAATTCCTGGGTTTTCTACTCCTTTTGGGCTTTTAGTTGCTTTTTTTGGCTTGAAAATTGCTTTTGGAAAGGGGATGTGGCTTCCTAAAAAGCTTTTAGAAAAAAGGGTCAATCCGGCAACCCTTCAAAAAATTACGGAGAGCTGCCTCTGGTTTCTTCAGAAGGTGAGACGCTGGATCCATCCAAGGCTTATTTTCATCTGTCATAATCCGATCTTTGAAATTTCTCACGGCGTCCTCATTTTTTTTCTTGGTATTTTTCTTGCACTGCCCCTGCCTATTCCTTTTTCCAATTTGATCGCTGCCTGGTCTATCTTTTTTATGGGGATTGGTCTTTTAGAAGATGATGGCGTCTTTGTGATCATCAGCTACATCTTTTCTTTTATAACGCTTCTTTTTTTGGCCTTTACACTCTTCTTCTTAAAAGTCATCTTTTAACCTGAAATTCGAGGAGAGAAACTAGAAAACTCAAGTTATTATGCAAGTTGCTTAAGGTAGATTACTGGTTGTCCACTAATGCATAATTGTTCAACTTTTCGATGAGGGAGGCATACTGGAACTCATTTTTAATCCAAAAGGCTGTTCCCATCCCTTTTTGGACATAAATCTCTACATAATTTTCTGGCACCTCAATTCTTCCATAGCCGTAGACATCATCTAAATAACGCACCTCTTTTCTTCCGACATCATGGGCTGCAATGATCGGCACATGATTAAAAAGAGACTGGACTAAATCACCTCTTAAACAGATGCCGCAATCCACAAAAGCGACATCAATTTGATTTTCAACTGTTTGAGCAACTATAAATTGATGAAAATCTTCTAAAAAACTAGAGTCGATAGGAGCATAACTTTTACGCGTGACCGGTTGATAAGCAGCTGCCTTGTACACGCTTTCTATTCCCATGTATTTGTTTGGAGCCCAATCCGTTTCCAGTCCATTTCCAGAGAAGTAAGCAATAGGAGTCCAGTTTGGATAATTGTGGTAGAGATCTAAGCAATATTTTAGCCAGTCAGGACCGCTTCCTGGTGTGACAAATTCCACAGAAATGACCTTTTCGCACTGGTCAATAAAGTATTTGGTAGAAAAACCTACACCAAATTCTAAAAAGCCTTTTACAGGCATATGAGTAAATACTTGTTTTAAATGAGCCACATGCTCTGTATAGTGGCAAGAGGCACTTGTCTTTATTAAAAACTCTTCTGTAATTTCTTCGGCATTTTGAATCCAAAGATCGGCAGAAAGATTAAAAGAACAGCAAGCAAGAAGGCTAAAAAAAAATTGTCTCATATAAAACCCCAAAAAGTTGAAGTTGAAAAATTACTAGAATAGAATTTTTTTTCCTATTTGTTTTTTTGCTGTTTTCTATACAATAAATGCACGATGACGTTATTTAAATATAAAATAATTAATTCTTTAGTAGGTCCTTTGACTATTGTTGCAAGAGATGCTTATTTAATTGCTATTTTGTGGGACAATGAGAAGGAGGGGCGTGTTGTTTTAGATCCTATGAAAGAAGATCTCAATCATCCTGTTCTTTTAAAGACAGAAAGACAGCTTCAAGACTATTTTCTACAAAAAAAATTTATCTTTGACATTCCTATTCAAATAGAGGGCACTGTTTTTCAAAAAACAGTGTGGCAAGCTTTAGCTCTTATTCCTTATGGAGCTACTTGGTCTTACAAAGAGATCGCTCAAAAAATAGGACACCCAAATGCTGTGCGCGCTGTTGGTACAGCGATTGGCAAAAATCCTATTTCGATCATTTTGCCTTGTCACCGCGTCATTGCTTCTAATGGAAGTTTGGCGGGGTTTGCAGGTGGTCTTCACAAAAAGCAAATCTTGCTCAATTTAGAAAAATCAGCTATTAGATAGACCTTCTTATTTTTTAAGAGAGCTTTTATGGATGTCGTCGAAAGAAGCAATAGCGTTACCCATTATAACGATTTTTTTGGTTTTAAAAAATTAGTGATAGCATCAGAATTCTATCATATTTTTATCACGGGATAAAGACGCTTACTGGTGCTGATTTCACATTAGGAGCTACGACCGATACCACATAATAGGAGTAAACTTTTCCTTTTTTTCTGTTATGGTCAAAAAAGTGAAGTGTGGTTCCTGGCACTCTTGCTACAAGCTTTGTTAAAGAAGTATTTCTGTAAATTTCATATGCAAGAGGGATTCCTCCAGTTGAGGGAGGAAGCCAAAATAGAGCATTGACAATATCTGTTTGAGAAGCAAATTTGCACGCTTTTTGGCATCCTATCAGGTGGGTGGGCGGTAGGGGAGCAATTGTTATATGCTGGTTAACAATAGCTTCTTCTCCCCCATTATTGCTCATGAACCTGCTGGAAAAAACTTTGGTTGTAGATGTTCCAGCAGAGTTTGTAACTGTCAATGTCACTTGATAAACTCCTGGCATTGTATAAAAATGGTCAATGAAGGGCGATGTTGTGGTTGCTGTTTGACCATCCCCAAAGTCCCAAGTATAAGAAGCAATTGTTCCAATAGGAGAGATGGAAGAAGATGCATCAAAAGATGTAGTTACTCCAAGGGGTAAAACTGTTGCTGTAAAGATAGCAAGCGGAGCTGGATCTGGAGAGATCACCATATCTTGAAATGTACCCCCAGTACCTCCAAAAGCAGATCCTAATGTATTTGTTGTAGCATCAAGTGGAGTTACAATATCATTTGTGTCGTCTACAATATAGACAGTTTTTCCATCGGGAGTAGCAGCAGCCCAAAAAGGGTTGGCACCTGGTGTAGTAAGTGGAATTGTTCCAGTGATAGTTTCTGTTGCAACATCTATAATAGTGGCTGTATCATTTAAAAAATTGACGATATAAAGCGTTGATCCATCTGGCAGCAATGCAGAACCATAAGGGCCAGCACCTGCTGGAAAATTAATCGTATTAGTAATTGTTTCTGTTGCGACATCAATTATGCTTACAGTGTCACTTAAGTAGTTTGCTGTAAAAGCTTTTGTTCCATCTGGCGTGATCGATGTCATTCCAGGTCCAGCTCCTGTTGCAAGGCTGTTTATAACGCTATTTGTTGCTGTATCAATTAAAATAACTTGATCCAAAGTAAAGCTGCCAACAAACACGGTAGAGCCATCTGGTGTAATAGAGAGGGGACCCAGTCCCGGTGCTGTTAAAATATTTGCAACCACCGTATTTGTTGCAGTATCAATGACAGTGACGATGCCGCTTATATTGTTGCTGGCATAAATTCTTGTTCCTTCCGGGTTTGTGATGATATCAAAACCACCAAGACCTGCTCCTGTTGGGATGGTTGTAACAACTGTATTTGTAGCAGCATCAATAAGGGTGACTGTTGCAGCGGATGATTCTACAGTGTAAATAGAGGCACCATTTGGTGTAATAACAGAACCAGAAGAAAATTCGACATAAGGGATGATTGTCGTAAAGGTATTTGTTGCAGTATTAAAAATAGCTAATTGATTAGGTGTAAATAACGAAGTGATT
>DAORNI010000036.1:9574-11724 GCA_035440845.1 Parachlamydiaceae bacterium | reverse complement strand
CATCCGGTCGTTGTATAAACATAATAATCATTACGAGTGATGGGTGATGTGTTAGCTGCAACAGTTACAGAGACATGCATGGCACCAGGAACCCCGGGAGGCACTGTGACCAAAATTTCCTGGTCATTCAATACATTAAAAACAGAAGCAGGATATAAACCAAAATTGACATTCGTCGTCCCTGTAAACCCGGATCCTATGATCGTTACATTATTGCCACCGGCTTTTAAACCATTGTTTGGCGTTATAGAGGTGATGGAAGGAGCCCCTATTAGGGCATAGGAAGGCATTACCAGAACTAAAATATAAAGAAGAGAAGATTTAAAACGCATTTTGTTTAAACCCTTTTATTAAAATGTAAATTTGTTAAAATATTACTTTAAATTATTTTTTGTCAAATTTTTTTTAAGCTGGTAAGATTTTATTTTCAATTCAGAATCATTTTTATTTCTTCGAAGGTTTGATTTTGATCATAGATGGAAGTGTCAATAATTAAATCGTAATCTTCTGCTTCAAAAGTAACAGAAGATAAGGCATGTATTAATTCTGCAAGAGTACCGCGGTAAGTAGAGACTGTTTCTTTTCTTTCTTGGACGCGGTTGATAAGAGTGTTCTCATCTGCAAAAAGCAGTATTTTAAATGTTTGGTATTTGGCATTTAAAGTTTGCAACAAGCTGTTTGTTTCTTTTATTTTTTTGGAATGCATGTTGTTGTCGATGATGACATTCAAATTCCTGTTTATGGCTTCGCTTAGCAAATAAAGGTAAATTTCATCTACCAGACGGACAAAATCATGGGAAAAAGGAAACTGTTTTTCAAACAGGGAAAACCGGATTTCATCTTTTGAGATAAGCTGAAAGGAGTAACCTTTGCAAATTTGACCAGCAAGCGTCGATTTTCCGGTTCCTTGGTAGCCTGCAAGCAGTATTAATATAGGGTTGTCAGCTGGCTCTTCTTTCATTTTTGCAAGGAATTCGTGGATGATCTTCTGTTTCAAGTTTTCATCTGAAAATCCGCTTGTAGGTTTTAAAAAACAAATGATTAGGAATAAAAATAGAAAATAATGGATCATCTTTTTTGAAGAATAGGATGCATTACTCATGATTAAAATTTTAATGGTTTTTGTTATTTTATTGTCTGTTTTTAATTGTGAGGCTAAAACATACATAAAAAATTATTTCAAAGATGTCGAGATTTTGCATTTTAACTCAGGGGTTAGTTTAATCGATTGTATTTATATTATCAATTTGAAAAATCGCACTCAAAAATGGACAAAGGTTGAAAAAGCTTTTAATTTTTATGGTATCTACCCAAACAGGGTGGACGCTATCAATGGCTGGGCGTTAAGCTTGCATGACAAAAAAATTCTTTCTGGAAATTACTCTTTAAGGTTACGTGGAGGGCAGATCGGCTGTATTTTGAGCCATTTGTCTGCTCTTTATGACGCTTCTAAAAGAAACTATAACTTAATTTGGGTTTGCGAAGACGACGTTCAAATTTGCAAAAATCCACATGCCTTAAGCCACCTAATTGCAGCTTTATCTAGAATTGATCCTGAATGGGATGTCCTTTACACAGACAGTGACAGTAAAAATAGTTTAGGGGAGACAGTCTCTTCTTTAGGAGCAGACTTTAGACCAGAATTTCTGCATGAAGAGCTCTCTTATTACATAAAAAGAGAACTGATAGATGAAGACTTTCTTAAAATAAATCAGAGGTTTGGCGCCTACTCGATGATTATCTCTAAAAGTGGGATAGAAAAAATCCTTTCGCATTTTACAGAAAATTATTTATGGACAGCTTACGATATTGACGTTCATTATGTTCCCAGTATCCGACAATACTGTCTTTCTTACGACCTTGTCTCTATTAATTATCATGAGCTCTCTGATACCGAATCAGACAAGCATGCACTTTGGACTTCAGAAGGAGAAAGACTTAAGTGAAGTTTTGTGCTTAGTCCTTTTCTTCCTCTAATAATTGCCAAAGCCATCCATTTTCACTCCAGCGTTTAAAACGCATATAAATCGTATGCCAAGAACCATAGTTTTCGGGAACATCTCTCCAAGAAATTCTTGTTCTTAGCACATAAAGAATGGCACAGAAAAATTGATAGTCACTAATTAGAGAGGGGCATTCTCGACTATCTT
>DAORNI010000036.1:9235-9537 GCA_035440845.1 Parachlamydiaceae bacterium | reverse complement strand
AAGTATATAATTTTTAAGATGTTGATTAAAATTTTCTTCAGAAAATGGATAATAGCGACTATTTATTTGAAGTGTCTCTGTGTATGTTAAAAACCTGAAGTTTAATAAGATAAACTAGAAAACTCAGGTTAAAAAGTAAAATTATATATCGCAAATGAATTTGTTAACAGTTCTATATAAATAAAATATTTTAAACTGAGAAGCGGGTAAGCTCAAAAAAGTTTTTTGAAACGGATGGAAAGTATTTGGACAAGCGCATGACAGACTCAGCATAACCAGGATTTAGCATGAGCTTATGCAGT
>DAORNI010000036.1:1460-9178 GCA_035440845.1 Parachlamydiaceae bacterium | reverse complement strand
TTTTCCATATTTTTTTAAATTCCAGATATTTTTGTTCTACTGCATGTTCAGCAGCAAGGCAGCCTCCAAAAATAGCAAGCGACAATCCATTTCCACTAGCTGGAGGAATCGTCATAGCCGCATCTCCAATAAAGTAGCAGTCTTGCCAGTCAGGTGTTTGTTTAAAGCCAAAATCAGGGATAGAAGCTGTCATCCATTCTTTAAAAAGATTGTTTTTTACAGGCAGCAATGCATTTAAATACGGGTTTTTTGCAATTAAGTTTTGGATAAAAGTTTGAGGGTTTATATTTTCCATGTGACTGATCTTTGCAATACAGGCAACATTGGCTTTATTGTCTTCCACAGGAGAGACTCCAAGATAGGCGTTAGGAAATGAAAACATTTCCAGATGATCTATTTTTAAGTCGCTATTATCAAAATGGCTTTTAAATCCCATGTAACATTTAATAGGAGCTGCAGAATAAGTATGGAATTTACCGGCTGCCAGGATTACATTTTCAGCTTCGATCGTTTCACTATTGGACAAGTGGATGAGATGAGGACTTTTAGAATCTTTTTTTTGTTCAAATAGATGCACTTGAGAATCTGTTTTAAATTGGCATCCAAGTGATAGAGCGTATTTAACAAGCGCTGGATCTAATGTAAGATGCGACAAGCTCCCTGCATTGACTAGAAAAGGAAAAATTAAATGATGATTTGCTGTGTGCAAGGTGGTTTTTTTAATGAAGACTGGATGAATATCCCAACAATTTAGCTGCTTCATGCATTCTGGAGAGAGAAATTCGCCGCAAATTTTATGAGCCGGGTAGTTGCCGCTTTCAATGATTAAGGGCTTTTGCCCAAGTTCAGCTAATCTAATGGCTGCAGACAAGCCCGCAACCCCTCCACCGATAATGACAAATTTTATCTTCATTAGATTTCTTTTTTAGAGGCATCAATATGGACTACCCATCTAAAAGCAAAATACCAGCTGATGCGGCAATGTTCCAGCGGGATGCAAGCTGCTTTTAAATAATGGATCCAGTCTTGTTTTGTAAAAGCCCTTTTGATAGAGAGTAACCCATCATGATGGATCAGCCTATTCCTAAAAAAGATTTTAGAAATAAGTGCAAAACTGGAAAAAGCAAGCCAGTGGCGATGCAAATCGTTAATGATCACAGCCTTTTTAGCTGTTTGGTAAGCATTTTTAAGGAAATCGATGAGTTCCTCATCATTTAAGTGGTGGCAAACAAGCGTTGTTGTTACCACATCAAAGGCATTTGACAAGCAAGAAGATGAAGAAGACATTTGGTTAAAACTCACATTTTTTAAAGCCGTTTTTTTTAATTGCTTGTTTGCATATTCAATGGCATCAGATGCAATATCAACGCCTACAACTTTAATTTTGGGATAGCGCTTGCCAAGTTCTAGTGCAAACTGTCCGCCGCCACAGCCAAGATCTAAAATGCTTTCAATTTTTAAATGACGATCCAATGCTTTAAAAGTGGCTCTATTGCCCCCTAAAAAATGCCCGATGCGCGAGAGCTGATGAAGACAATCCTCATATTCTTCTTGAGTATAATGAGAAGACCCTAAATCTATTAATTCCAGTTCATAAGAACGCTTAATTTTTTTCATGAAGATAATAAAATCCCTTCAATAGAGAGTCCAGGGCCAAATCCAACACCGGCTGTCCACTGTTTTTTGCTTTTTTGCTCTAATAACTGGTTTAAAACAAAAAGAAAAGTGGCACTGGACATGTTTCCATAATTTTCTAGCACATCCCAGGATGCTCTTGTCTGATCTTCTCTTAAGTCTAATTTTTTTTCAATGGCTTGAATAATAGATTTTCCTCCCGGATGAACAGCCCAATTGATCTCATCATGAGAAAAATCAACTCCTAAAAGGCTTTTAGAAAAGGATTGGATGTTGCGGCCAAGAAGGACTGGGATTTTATGCGAAAGTTTCATTAAAAAGCCTTCATTGCCAGCTTCCCAGGTGATCTTGTCCAAAGTATCATCAAGCCCGATCGAGCAGGTATTTTTAATCTGCCAAAGCGGCTTTTCATCCGGCTTCAAATGAGTGCCCACAATCACTGCAGCGGCGCCATCTGAAAAAAGAGAGTTTCCCAGCATATTGTCAGCTGTCTCTTCTGCTTGAAAATGAAGCGAGCATAATTCTGTGCAGACAAGCAATATCCGATGGTTTGGATTTTCTTTTGCAAAAGCTTTTGCCACTAAAAGCCCTTTAAAAGCTCCAAAGCAGCCCATAAAATTGATGCCAAAACGCTCGGTTGTGGCTTTCAGATTTAAAGATTTCATAAGAGAAAATTCAAGCCCTGGGGCTAAAGCCCCTGTGCAAGAAACAGAGATCACATGCGTGATCTCTTCTCTATTTCTTCCCCAAGACTCCAACGCTTTTTTAGCAGCTTGCATTCCAAGCTTTGGAGCTTCTATTTTATAAATGTCATTTCGTTTTCCCATTCCAGGAATTTTTTTGGGAAATTCAGATCCTAAAAACTCCCACTCCGAGCGGCTTTTTCCAAAATCAGACAGTACAGAATAGCGTGTGCGGATTTTTGAGTTTTTATGCATCTGCCTGATCTCATCTGCTTTTTCTGGTCTGATGGACAGTGCATCAATAAAAAAATCAGCTATCTTCTCCTGATTGAGGGCATAAGAGGGAACAGCTGTTGAAATTGCCAGAATTGAAGCTTCCATTATTTTTTTTTAACCTTTTAATTCTAAAAACACAATACTCAGTAAAATGATGATTCCACCAAAAAAGATGTTGGGAAGCAGCTCTGCATGATTAATCAGCATATCAAAAAAAGTGGCAAACACAGGCTCTAAACAAAAAATAAGGCCAGCCTTTTGGGCAGAGACATACTTCTGGTATTTAGCCTGCAAGCTAAGGGAAACAATAGTAGCAAATAAACTGCAATAGATGATTGTCCCAATAAAATTATAATTAATCAAAGAATTAAAATTAAAGTCAGAAAATAAAAAACAAAGACCCCAAGAGATCAGGGCTGTCGCCCCAATTTGAGAGGTTGTCAAAAGGTAGGGGTCAAAATTATTTTTAGAAAGATAAGAGATATAAATAATAGAGAGAGCCACACAAAAAGCGCAAAGCAGTATCCAAAAATCACCAACGGATAGATTTTCTAAACCAGCTCCTGTTAAAACATAAATTCCAAACGCACACAAGACTCCTGAAATAACATCATACTTATTAATGACCTGAAGTTTAAATGCAGGGGCGATAAAGGGAATAAAAACAATGTTTGTGCCGGTAAGAAAAGCAGCCCTTGATGCATTTGTGGTCTGCAGGCCTATTGTCTGCGACAAATAAGCTCCGCAGTTCAAAACTCCTAAAATCAACCCTGCAATTAACAATTCTTTTGTCGCATTTTGAAAAAACTTAAAAATAGGGATTAAAATAAGGGCGGCAATAGAAAATCGCAGCGCTACAAAAAGAAAAGGGTCATGCAGCTGCATGGAATTTTCAATAAGGGGAAATGTCAACCCCCAAAGGGCTGCCACTAAACTTAAGAAAAAAAAGGCATTTTTTGCCTGCATATTTAAAACCTAAAGGTAATGGTGCTCACTTTTTTTTCTAAAACTTCTTGAGCTCTCACTAAATCCCGCACCACAAACATGCGGTACAAGTAACGATCTTCTTCATCATAGTAGGGAGTAAAAGAGAATCTGTCATGAGCAGTCCGCAAATTGTCTATGATCAGAAGCTCTCTTGTTTGCAGTACCAAGCTTGCCTTATTTTTGTATAAGATAGCTTTAAATTCTTGCAAGGCGTTATTTGTCTCTTCTGTTTTTGCCACCATTAAATCGGGGTCAAAATTCATCAAAGGGTCATCTTCATCCTCATACAGCACAGGAATTGTTTGTCCATTTCCTTTCTGGATATAGCTATAGAGGATTCCAAGAAGGTTGTCATATTGGATCAAAGATTCGATCCCAGAAGAGGAATTTAGTCCTTTTAATAAAAGATGGCCTTGGTTGTTGCTGTCTAGTTTAAAATCATAAAAAAGAGATCTTGTCTCAACGTTTAAATTTTGAGCTTCTAACATAGGATGTTTAATAAATTCTTCTAAATCTAATACAGTATTGGAACACTTGCTTTCATTTGTTAAAGTAGTGGTTATAAAAATCTAAGGTTTTAAGATAACTTAAAGAACATAACCAAGGATAAGAAAATTTTTATAAAAAGAAGTAGAGAGTGTTTTTTTGATGCAAGCTTTCTTTTTCACCTTCCAAAAGCTTCATAAAGTCCTCTTGCATGTACTTCAGTTAAAGTTTTATTAAATGGATTTGTTGCTAAAGTATCCATGAGAGTTTCTTTTGTGTATTATCTGAGTTTCGAGCTTAGCACTTCATTGCTATTTTAAGCTAGATAATGTTTCAATTACCTCTTCATCTTTTAATTGGTCAAACTCTTTATAGTAGGCGCCAACAGAGCCTAGAAACTCATCATCTTCAATTTCAATGCCTGCATAATCATCGACCATTGTTTTTATCAAATGAGCGCTGCTTGCAGGGGCAACTGGAACTGCAACTACAATTTTTTTAGGATGGCGACTTTTTAACTCTTTAATTCCAGCTTGTAGTGTAAGACCAGTAGCTATTCCATCATCCACAAGAATTGCAATTTTATTTTCAACAGAAATCTCTTTTTGCCCTTTTAAATACTTTTTCCGTTTTCTCTTGATCTCGTTGATTTGATACGCCTTTTGCTGCTCCAGCCAATCTTGTCCTAAAGACAACAATATTTCAGGAGAAGGACTAATCATATGACCGCTTTCAGAAACAGCCCCAACGGCATATTCTGGATAATAGGGGTGTTCAATTTTGTGTGCAAATATGAGATCAAGAGGAGCGTGCAAGAACCTGGCAATCTCTGCTGCAACAACCACGCCCCCGCGGGGAAGGGCATAGACGACAACAGGCATCTCCTTATACTCTTTTAGCAGTTCTATGAGCTTTTTTCCGGCATCTTGGCGATTTTCAAAAAGCATAAATCAACCTGTCCTATTTGTGATTGAAATTTATTGAATAATACTGTCTAGTTGTATAAACTAACTGGATTTAAAAATCATGGCTATTAAAATTCTCGTAATTGGCGCTGGCATTGCCGGATTATGGATCATTTATTTAGCTGCGACAAGCAGCGTATATCCATTGAGGAAATGAATAATAATGAAAATTTTAAATTACTGTCTTTTTTTTGATTATTTTAAGTTTCAATGATTTAGAAGCTTACATGATGCACCGGCAAGCTCCTATTATGCAAGAGTGGAAAGAGGAAAACCTTGATCCCTTTGATGAGCTCATCATCTCCTGGAATGCGGATCGCCCTAGCAAAGGAAAATTTCTTTTTTACAACCACCTGTTTCTACAAAATGCATAACACGTTGTCTTAAGTCGTTTGAGTATGGCATAAAACAGTTATATCACTAAGAAATGTAAATTTCAATTTAAAATACTATATAAGAGCAGATGATCACAGTATCGGCAACAGCTGCTTGTTTTTTTATCGCATCTCTTTGCATATCGAAGGCTTCAAGATTGTTAAAAAATAGCAATCCGTTGATTTTCCTATGTTAAAGAGAGAACTGTTTTGCAGGCTGTCTTGCAAAATAGTGGGAGCCAAAATAAAAATTTTCTGATCGCCTAAATTGCCAATTTTATGGTTTTCTTTGATTTCTAGGGCAAGAGAAGCGATTTTATGGGCAAGTTTTTGATGTTCTTGAGCATTGATTTTTTCAGAAAAGTTGAGAGAGCTGATCTCTGGTTTTAAATAACGCTCTTTTAATTGAAGGACTTTTTTGGCAGCGCTATTCAACCTCTCTTCTGCTATAAGACCGCTTTTGACAGCTTCTACAATAGATTGATGAATCCGTTTGATATCAGCTGCAGTCAGGTCAAATCCTGTGTGTTCACCGGCTAATAATTTGCCTCCTAAAATAAGAAGGTCACAGCCCGCATTTAAAGCTCTAATTGAAGCTTCATCCACGGAATGACACTTTTTTAAGACGCCCTCCATCACAAGGGAGTCTGCAACGATCACCCCTTGATAACCTATTTTGTTTTTAAGATAGCTTAAAGTCTTTTCAGAAAGGGTAGAACAATTTTCTGGATCTAAGGTAGGCACAAGGATATGGGCTGTCATGATCGCATCTGCAGATTTAAGCTCTGTAAAAGGCACAAGCTCTACTTTTTCTAGCTCTGCTTTTGATTTATGGATGATAGGCAGCTCTTCGTGAGGATCAACAGCTGCATCGCCATAGCCTGGAAAATGCTTGAGCGTAGCAATTACGCCTGCTTGCTTAAAGCCTTCCAGAGCTTTTTTTCCAAATGCTACAACTATTTCCGGATCTTCTCCAAAAGAGCGTACACCGATGACTGGATTTTTAGGATTGCTGTTCACATCTACTACAGGGGCAAGGTTCATGTTGATTCCAACAGCCAGCAATTCTTGTCCCATGGCAAAAGCAGAAAGTTTGGCAAGGTCTGGATTACAAGTTTTTCCCAAAGCCCCATTTCCTGGGAAAATAGTAAAGCCAGATTGGAGTCTTGCTACAACGCCCCCTTCTTGATCTGCAGCAATTAAGAGGGGGATTGGGATGCGGTTTTCCTTTGCCAGCTGCTGAAGGCTTGCACTAAGTGCTTGCACTTGTAAAGGAGAGGTGAGGCCATTAGACCAGTTGTAATAGATGATCGCCCCGACTTTTGTTTCTTGAACAAGAGCCTTTGCTTCATCGTTAGCAATTTCTCCATGGAAATGAACCATTAAAATCTGACCCACCTTTTCTTCTAAAGACATATTCTGGAGGATGTCAAATCCAAAACCATAACTAGAGCAAAGGCAAAAAAAGGAAAATATTTTGAATCGCATAATAATACCAATTATCAAAAATAATGTTGCAAATTCATATTTTATGTTCTAAGCAGAAAAGAACCAGAAAATTGCAGAGCAGGGCTGCCAATAGTCTTATTTAAATAATAGTAAGTTCCTATCCCTACAGGAGAAGAAAGAGAAAGCCGATAAGCAATGGATGCCACAAGCTCAAGCCCAATATCACTCTCAAAGCTGCTGCTCAAAACTAATTCTATTCCTTTTTTCTTAGCCCATTCATGCAACGATAAACACCCTAACAGACCTCCCTGGAGGGTAGGCTTATAAATCAAAGCTTTGAGTGTGGGCAAAGAATCTAATTGGCTTAAAGAAAGATCTTGAGGAAAGGACTCATCTACTGCAAGGGGATGAGGAAAAATATTTAAGTCATCAGGGTCTTGAAAAGGCTCTTCGACATAATCAAAGGTATTTAAAGGAAACTGTTCAAAAAAGCGCAAGGAATCTGCGGTTTTCCAGGTGCGGTTGACATCAATTCTTAGACGAAATTTGTTTTTTAACTGATGAATCGCTTTTCTAGCTTCTTCAAAACTTAAACTGCTTACTTTAAGTTTAGCAAAAACATATCCTTGCTTGTGTCTAAGCTCTGCTTGCTGCATGATTTCTTGCAAAGAGCCCATGAATAAAGCACTAGTTGAAACAGCATAATTGGAAATGGGCTGCAAAATGGATAAGAGCGCTGATTCCAGACCAAAAGAAAGAGATGGTAAAAGTTTAAACTTTTCAAGCTCTTGCAAGCAATTGGATGCAGTCCAATCAACTTGGCAGATCTCTTTTTGTTTTTTTTTAAGCTGCTCTAAAGAGTC
>DAORNI010000036.1:0-1405 GCA_035440845.1 Parachlamydiaceae bacterium | reverse complement strand
CGCATCCGCTGTTTCCTATTTGATCTACTATATTAATTAAAGCGCCTCTTCGTATCTGTCCAGTTGTCAACGGGATTTCGTAAATATTTATAGAAATATTTTTAATTTCCATGTTATTATTTCCATAGTTGTTCTGGATCTATACTATTAACCTTCTGCACAGAACTGTTAACCTGAGTTTTCTAGCTTATCTTCTTGGAATTCAGGGAATTTTTCAAGAAGATAAATTAGAAAACTCAGGTTATTATTAATTTTGTAGAAAAAGCATGAGGAGCTAAGTTTTATGTCAAAAATTGAAGCCTGGGTTGCTTCTAGCCCAAAAAGTAAACTTGTAAGACAAGAAATTGACCTTGGACGGCTACAAGAAGAAGAAGTTGAAGTTGCCGTAGAATATTGTGGGATTTGCCACTCAGATCTTTCTGTCCTTAACAATGAATGGGGAAATGCAAAGTATCCAGCCGTGCTTGGTCATGAAATTGCAGGCCGTATAGTTGCTATTGGTTCTGCAGCAAAGGGTGTTAAAGTTGGTCAAAAAGTAGGCATTGGTTGGACTTGCAGCAGTTGCATGCACTGCAGACAGTGCATGTCTGGGAATCATAATTTCTGTCCAGGATCTACTGCAACTATAATTGGGCACAATGGCGGCTTTTCCAGCCATGTGCGTGCACATTGGGCCTATGCGATACCAATTCCAGAGAAGCTTCCTTTAGCTGAAGTCGGCCCGCTGTTATGTGGGGGCATTACTGTATTTAATCCGTTAGTTACATACGTCAAACCAACAGACAGAGTTGCTGTTGTCGGAATTGGTGGACTTGGTCATTTGGCTGTAAAATTTGCAGCAGCATTTGGTTGTGAAGTGACAGCCTTTACATCAAGTGAAAGTAAATTCCAAGAAGCTCGCGATTTTGGGGCTCAAAATGTTGTTTCTAGCAAAGACTTGGCAGCTATACAGAAGCTCAAAGGTAAATTTGATCTTATACTTGTTACTGTCAATGTTCCTTTAGATTGGGGTGCTTATATCGCAGCTCTTGCTCCAAAAGGACGCCTTCATTTTGTAGGAGTAGTAAAAGAAGACATACCCATCCAAATTTTTCCACTTCTTGTAGATCAGTTAAGTATCTCAAGCTCACCTATTGGGCCACCAGCTGCCATATCAGATATGTTAGATTTTGCTTCAAGGCATCATATAGTGCCAAAAACAGAACATTTTGCCATGAGCCAAATTAATAAAGCTTTTGAACATCTTGAGGCTGGAAAAGCACGATATAGGATTGTGCTCGATGCCGATTTTTAATAATCTGAATTTTCTAGTTTCTCTCCTCGAACTTCAGGTTTTTTTCTCGCGATTTTTACACTTTTTTTTCTCAAGAAGGGTGAAAACTTGGCTTTTTGAAAAAAATTGTCC
>DAORNI010000035.1:15466-18931 GCA_035440845.1 Parachlamydiaceae bacterium | reverse complement strand
TACTATTATAATATTTAAATATTATAATAGTATTAGATAATTAGTTTTTGTATTAATTTATATTTTATGGATGTTAAATTATGGAACCAATTGGATCAAATAATCAACTCGTTTATAATCAAACGATAACGAAAAAGGCAGTCCAGCAACAACTTGCCGATGCTGCAGCTTCTAAATATGAAGGCATGACGGTTCATGAAGCTATAAAAACAGAGGTTGGATTTGACGGTTTTTCAGTGGTAAAAATCAAAGGTAAATTCCAGCATAAAGATGAATCTACTGTAATTGCAGGATTTTATGAAGCTGCAGAAAAAAAATATTTTCAATTTGATGTAACCTGGACAGCTACCGTTAAAAATCAAGAAAACAATGAAGAAAAAACAGTTGAATTTTCACAAGCTGTTTATACCAATGTAGAAATTCCAAAAGGAGCAAATATTCAAGAGTTTGAAAAAGCAAAAGAGCATGCTTACGATCTTGCAAAATCTTTTGAGCTGCTCCAGCACAATCTTGTAAAGTTAGAAAACCCTCCGAAAAATTATAAAGAACAAATAGATGCTGTTAAAAATAATAGTATTATTCTTTTTAAAAAGATGGAAGAAAATAGAGAAGCACCTTTAGGAAGTCTTATGAAAGGTCATCGTGCTGTAAATCTGCAGCCACGCACACTGGAAGGAATTGTTCTTTCCTACTTTTCAAACCGAGTTTCAGAAGCTGGCCAAAATGCTATTTTTCGGCAATCTTATAAGCACAAAAATGTGATATTAGACCCAAGTGCAAATACTTTACTTGCAAGGTTTGAGGCCATGGAAAGATCAGGCGACCATGTTAAATTACAAGAGGAGGAAAAACAGTCATATATTAATTTCTTGAAAGAAAAAGGAGAGATCTATCGAAACGCTTTTATAAACCATACAAGGGCAGCTAGTGCTGAATTACGTAGCGTTGAAAATGCATCAAAAGGAGAAGAAGTTCAAGGATTAAAGAGACAGTATCAAGAGTTGAAAGACCAGGCATTAGAAAAACCAGGTATTGTAGGCACTCAAAACCCCGATCTGGTACAAAAGCAATTAGAAGCCCAAAGACAAAAGCAATTAACTCAATTGGAAAAAGATATTTTTGTAAAAGCCGGAATTCCACAAGCAGAAGCAAAATTAGACGAGATGAAAAAATTGAAAAGTGATTATATCAATATTTATAAACAAATAGGGAGTTATAATTCTGAAGATCTTGAGCTTCAAGAAATGGTTGCTAAAGTTGATGTGTTTGAGAATCAGTTGCATCTTATTGATGAAGAGATTAAAGGAGCTAAAAGTTTTTGTTTAGCTCCTTTGGTGCGTCTAGTACCGGCAGCAGAAAATGAAGCAGCTCCTGAAGTGTCACAGCAGATAGCAAGACCAGAAGAGCTTGCTAGAACAGCAGCGCAACAAGTGACTATACCTGCTGAAAAGCCAAAAATGGAGTTTGTTTTAGAAAAAGTAGAGACTCAAGCAAATATCCAAAAAGGAAAATCTCTTGTATCTACAATTCAAGACTGGTTTACTAGCTGGAGAAATGTCCCGGCACCACCAATACAAACTGTTGAAGCTACTGCACCACAACCAACTTCTGAGCCGTCAAAAATTTATGAAAAAGCAGTAAAAAATGCACTTGGAGAGCTTATGGAAAAAAATGGGGCAGGTGAGGAAGAAATGAAAAAGATCGAAGGTTTTTCTGAAGCAGATGCTGAAACTAAATTAAGAGAATATTTCTTAAAAGAAGTTAAAGATCTTCTGAATGTACCTGACTCAAGCTACAAAAATGCACTTAGAGAGCTTATGGAAAAAAATGAGGCAAGTGAGGAAGAAATGAAAGAGATCGAAGGTCTTTCTGAAGCTAATGCTAAAGCTGAATTAAAAAAATATTTGTCAGAAAAAGCTAGAGATCTTCTGAAGAAGCATGGTATGTGACAAGATAAGAGATTCTAAACCTCAAAATTTCTTATTTTTTCGATGAAAGCAGGTTCTGAAAGAAGTCTACTAATTAAAAAGTCGCGAAGCGGCTTTAAAGCCCGGAGTTTTTAGCCTTTTAAAAAATCAAAATAAATGTATAATGAAAAACTTTGACTAAAGGGTTTTGCTTTATGCATATCGTCCATATTGCCTCAGAATTAGCCCCGCTTGCAAAAGTTGGTGGTCTTGCAGATGTCGTCCTTGGCCTTTCCCGCGAGCTTTCCTGGAAAGGGCTGGACGTTGATATCATCATCCCAAAATATGACTGTCTAGACAGCAGCCAAATCCGCGACTTGACGGTGGACACACAGGATTTGATGTCTTTTTATGATGGGGAGTGGTTCCACAATACCATCTGGATGGGATGGGTGGAAAATTTAAAGGTTTATTTCATTGAGCCGCACCATCCCCGCTACTTTTTTAATCGCGGCTGCTTTTATGGGTGTGAAGATGATATCGAGAGGTATTTATATTTCTCAAGGCTTAGCCTGGAGTTTTTATACAAAAGAGACATCAGTCCAGATATCATCCATCTTCATGATTGGCAAACAGCTGCAATTGCGCCCCTTTATTACACGATGTATCAGAAAATTGGATATAACAAGCCAAAGATTGTCTTTACCATCCACAATATTGAGTATCAAGGAAAATGCGCTCCTCATGATCTGGACAAGATAGGGCTTGATGGTAAAGCTTTTTTAACACCCAAAAAGCTGCAAGATAATGTGTCGCCAGATCTTATTAATCTGGTGAAAGGGGCAATTGTCTATGCTGATTTTGTGACAACCGTTTCGCCAAATTATGCAAAAGAAATTTTGACGCCCGAATATGGGCGCGGGATGGAGAGTACTTTAAATTTTTATCGTTCCAAGTTTACAGGGATTTTAAACGGCATTGACTACTCTTACTGGAACCCGGAAATTGACCGCTATTTGCCGATCCATTATTCTTCCCGCGAAACACCCTTGAATAAAAAAGATGCTAACACATTAGACAAAAAGGCTTTTGTCAAAAATGTATTGAGAGAGCGTCTCTCTTTGACAGAAGATTATAGCCCAATTGTTGGCTGCATTGCGCGCCTTGTGCCGCAAAAAGGGATTGAGTTGATCAAGCATGCAATGGAATATACGGTGAGTCATAAGGGGCAGTTTATTTTGCTTGGTTCATCACCTATTCCAAGCATTCAACGCGATTTTATGCATTTAAAAAAGCAGTTTGAAGATCATTCAAATATTTATTTGGCACTCCACCACCAAGAGGAGCTTGCCCACATGATTTTTGCAGCTTCTGATATGTTTATTGTGCCCTCTATTTTTGAACCGTGCGGACTGACGCAAATGATTGCTTTAAAATATGGTGCCATTCCCATTGTAAGGAAGACCGGCGGTCTTGCAGACACGATTTGCGATGTAGATGAAGAGAAGGAGGTAGAGGCACAAGCCTTTGGCTATACGTTTTCTGATCCCACAAATGA
>DAORNI010000035.1:14320-15442 GCA_035440845.1 Parachlamydiaceae bacterium | reverse complement strand
AAAAAACTTTGCAAAGAGCCTTTGACTGCTGGTTTTTGAACCAGGAGAAGTGGAGAAAAATGATGATCAGCGGCATGAACATCGATTTTAGCTGGAACAAGCCAGCTAGTTTATATTTAGATCTTTACAAGAAACTACTCGTTCAAGGAAAATAGCAAAAAATTGTAACACGTACAGGTTGTTTTTGTGACTGCTGCCAATTACCTCACTTTTATCCGTCTCTTCATTGCGCCTCTTTTTTTGCTGGTGTACATGAAGCATTCATTTTTTGGGATTTCTCCTCTATGGCTTCCTTATATTTTAATAGGGCTTCTTGGACTCTCTGAAATTTCAGATGCAGTGGATGGTTATATAGCAAGAAAGTATGACCAAGTGACAGAGCTTGGTAAAATTTTAGATCCAATGGTCGATAGCGTTGCAAGAACGGCTGTTTTTTTGACATTTACGGCAGATCCTGTGCGGTTGCCCCTCTTTTTTATTTTTATTTTTCTCTATCGCGACTCGATGATGAGCACTCTTCGGACTGTTTGTGCTTTAAAAGGCTTTGCTCTTGCAGCTAGCAAAACAGGAAAAACAAAAGCGATCATCCAAGCACTCTCTTCTTTTTCTATTTTAGGACTGATGATCCCGCATTCGCTTGGACTGCTCTCTGATGCAGTATTGCAAGAGACAAGCTTTTGGATTGTCAGCTTTGCGGCCGTTTATACGGTTTATTCAGCTGTTGAATACATCATCATCAACCAAAGTTACATCAAGCGCCTTGTATAATTGGCTTGAAAAATATTTATATTCTCTTTATCCTTCTGTTTTTAATTATTGGATCTTTTGTGTAGTTAAATTTATTTGTTAAAATTGTCCTTTTTGGCATCTTTTTTGTAGAATTTTTCAATCGTATTTCAAATATGCTTTCAAAATTTTCCAAAAAATCTACTCAAAAATCACCAATTTTCTCAAACAAATTTAATTACACAAGAGATCCATTTAACAAAGAGTTTAAAAAATGGCAGAATTAGCCTGTGGAATTGTCGGATTGCCAAATGTTGGAAAATCGACCTTGTTCAATGCCTTGACTTCAATCATTGTACCAGCTTCTAATTATCCTTTTTGCACGATCGATCCAAA
>DAORNI010000035.1:6106-14302 GCA_035440845.1 Parachlamydiaceae bacterium | reverse complement strand
TGTGGAAGTTTATGATCCTAGATTAAAAATATTAAGCGGGCTTTCTAACAGCAAAAAACTTATCTATGCCTCTATGCAGTTTGTAGACATTGCAGGACTTGTGGCGGGTGCCTCAAAAGGGGAGGGGCTTGGCAATAAATTTTTGGCCAACATCCGAGAAACAGACGCCATTGTACATGTTGTGCGCTGCTTTGAATCTAACGACATTATCCACGTTGCTGGAAAAGTAGATCCTATTGCAGATATAGAAGTGATCAACTTAGAGCTTGGCCTTGCAGACTTGCAAGTGGCAGAAAACGTGATCTTGCGTCTTGAAAAACAAGTAAAAGCAAAAAAAGAGTTTGTATTAGAAGTTTTAAAACGTATCCAAGCTCATTTAGATGCTGGCAAACCAGTCAGAACCCTTGGCTTGACAGAAGAAGAGAGGGAACTTGTTAAAATTTATCCTTTCTTAACAGACAAGCGCGTTCTTTATGTGGCAAATGTTTCAGAAAATGATCTGCCCGAGATGGAAAACGAGTATGTCAAACAGGTGCGTGCTTATGCAGAAGCAGAAGGCAACCGCGTCATTCCTGTTTGCGCGCGACTAGAAGAAGAGATCGCGCAACTGGCCAAAGAAGACCGCCACCCCTTTTTAGAAACTTTAGGCTTAAAAGAATCGGGCTTGGAGCGGCTTGTAAGAGAGTCTTTTTCGATGCTTGGTTTGATGACATTTTTAACAACAGGCGAAATAGAAACAAGAGCTTGGACCATTAAACAAGGTACAAAAGCGCCAGAAGCTGCCGGAAAAATCCACACAGACTTGCAAAAAGGTTTTATCCGCGCAGAAGTCGTCTCTTTTGACGACATGATTGCAAACCACGGCACAGCAGGAGCTAGAAAAGTGGGTAAGGTGCGCTCTGAGGGCAAAGAATATGTAATGCAAGAGGGCGATGTCGTTGAATTTATGCATCATTTGTAAGGAGATAAATGAAATTTCTAGATCAGTGGATTCCTTTAGTCAGCATGGGCTTAATAGGAAATCGTATTTATTCTAATATCTTAGATCAAGGAGAAAAGGCCAAGATTAAACCGCTTCAAGGTGTTGTTATAGGCCTGGCGCTTTTTGTGACTTTAAAGAAAACGATTGATCTTGCGATTGTTAAATTTGCAGCTAATTATAAAGATTCTTTTCAAACAGCCAAATGGTTAGTCTCTCATGTTTGCACAATAGAACTAATAGGAATAGCAGGCTTGCTAACTCCTGGTCTTGGGGTAATTTCAGAAGTAGCTATAATTGCTAGCGGCTATTTTTTTTCTAATATAAATTCAGAAGTCAAAGTTCAGGAAAATAAGAAAAACTTTAATGATATTTCTGGAATGCAGAGTATTAAAAAGATATTAATGGAGCAGGTAATAACACCTCTTAAGCATCCAAAAAAACTTTTGCAGTATGGAGGCAGTTTATCAAAAAGCATTCTTTTTTATGGACCTCCAGGTTGTGGTAAAACACTTTTTGCAGAAGCTTTAGCCGGCGAATTGGCTTTGCCTTTTTTTAAAGTTTCTGCTGGAGCTTTTGCTTCTATTTATCTGTCTGGCACTGTTCAGAAAATTAATGAATTGTTTACTGCGGCGATTGCCAAAAGCCCTTGCGTTCTTTTTATGGATGAATTTGACGGAATTGCTTCTCTAAGAACAAGTTATAGTGATTCTATTAGCCGAAGTTTAAACGCACAAATTACAGAATTATTGACTCAAATAGACAAGGCTCTTGCAAAAGGCGTTGTTCTTGTTGCAGCTACTAATCATATCCATTCTCTTGATCCTTCAATTGTACGCGAGGGGCGCTTTAATACAAAAATTTTAATTGATCTGCCAGATAAGGCCTCTCGAAAAGCAATTTTTGAGCATTATTTAAATAAATGTCCCTATAAAGAAAATATCGATTATGAGAAATTAGCTCAAATATCTAAAAATTTGAAATCTAGTGAAATCCAAACCATGGTAGAAACGGTGATTAATAAAGCTTTTTCTTATGCATTGGAAAAGATAGAAAATAACGAATTTGGAACTGTTTCAGATGTTCGGGTTACGATGGAGCTTTTTCAAGAATGCTATCCTCTCTATTTTAAAAACTTATCTTATGCAAAAAGAGGTGGTGAACAAGCAGATTTTTTGCGTAAGGTGAGTTAAAAATTGAAATTTAGATCAGAAGTAAGTGCTGTTGATTAACGACAATTCAAGGAAGATTTTATGTCATTAAAACTATTTGTTTCATGCAGTTTTGGGTTAGAAGAAGTTCTTTTAAATGAGCTTCAAAGCTTTGGATATTTAAAGTCAAGAAAAGGTTATTTAGGTGTTCATCTCGAAGTGCCAAATTTTGAGGCTATTTACCGCATCAACTATTTAAGCCGTATTGCTGCAAGAGTTTTACTGCCGCTTACAGATTTTTTCTGCTACGATCAAAAAGGTCTTTATAAAGGAGCCTCAAAAGTTGATTGGGCAAATTATATCAAGCCCGGAAAGACGATTGCCATTGATGCCAATGTCAATCATAAGCATTTACGAAACAGTTTATTTGCTGCTCAAGTTGTAAAAGATGCCATCTGCGATCAGTTAAGAGAAAAAAGAGGTTTTCGTCCTGATATAGACGTTAAATACCCAGATGTCCAGCTTAATTTGTTTATCCATGAAAATGCCTGCATCATCAGTTTTGATACATCTGGAAGCCCTCTTTATAAGAGAGGATACCGCCAAGAAACTGTAGAGGCGCCTTTGCAAGAATCTTTAGCTGCCGGGCTTTTAATGCTGGCAGGTTATAAGGGAGATGAAGTTTTATATGACCCATGCTGTGGCTCTGGCACCTTTTTAATAGAGGCAGCTCTTATTGCAACAAATACAGCACCTGGATTTTTAAGAAAAAAATGGGGCTTTTCCTCTTTGCCGGAATTTTCAGAAGAGGCGTGGATCAAAACAAAAGCAGAGATAGATCAAAAAAGAATTCCTCTTTCAAATCATAAAATTTTTGGAAGCGACCTTAATAAGACATCTCTTTTTGCATGTAAGCTCAATTTAAAAGCTGCCGGCTTTTTACAAGAAATTGAGGTAAGCCAAGGAGATGTAAAAGAGATAAGACCGCCAGTTGCTCCTAATTTTATCATCACAAATCCACCTTACGGCAAAAGGCTGGAAGGGCAAGAGGCTTACTTGCAAAATCTTTACCGCGCTATTGGCGAATTCATGAAGACAAAAGCGGAAAAGCCGGCAAAAGGCTTTGTCTTTACCGGCAGCTTAGAACTTGCCAAGCAAGTTGGGCTTGCATCTAAAAAGCGGCACATTTTAAACAACGGCGGTATTGATTCCAGATTTCTGGAGTTTGATCTTTATTAAAGTCTATTATATAGTGAATTTATGGAAACGCCCGTATTTTTGCCTTTGGATATTATTTTTGAAATTGAAGGCAAAGAACTGCCTGCTAATAGTCTTTTATTTAAAGCAGCAAGCCCATTCTTTGCTGATTCCATTGAAAACCAATACAAAAATGGGAACAATAGAATTGTTTTAAATGGAGTCTCGCTTGATCTTTTTAAAATCATAGAAGAATTTATAGTAACGCATGAGGTCGTTGATCTATGGAAAAAGAATCAAAATGAATTGAAGGAAATCCGAAAAAATTTAAGCAGATTAAAAATGAATGCGCTTGGCAAGCTGTGCGAGACAGTGCTAAAGCGCTACATCGATAGAGACAATGTGCTTGCCACATTGGTAGAATCCCATAAAAATGGGTGGCAAACGCTGCGCCACGCCTCTTTTGAATATATCAATAACTTATCTTTTGGCATTCTTTTTCATCCGGCAAAACCTTCTATTTTAGCCTTTGAGTTTTTAGATTTTAATGAACGCTCTTTAGCCGTTTTTGAAGTTGTAAAAAGTTTGATCACTCATTTTATTGCTAAAAAGAAAATACCAGAGAGCATTGAGTTTAAAAGTTGTCTGCAAAAATGCGTGGCTCTTGTTCAGCTAAATATCAGCACTTCTTTAACTTTTAGCGAGTTTATTTTTGAAGCAGCAAACTCTTTAGAAGAGCTTGATTTATCATCTTGTGCTTTTTTAGATGCTTCTATCTTAGGGCGCATTTTGAGCTATTTTAAAGACTTAAAATTTTTAAATTTAAGCGACAATAACCAGCTTAATTACACTTCCTTTACTCATTTGTCTAAATTAAAAGATCTTCTTAGTTTAAATATTTCAAAAAACCCTCAAATCGGCGATGAAGATTTTAGGCTTATTATTCAATCAGTACCAAAAGTAATAGATTTGGACTGCTCTGATTGTAAAAGTATCGGAGATACCGGTTTTTTTGAGCTTGGCAAGGGATTAAGATCTTTGATCTTTTTGAACCTGTCCAGAGATGAAATTTCGGATGGCCTTTTAATAGAGCTTGGAGCGCGCAGTTTATTTTTAGAAGAGATTAACCTAATGCGCTGCAAGAAATTAAGCAGTCGCGGTATTTTAGAGTTTGTCAAGCAAGCAAGAGCTTTAAAACAGTTGACGTTGGAAGAAAACTCGGAGCTTTTCCTGAAAATTAAACAAGAAAAGCCTCATCTAACAATTATTTAATTAATTTTAAACGACTATATTGATCAAAAACGGCTTCGATATAAGTATCACAAATATCTTCTTGATCATGCATTTTTAGAGACAGTATTTTTTGATTTTGTAAATTCGCAATTGCTTTTTTTTGGTTGCCGTTACAAAAAACTGTGACGGCGTAAATTCCAGGTGGAGGGAGTATCAGACCAAAAACATCTAATCCCTTATCTTTTATAAATTTGCCATAAATGGAATAGTCTCTTCCAAGTAAAATTTTTAATTCTTCAAAATTACCTTTTTGGATTTCTGTACGAATCAAGGTGCTTGACACTTTTTTGTTGTTAATCTCTAAAAGCTTTAAATACTCTGTTGTAAAATTAAACCGCTTTGCAAGTGCTGCCACATGCTCTTTTGTTGCATGCCGTTCTTTGCCAAAAAGGGCATCTTCTCCAAGAATAAGATGAGAAAAAGCAAATTTTTTACGAACTTTTGCTAAAAAAACATCTGCTGTTTGTTCTGCAAATTCAGAAGTAAAAGGGAGTAAAAGCAGATTGTCAACATGAGCCCTTTCTAAAAGCTTGCATTTATGGGCTAGCGTACAAATAGATGGGTGTTTTTGTTTATATAAAACGCTTTTTGGATGTTCTTTAAAAGTGATTGCCAGTGATTGTCCTTTTTTTTCGCGGGCTGTTTTATTTAAGCGGTCAAGTAGCAGCTGATGACCGATATGCACACCATCAAAATTGCCAATCGTTAAAGAAACAGGGTTTAGAAATGGTTTTAGATCATCAAAGCCGTCAATAATTTTCATGGCTAAAATTTTACATACCGTCGAAATAATTGCAAGAGGTTGTCCCTGCAGCCCTTCAGACTGCATTTTTCTATTTAATTCTTAAGTTTTGTTGAACTTTTGCTTTAAGGGACTCTTTGTCTTCCGTGTTAAAGAGGATAGCGCCATCCATGCACTCATTTAGAGGAAATTGCCCGCTACCTATTCGTTCAAGAGCGGATAAATGGCCAAAGCAGCCAAGCTTGTTGCCAAGATCATACGCGATGCTTCTAATATAAGTGCCTTTGCTGCATTTGACTTTTAATGAGAGGTTAGGATAGTTGTATTCTAAAATAGCTGTTTCAAGATGCACTTTGCAAGGCTTTCTCTCTACAGTTTTTCCCTTTCGCGCAAGATCGCATAATTTTTGACCCTGGATTTTTTTGGCCGAATACATAGGAGGGATCTGCTCTAATTCTCCCTGAAAGCAGCTGATTGCTGCCTCTATTTCTGCTAAAGAGGGAACAAGAGAAGACTCTTCTGTTATTTTTCCATCCAGATCGTAAGTATCAGTCGATGCACCAAGGCGTACGGTTGCCAGATACTCTTTATTAGCAGTAAGCAAGCTGTCAGAGAGCTTTGTATATTCTCTTCCAATTAGCATCACCATAACGCCTGTTGCAAAGGGGTCTAAAGTGCCGGCATGACCGATTTTTTTGACCTCTAAAATTTTTCTTAAAGCGGCAACTAACTGAAAAGATGTTTTTCCTGCCGGCTTGTTCACTAAAAGAATGCCGGCAGTTATTTTTTCATTCGTGGCTATTTGATCCATCACTTTGACTTTCGTTTTCTTGCGCTTCGTTACGCGCTTTTTTCTCGGCATTGATTTCACTCAAAAGTGTGGCGACACGCATATGTTTATCGACGCTGTCATCAAGCTTAAAAGTAAGTGTTGGAAAGTAGCGCATCACAACTTTTTGCGATGCATTGACAGCAATAAATCCCGCAGCAGACTGCAACGCTGTCAATGTTTCTGCTTTAGCAGTTTGATCGCCAATAACGCTGATGTATACTTTAGCATAATGCAAGTCTTTTGTGATATCCACACGAGTTACAGTGATAAGCTGGTTGACATGCGGATTTCTTACTTCTTTATGGATCACTTCTGAAATTACTTCTTTTAAAAGGGAATTAAGCCTTTCTGTGCGCTCTTTTGACATATTGAACTCCTACAAGTTTTGTGCGATGTATGAGATCTCATAAGCTTCTAAGATATCGCCTTCTTGAAGTTCGAAATTATTTAAAATAATTCCGCACTCAAGTCCTTTTGCAACTTCTCTCACATCTTCTTTTATGCGCTTCAACGAAAGAATAGAGCCCTTATGGACAAGTTCTTTATTGCGCATCACTCGAACCTGGTGGTTGCGATGAATCGCACCCTCTGTGACATAGCATCCTGCAATCACACCATGATGGGACGACTTAAATGTTGCCCTGACTTCTGCTTGACCCTTGTTTGTCTCAATCGCAATTTTATCGAGAAGTCCTGCCATCAATGCCTTGACATCGTCAATCGCGTGATAGATGATGTCGTGCAATCTTGCTTGAATGCCAAGCTCTTTGGCAAGGACATCTGCGTGGCTTTCTATATGGGTATGAAAACCAATGATCGCAGCTTTAGAAGCTGCTGCCAACTGCACATCAGACTCAGAAATTTCTCCAACGCCTGTAAAAATGATATTGAGCTCGGCTTTTTCAGACTCGATTTTTTGAAGTGCTACTTTTAATGCCTCTAAAGAACCTTGCACGTCTGCCCGCAGCACAATATTTAAAACTTTTTTAGAAGCCTCAGAAGATTGCTGGAGCAAGTTTTCCATAGAGACTTTCTTTTTAAGCAACAAGTTGGACTCGCGCTTGTCGAGGATACGCGCCTCAGAGATCTCACGCGCCTCTTTCTCATTTTTCACAACGATGAACTCTTGTCCAGCTTCTGGAAGACCAGAGAGCCCCGTAATGGAAACAGGTGCAGAAGGCGGAGCACTTTGAAGCTGGTTGCCATGCTCGTCTTGGATTGTTTTAATGCGTCCAAAAAATTGATTGAACACAACGGCATCGCCAATTTTTAATGTTCCGTTCTGAACCAGAACGGTTGCAACAGAACCCATGCCTTTATGAAGTTCAGACTCTAAAACAGTACCTCTTGCGCGTGTCTTTGGATTAGCCCTTAGCTCTAAGATCTCTGCTTGCAAAGCCAGCATTTCAAGTAGTTGAGGGATACCCTCTCCAGTTACTGCAGAACAATTGACAGTGATTGTTTGACCACCCCAGCTCTCTGGTAAAAGATTATTTTCAGAGAGTTGCCGGTAGACGTTTTCTGCATTGAAATTTGGCTTGTCCGATTTATTGATGGCAACAACAATGGTGACACCGGCTGCTTTTGCATGCTGGATAGCCTCCACTGTCTGCTGGCGGATCCCTTCATCGCCGGCAACAACCAATACGACAATATCTGTCACATCAGCGCCTCTTGCGCGCATGGCAGAAAAAGCTTCGTGGCCGGGAGTGTCTAACACTGTAATCGCACCTACATTAGTTGTGCAGCGGAAAGCCCCAATATGCTGGGTAATGGCTCCAGCTTCTCCAGCTGCCCGATTGCTTTGCCGGATAAAGTCGATCAAGCTTGTTTTGCCATGGTCGACATGTCCCATGAAAGCGACAACAGGGGGGCGGATTTCAAGTTCGCTTTTTTCTGTTGCAATAATTTCTTCTTTGACAGTTTTATCTGTAATGCGGATACGCTCTTCTTCTGATGAGTCGATTGTAAGCTCGCAGCCAAACTCAGCGCCCAGCATATG
>DAORNI010000035.1:5690-6096 GCA_035440845.1 Parachlamydiaceae bacterium | reverse complement strand
ACCTCATCATCTAACAAATCATTTAAAGTCATGACGCTTCCTTGAAGGAATAACTTTGCAATCAATTGAGAAGATTTTAACTTCATCTGCACTGCCAAGTCTTTAATGCTTATAGGAACGCGCACTTTAAGAGCTGTTGGACGGATAGTCGTGTCTTCTTGAATCGCGCGGTGGCCTTTTTGTCTTCTTTTGCGCCATTCGTTGCGCTCATCTTCACCCCTTAAACCTTGCCTGTCTCGCGCATCAAATGCTTTATTATTGTCTGCTTTTCTAGAAGGTTTCACATCGCGAAACTCTTTTGCCTTTACCGATTTGACGCCTCTATTATCAGATGACTCTTGTGAAAATTTTGGCTTTGTCTTATCAGAGCTCTCAGAAGAGGATCCTGGCTCTTGACGCGTTTCTG
>DAORNI010000035.1:3597-5663 GCA_035440845.1 Parachlamydiaceae bacterium | reverse complement strand
GCTGGAGCAGTTCTTTGAAGAGGCTCTTGCTTTGGAGCTGGCGGTTTTGGCGGAGGAACCAGATCGCGCATATGGCGGCCGGTTGGTCCTAGTTTGACAGCAGGATCGCTTCTTTCTTGAGGAATAAAAGGTTTTACATTGGCAGCTTGTCTTGCAGCATGTTCTTCCCTGATGTTTCTTACTGGCATAATAGATGCGGGGCGCGCTTTTACTTGTACAGGAGGCGAGCTCTTTTCAGCCATTTCTGTATCGCTTTTTGTAGGTTTTTGATGTTTTTCGACAGGCTTTGCGTTTTTTTCAGATTTTTTCTCGGGTGCAACTTCGCCTTGCTTAACAATATGATTTGTTTTTTGCTCTTCAGCTTTTTGGCTTACCGGTTTCTTTTTATCGACAGCGGCTTCTTCAATTTTTTCTGCTTCCTTCTTTGGAAGAATTCTTTTTAAAGGAGACTTTTCTTGTACTTTTTTTTCTTCTTTGACAGTGTCTGTTTTGGTTTTTTTTACCTCTTCTGTCAAACCTTCTGAAAAAACAGATTTGCTTCTTGCTTTGGCACGAGGAGCCTCATCTTTCGCTTGAGTTTTTGAAGCTTCTTCGGCTCCAGTTATTTCAGCTGGGACTTCGCTCTCTTGCTTTTTTTTTGCCAGCTTGTCTTTTAAGCTGCTCAAATTAATGCCTTCTGCGATTTGCGTATTTTTAATAGTAAGTTTAAGGTTTTTAGCCAACGCGCTACATCCTTTGTTTTCTAATTTGTTCTAAGATTTTATCTGCTGTCTCAATACTGATCCCGGGAATTGTCGCTAATTTTTCAGGAGACGCAGTAAGCAGCATCCTTGGCGTATTAAATCCTTCTGCAACAAGATGCTCAAAGACAAGCTTGTTAAGCCCTTCAATTTCTGTCAAAGGCTCATCGAGGCTTGCATCATCTGATGAGGCAAGCTCTGTCCTTTGCATTGCCATTGCGCGGTTATAATCGCTCATGCGCTGAATGTCTAGTTCATAGCCAATAAGCTGGCCGTTCAATCTGGCATTCATTCCCTTTTTGCCAATTACGGCTGCAAAATCTTCATCATCGACTACAATAGAAATGGTCTTGTCTTCTTCGCTGACGCTTATTTTGCGAATCTCAATTGGATTCAACGCGTTTTGCAGCAGTTCGACCGGATCGGCAGAATAGGGGATGATATCAATTTTTTCGTTATGGAGCTCCCTCACAATGTTTTTGACACGATTGCCACGCAAGCCGACGCAAGCGCCTACCGGATCAATTTTTGGATCTATTGTGCGCACCGCCATTTTTGTACGGTAGCCAGCTTCCCTTACAATTTTTTCGATTGTGATGGTGCCGTCGGTAATTTCTGGCACTTCCTGACTCATCAACTGTTTTACAAAATTAGGATGACTCCTGGACAAAATGACTTCGGCGCCGCCGCCTTCTGTATCGCTTACTTCATAAAGAAGAGCTAAGACCCTTTCTCCAACGTTATATTTTTCTGTCTTTGGATAATGCTTCATTGGCATGACACCCTCTACCTTGCCAAGATCCACGACAATGTTTGCACCGCGAACAAAACGTTTGACTATCCCGGAAACAAGTTCATTTGCCCGGTGGCGGTATTCTTCATAAATAACGTCTCTTTCTGCACCACGAAGTTTTTGAGTGATTACTTGACGCGCTTTTTGTGCTGCAATGCGCCCAAAATCTTTTGGGGTTGCTAAAACGTCAATAAATTGCCCAATTTCGCAATCAGGATCTAAAGCCCTTGCATCTTCGAGTGAAATTTCTTGTCCGGCCACTTCCACTTCATCTACAATTTCTTTCTCGCAATAAACATCGATAGAGCCCGTTTTTGGATGGATCGTGACCGTGATATTTGCAGCTCCGCTAATGCTTTTTCTTGCGGCAGCATGGAGAGATTCTTCGATTGCACTTATGACAATCTCACGCTTGATGCCTTTTTCACGTTCTAGGTATTCAAAGATTGCAACTAGATCCTTGTTCATTCTTTTGCCTCTTTTTCAGTTTAATAGGGGATGTTTCTTGAGAGAAAATTATTATATTGCTTATT
>DAORNI010000035.1:1936-3587 GCA_035440845.1 Parachlamydiaceae bacterium | reverse complement strand
AGCGGGCTAAAAATGCACTTTAGCCCGCTTTTAAGTTTGAATCTAACTATTCAGCTGATTCTTCTTCATTTTCCCGTTTTTTATTTCGCTTGGAAGTTACAACGATGTCATCGCGGTTCACCTGGTTTGTGTCGATCAAGTATTCTTTGATGGAAAGAGCAATTTTTTTATGCTCAGGATCAAGCTTGATCACTTTGGCTGTCACATCATCGCCTTTTGCCACAATGTCTTCTACCTTGCCAAACGCCTGGTCAGAGAGCTCTGTTACATGGATAAGACCCTCTAGCCCATTTTCCAATTCAACAAAAGCGCCAAATGCAGTGATCTTACTTACTTTACCTTTTACAAGCGAGCCAACAGGAATGGTTTTTTCAATGCATTCCCATGGGTTATTCCCAAGCTGTTTTACGCCAAGTGTGATCTTTTTGCTGTCTCTGTCCACAGATAAAATGATCGCATCGACAACATCACCTTTTCTTAAGATCTCAGATGGGTGAGAAACTTTTTTGATCCAGCTTAAATCTGAAATATGGATCAATCCTTCAACGCCAGGCTCTAACTCAACAAAAGCGCCATAGTTGGTCAAGCTGCGGATCTCTGCTTTAACGTTTGTACCGACTTGATATTTTTTCTCAACATCATCCCAAGGATTGTGTTCTGCTTGCTTGATGCCAAGAGAAATTTTACCCTCTTCTTTTTGGATAGAGAGAACAATCGCTTCTACATCGTCGCCTTTTTTGACAACTTCGCTAGGATCTGTGATGTTTTTGACCCAAGACATTTCAGAAACGTGGATCAAGCCTTCAATACCGGGTTCAATCTCAATGAACGCGCCATAAGGAAGCAGGTTAACGATTTTGCCTTTGACACGTGTTCCTGGCGGGTATTTCTGCTCGATCTGATCCCACGGGTTGTTCTCTTTTTGCTTCAACCCAAGAGCCACTCTTCCTTTGTCTTTATCTACGCTTAAAACTTTCACTTCAAGTTTTTCGCCAAGGTGCACCATCTCAGATGGGTGTTTGATACGCTTCCATGTCATGTCTGTGATATGAAGAAGTCCATCGATGCCATCTAAATCTAAGAAGACGCCAAAATCTGTGATGTTTTTAACAACACCTTCTAAAATGTCGCCTTCATTGATATTTTCTAAAAGCTCTGCTTTTTTAGAGATGCGCTCAGCTTCTAGAAGTTCGCGGCGTGAGACGACAACATTTTTGCGGTCGATGTTGATTTTGAGAATTTTAAAGTCATAAGTCTTGCCGATGTACTCATCGAGGTTTTTGATGCGCTTGTTGTCGATTTGAGAGCCTGGCAAGAATGCTTCCATGCCAATATCGACCATTAAGCCGCCTTTAACTTTGCGCAAGACTCTTCCCTTAACGATAGAGCCCTCTTCGCAATGCTCAAGGATATATTCCCACTGACGTGCACGCTCTGCTTTTTCGCGAGAGAGCACAATCTGGCCATTGTCATCTTCTGGCTGATCTAAAAGCACTTCAACTTCGCCGTCTAAAACAAGTAAAGAAGGGTCTGAAAACTCTTCCATAGGAACGAGGCCTTCAGATTTTAGGCCAACGTCTACAACAACGTGGTCTTTTGTAATTTCAACGATTCTGCCCTTTAGAATAGTCCCCGGAGTATAAAGCGCCTC
>DAORNI010000035.1:566-1803 GCA_035440845.1 Parachlamydiaceae bacterium | reverse complement strand
TCTCCTAATTTTCAATAAATCTTTTGCCTTAAAGCTTTGATATTGAACGCTTTCATTCGACTAAATAGATAGGGGAACTTCTGGCTTTATGGCATTAAAAGCTATAGAGTATCAGAAGCTCATCAAAAATTGCAATAAACTTCTTGTCTAATTAGCTTTATTTGAAAAAACAATAACCTGAGGCAGTCTTATTAATACAAATTAAAAAAATTAATATTGATTATTATAATTTATACTATTTATAATCATATTATAATATTTTGTTATTATTATCTGGAGATTGTTATGATTAATAATGCCGGAAATTCCGATTATAGCCAGAAATTGGCAGGTTATGGGCGCTTGACAGAAAGTCAAGCCGCTCAAGTCAAAGAAAACAAAGGAAAAACTGTCAAGCAGCTCTCGTCGGATGATAGCAATCTAGGCAGATTGCTAAACGAAGTGTTAAGAGCAAAGCAAGAAGCAAAAGAGCCAAAAAAGCTCACCAAAGTTCAAAAAAAAAATTTATCGAATGTACAAAAAGATATCGTGGCTTTAAAAAACGAAGTCAAAGTTAAAGACTTGAAAAAAGCAGACGCTGCCACACAAAAAGATATCCAAAAACTGGAAAAATTTTTATTGGATGTACAAAAAGATATCGAGAGTTTAAAAAAAGAGAGTCTAAGGAATAAAGGAGAAAAAATCGGTGCTGAGCAGTTGTCACCAGAATTTGATGGCCCGCCAGACTATTTGCCTCCTGACCTTGAAACTTATATATTGCAACAAGCTGCAAAATTACCTCCAGAGTCAGGAGGACCCCCAACAGATTTGCCTCCTGACCTTGAAACTTATATCAGGATGGCCACATTAAAAGATGTGCATGCCTCGATTGCAAATGCAAAAGCCGAACGTGAAAGACTTGTTGAAAAATATGAGTATAGAAAAGAGGAATTTGCCAACTTTAAAACACCAAGCAAAATAAGTAGCCTTGATCAGCAATCATTTAAAGATGAGTTAGGAAAATTTGACAAGCAGATCCAATCCTTTGAAAAATTAGAGAAGAAGCTCGGAGAACAAGGAATTCAAAAAGAGCAAGAGGAAAAATTGTTTCAGGACGTTAATAAGGAACTTGCATCAATAAAGCAAGAGACAGAAAAAATTTCCTCTACCATTTTAAACGTCATCAAAAACTCAGAACATAACCACATGAATCTTTCAGAGAGGATCTTTTTAATTTTTAGTAGGTTTTTTTCATTTA
>DAORNI010000035.1:0-514 GCA_035440845.1 Parachlamydiaceae bacterium | reverse complement strand
AAAAGTATCCCGGAATTGATCCAAAAGTTGCTTTTAAAATGTATCAAGAGAGTTTAAAAAAAAGGAACTCCAAGCAATAAAGAAGAAAAAACCGGTGCTGAGCAGTTGCCACCAGAATTTGATGGTTTGTCAACTGATTTGCCTCCATTCGCATCAGAACAAGAATCTGAAGATCAGCCAATTGATTTGTCTCCATTCCCATCAAAACAAGAATTTGGAGGTCCGCCAACTGATTTACCACCAGAACTGCCCAAAACAACTGAAAACTAAACAACTACAAGACCGATAAGGGCAAGGCATCTCTTCCAGGAAACAAAATGGAGACGATCATTAAAGAAGCAGTTGTCCAGAAGGCTTTTAAAAGCTTCAGCATCATGTTCTTGGAAATCGATATCATCCACATATTTGCTGTCGTTCTAAGTGTGTTGTGGTTTTTTTGACATTTAAAGGTTTCTCCTAATTTTCAATAAATATTTTGTCTTAAAGTTTTGATATTGAACGCCTTCATTCGACT
>DAORNI010000034.1:13238-19237 GCA_035440845.1 Parachlamydiaceae bacterium | reverse complement strand
CTTGAGGAGTTCATAGCCAAAGCTATGGACGACGAAAGATCTGCTCTAGAAGATAAGGTGCAACGAGTTTATATAAATCAACTTTGTCTAAGGTGAGTGAAATAATAAAAATAAAATTACTAACTCACCTTACGCACAAACTTATGTATATCGGCCTTTCAGGCCTGAAGTTTTTCAATAACTATCTTTTCCATTCTGATATTATCTTTCTTATTTTTAAAAAGTTTATTCTTTGGTAAATTGCCCCATTTTTGGATTGACGACAGTGACCAAGTCTTTTGAATTCATCACAATGGACTCATTCAAAAGGCCGCAATTAAAGGCTGCTTTTTCTGATACTTTTACTTTTTCATCATAAAAAGTATCTAAGTTGAGAAGCTGTCCAAAAGGTGGAATGCCACCAATTGTAAGTCCAAAACGCTCTTGAATTACTTCCGGGGCTTCAAATTCGCATTTTTCACCAACTGCTTCAGCTACTGTTTTCATATCGAGTTTTAAATGGGAAGGAATATTAAACTGATAATTTTTTTTGCTGTTTTTACCACGTAAAATAATGGCTTTTATACCTTCTTCTAGTTTAGTTTTACGCACTCTTGCAGAGTCTTCAGAAGTGGGTGTTGGCTCATGCGCCATATGCTCAAAATCTATTTCTGCTGTTTTTAAAAGCCTTATAATTTCGTTTCGGATATTTTCACTTCCAAAAAAGATTTTAGCTTTAATACGATTCCCTGCAATTCTTTTTGGATCTGACGGAAAAAGAGAGGCTTCCCGAATATTTTTGAGCTTCAAAAATGTCATTGTCAGACGCTCTAACCCCATTCCAAAGCCCCCATGGGGTGGCATTCCTTGTTTGAATATGCTTAAATAGTCTTCAAAATTTGCAGGATCCATCCCTTTTGATTTAATTCCCTCTACCATTGATTCAAACGTGTAGCGACGCGCCCCACCGGACGTTATTTCAGTTCCTGCACACAAAAGATCAAAGGTGTCGCTAAGCTCTTTATTTTGATCATTCGGGTAGGCGTAAAAAGGTCTTTTACTCGTTTTCCAGTCGATGACAAAAATGAGGTCTGTTCCAAATTGCTCTTTTGCGTAGCGGCAAAGCTCTCTTTCTGCTGCCGGACTCAAATCGGGCTCTTGACGCTCATCTATGCCACTTCTTTGAAAATAGATCTCTTGCGCTTCTTTAAATGTGACTCTTGGAAAAGGAACATCCATTGGCGCCTCAATAATCTGATTATCTAAAGTAGCAATTTCTTTTGCGCATGTTTGATGCAAATGCTGCATCATAAATTTAATGCAGGCTTCCTGAATATCCATAATTTCATGCCAGGTTTTAAAAAAACCCATTTCAAATTCAAATTGTTTCCCTTCTGTCAAATGGCGCGTTGTTTGAGAATTTTCTGCGCGAAAAAAAGGCATTAGTGCATATACGCGTTCATTGACACCTACCATGATCTGCTTATAAAGCTGACTGCTTTGGGCTAAAGTTGCAGTATAACCAAAATAGTCAACATTAAAAAATTCCGCTCCCCCCTCAGATGAGGCACCAATCAAATTAGGAGCAAAATATTCCACCGCTTTTACAGTATCATGCATAAAAACACGATAAGCGTGAGCCAGTTCTGCCTGAATTTTGAATACGGCCTGGATTTTTCGCTGCCTTAAAGCAATAGGTCTATGATCTAAAATAAATTCTAGATCTGCTTGTAATTCAGGTTTATAAAATTCAACCGGAGGGACTTCTTTAATGGCAACTTCAACTTCAATTTTTGGATTTACAAGCTCAATACCAAGCTCTGCTTGAGAGGACGTTTGAACTGTACCGGTAACTGACAAAATAGCACCCGGTTGCAACTCTTTTATTTTTTTTAATTCTTCTTTGTCATCAATGACAATCTGAATTAGCCCTTTGCGGTCGCGTAAAATTAAAAAATTTAATTTTCCAAAAGCCCGCAAATTATTCAACCAGCCGCGCACTGTTACTGTTTGATTTTGATAGTTAGCAAGTTCTGATGATAAAACCCTGTTCATAAAAAATTTCCTTTTTTGACCCCCAATTCTACTTTAAAAATTCTTAATTGAACAACTTTTATTCACTAATTAAAGGTTTTTCCAAAGGATCTTTTTTATCCGGATTAGAAGCTAGCCAAATAAAAGGGATAAGGACGAAAAAAGCCATACTTGCAAAATAAAAAACATCATTCAATGCTAAAATAAATGCTTGATTATTGACTTGGCTATCTATCATTTTTAATGCTTGATCTCCTGTGATGCCAAGCACTTTTAAGCTCTCTAAATATTCATGTGTTGCAGGGTTATAAATAGTTGCAACTTCAGTTAACCTTGCATGATAGTATTGGTGCCATCTATTCCAATAGCTAACAAAAAGAGATGTCCCGATGCCGCCTCCTGCAATTAGTCTAATGAAATTGAAGACTCCGGATGCGCTTGAAAGCTTTTCTGTTGGAATAGGAGACAGTGCAATTGTTACAAGAGGTACAAAAAAACAAGCGACAGCTAAACCTTGTACAAAACGGGGTAACATAATTTTATAAAGGCTGATATCTGTCATAAAGCCACTAAACCAGTAAAAAGTGATTCCAAATATAAAAAAGCTGATAGTTAAAAATTCTCTTGCTCCAAGATCTTGAATGTATTTTCCAATAGGAACAGAGAGAAAAAGTGGAATAATTCCAATAGGAGCAATAGCCACACCTGCCCAAAAAGCGGTATAACCCATTTCTGTTTGCAGCCATAAAGGCATAAGCACGACACTTCCAAAAAAGAGAAGATAACCAATAGCGGAAAGTATTGTTGCAATTGTAAAGTTGCGGTAGCAAAAACAAGAAAAATCTACAACCGGATTTTTACTTAAATAATTCCATGGAATAAAAAAATAGAAACCAACAAAAGAAACAAATGCCAGTTTTAAAATAAAAGGCGATGAAAACCAATCCCACTGATCGCCCTTATCTAACATCACTTGTAAACTACCAACTGCTGCGATCAATAAAATGAGCCCTATTAGATCAAGCGGTTTTTTTTCTGTTAATTGTTTATGACCTCCAATCAGTGCATAAGTTAAATAGGTAGATAAAAATCCAATTGGAATATTGATATAAAAAATCCAGCGCCAGCCATAATTATCTGTAATCCATCCCCCTAAAATAGGCCCAAGTATAGGAGCTACAATTACAACAGTAGACCAAAATCCAAGCGCCAAACCTTTTTTATCGGGAGGATAATTTTTCAAAAGCAAACTCTGGGAAAGAGGAATTAAAGTGCCTCCTGTTGCTCCTTGAATAATCCGGAAAATAATCAGTGAGGGTAAGCTCCACGCAAGACCACAAGCCCACGATGCTAAAGAAAATAAAAAAGTAGACCAAATAAACACTTTTACGTCTGTGTAACGGCTTGCTAAAAGCCCAGTTAGTGGTAAAACAATAGCGTTACTTACAGCAAAAGAGGTAATGACCCATGTTCCCTCGTTTGGGCTAACACCTAAATCCCCTGCAATATAAGGAATTGAAACATTGGCAATAGAAGTATCTAAAATTTGAATAAAAGTGCCCATGCCAAGGGCTAAAGTCAAAATCAAAAGAGGCAATGGCTCTAAACTTTTTTTTTCATTTTCCATCATCATCTATTATCGGCAATGATTTGATCTGCCTGTTTTTTTGCTTCATCCAAGTTAAGATCATAAATACTTGTAGAAACAACAGCTTGCAATGGTGTAGCTTCCCTTAAAAATAAACCGGAATCATCTGATATATCTACTGTTGCATAAATGGAAAGTCCAAGAAGAAGCGGATTTTTTTTTAGTTCTTCTTTATCTAATAAAATACGCACCGGTATCCTTTGGACAATTTTAATCCAGTTTCCTGTTGCATTTTGTGGAGGAAGAAACGAAAAAACACTACCAGAACCTGGCACTAGCCCAAGGACTGTTCCTTTAAAGGGCACACTTCTACCATAAATATCTGAAATGGCATTTACTTTTTGTCCTACACGGATATGTGAAATTTGAGTCTCTTTAAAATTAGCATCTACCCACACATCATCCAAAGAGATAATTGCCATCATCACATCTTTTGGATTCACCCACTTTCCAACTTCAACACTCCTCTTTGCAATAAAACCATTAACTGGTGCATAAATAGATGTTCTTTGTAGGTTGATATAGGCTTGATTAAAATTTGTTCTTGCATTCTCTACTAAAGGATGCTCTTCAAGTGTTGTAACTCCAAGAGCAGATCTTGCAGCTATTACCTTGTGGCGAAAAAAATGCAGCAGCGCTTTTTCTGAATCGACCGCAATTTTTGAATGTTCATAATCTTCATGAGTAACAGCCAAATCTTCTACAAGGTTTTTTCTATTTTCAAAATCGATGATTGCTTTTCTATATTTTGCTTTTTGCGCTACGTAAGAAGCTTTTGCCTGCAAAAAATCTTGTTTTAGCTGCACCACTTGACGGACAGCCAATGCTAAATCATTCGCCGTTTTTTCAAATTTAAGTTGAAAATCAGTTAGATCAAGCTGTACTAAAAGCTGCCCTTTTTTGACAAAATCGCTATTATCCGCATAAAAGGAGGTTACAATAGACGAAACTTCTGATGTCAAATTCACAGTATAACCATTTACATAAGCATCATCCGTACTCACATAGTTGCGCAAAAAGAAAAACCAGTAAATAAAACCAATCAAAACAGAGATAATTAAAATAATAAAAAAGCGAAAAACAGTTTTTATCCTATTTCCATTTCCATTTAAATTTCCTTCTTCATTAGCAGCCATCAATACCCTCCGCCAAATGCCTGTATTAAATTTAAAAGCGCCTGCAGATTTAAAAATTGCAGCTCCGCTACTTGATCTTGCGCATCTAAAAATTTTGCTTTTGCTTCAAAAAAATCATAGTTGGACGCCAAGTTACGCTCTCTTCTTTTCTCCGTTAATTTGAAAATAGAAAAAGAGTTTTTTTCTATTCTTTGTGCAGCAAAAAGTTTTTTTTGCAGTGTCTCTAGATGAATTTTAGCATCCAATACTTGTCTTATTGCCTCTAAAATTTTTTCTTCATAAGCATCTACTGCAAGTTTGTAATCCATTTTTCTCAAACCCAAATTGGCTGCTAAAAAGCCTCCGTCAAAAATAGGCAAATGAAGAGCTGGCCCCCATGTTCCATAAAAACTATCTCCGTTAAATAATTTAGACAAATGAATGGTCTGCATACCTGTTAAAAGGGATAAATTGATGTTTGGATAAAATAAGGCTTCTGCTGCTTTAATCCTAAAACCAAAAGAGCGGATATGATGTAAAATCACCTGAATATCTGCTCTTGCAGCAATCAAATCAAGCGGTAATTCTGCTAAAAATTGAGCTAAAACCGGATTGAATCTATTTTCTAAATCTTGAAAAGTAATTTGAAAATTTTTCATGCAAAGAGGAGAATGAGAAGCAACAAGCGATTGAAGTAAATGAAGATCTAACTTTGTTTCCAAATCTTTTTGCAGCCTATTTTCAGTTGCGAGCAATAAATCATTTTCTGATTTATTTTTTAAAATTTCTGTGCCAAGACCTTGACTCAAACTTTTTTCTGTTAAAAACTTTAATTGCTCTCTATTTACCTCTAAATCCTCTGCAATCTGTTTTCTGATCAAATCTTTTTGAAGCCGAAAGTAAGTTTCTGTAACAGATAAGCTCAAAACTAGTCTTGAAATGATTTCTTCTACTTTTACCGCTTGAATATCCCCTAAAGAAGCACGCCAGAGATTTTTATTTTTTTCAAAAAAATCAAATTCATATTCAAAATCAAAATTAAATTCTGTTTGCGTGTATTTTAACGGAAAAAATGCCTGGCTTTCAGGAGGAAGCGACCCAAAAATACCTGTTTTACTTTGAACAAATCTTGTCGAATCGGTGTTAAAGTAAAGAGTTGGAAATAAAAGAGATTTGACTTCTTTTGCTTCAAATTTTGCAAATTCAAGACGATCTTTCGCTTT
>DAORNI010000034.1:8179-13220 GCA_035440845.1 Parachlamydiaceae bacterium | reverse complement strand
TTCGCTTTTTTTATAGTAGGATTTAAGGCAATAGACTCTTCCACTAAATAATTAAGCTGTTTATCTTCAAAAATTTCCCACCAATTGCCAAAAATCCAACTTGTTTTTGGCTGATTTTCTTGAGAAGGTGCGCTCTTTTCACATTTTGGCTGGCAGCTTAGAAGAAAAAATACAAATGGCAATAAAGTAAGAGATCTTATCATAAGAAAAAATCTTAAGTGTTAATTTTAAATTTTAAACTTAACTTTTTAAAAAGTCTTTGTCAATCATAAGACCTCTTTTAAAATTCCATTTGATTGCTAAAATTGCTCTTTTTTTTTAATCAAAACGAATTTCAAAAAAATCTTCTGTAATTTTTAGCTTCTAAAAAAAAAGTTAACTTTTTATAAAGAAGGTTATGAACAAAAAATTTTCTTTACTCCTTCTTTCTTATAGTTTTTTCACTTTTTCTTTTGCAGAATCGTTTAAAGCACCTCTTGGTTTGCCACCTGTTCCTTTCCCTCAAGATAATCCTTATACAAAAAAGAAAGCGGAACTTGGAAAACTTCTCTATTTTGATACATGCATTTCTGCAGATGAAAAAATTTCTTGTGCAACCTGTCATGCTGAAAGTCGTGCATTTGCAGATCCAAACCCTATTTCAGAAGGTATTTTAGGGAGACTTGGCACGCGTCATGCACCAACTGTCATTAATGCAGCTTATAACAAGCATCAGTTTTGGGATGGAAGGGTGAAGACTTTGGAAGAGCAAGCAAAAGGTCCTATTGCCAACACTAAAGAGATGTCTTTTTTTCACAATTCTAAAATTTCTTATGAAGAGTGCCAAAAACGCGTCCGCCAAAACCCGGAATACCTTAAAATGTTTCGCGACGTCTTTGGAGATGAAGAGTGTACGGTAGATCAAATTGTACAAGCGATTGCCACATTTGAAAGAACGGTGCTTTCTGGAAACTCCCCTTACGACCGCTATAAAGCAGGCGATGAAACGGCGATGACAAAAGAGCAGATAGAAGGCTACCGCATCTTTAAAAAAGTAGGCTGCAATAATTGCCACACAGAACCGCTTTTTACCGATGGCAGATTTTTAAATATTGGTGTTGGCATGACGGCAGAAAAGCCAGACCTTGGCCGCTATGATATCACCAAAGATCCAAAAGATTACGGTGCTTTTAAAACGCCTACTTTGAGGGAATCTGCAAAATCCCCGCCCTATATGCACGATGGAAGCGAAAAAACATTGGAAGATGTTATTGATTATTATGACAGAGGTGGTAATCCAAATAAAAACCTTCATCCGCTGATGAAACCGCTCCATTTGACAGAGCAGGATAAAAAAGCATTAAAAGCTTTTATCGAAGCTTTAAATGGAGAGGGCTGGCAAGACCTTACACCCTCAGGTTAATAGACTTTTTACATCCAGTAATTAAACTAATTTTTTAAATAAGACTTGATTTTTTAAGAAATCTTATCTATAATGAGCTTTTTCTTAAATTAAGAGTTTAACGTAATGCTATCATTTTTATTGCTTAAAGGCTCACTTATTGGCCTTTCTGTCTCTATGCCCATGGGGCCAACTGGCATGCTCTGCCTGCGCCATGCTGCCCTGAAAGGGCGCGCGTTTGGCATTGCCTCTGGTATTGGCATTGCATTGGCTGAAGCTTCTTGCGGCGCTATTACGGCACTTGGTCTTTCGGCTCTTACTGCTTTTATTGAAAGCAATCAGGCGTGGCTGCAGATGCTTGGCTCTTTATTCCTCTTCTATTTTGGTCTTTTTTCGTTAAAACAGGGAAGAAAAGAGCATAAAAGAGAAGTAGCGCAAAATGGTTATTTGCAGATCTTGGCCATGATGTTCATTTTAACCCTCACAAACCCTTTGACTTTGCTCAGTTTTGTCGCCATTTTTAGCACTCTTGGTGTGGAGCATGTGCAAAATGACAGCATGGCACTTCTATTTTTGTCCAGCGGAGTCTTTTTTGGATCGGCCACCTGGTGGGCAATGATCTCGTCTGGATCTTCTTATTTTGCCAAAAAAGTAGAAAGTTCTTTGGCAAGAACCCTTCATAAAACTGCAAGCTTTGCCATTATTGGCATCAGCGTTTTTTCTTTCTTTTCCGCTTTACACTTATTTTTTTTCTCCTAAAATAAGCGACTTATGTACATCTCATTTTTAGAAGGTTTTTTAGCAGGTCTTGCTGTTGCCATGCCCATGGGAGCAATTGGCGTGCTCTGCTTGCGCTATATTTTAGTGCAGGGAAAAATACCGGGGTTTGCAGCAGGGCTTGGCATTGCATTGGCAGATGGTGTTACAGCTTTTATCTGCTCTTTGGGTCTTACTGCAATCATTAGCTTTATCAAAAATCAAGACATTTGGATGAATATCATCGGTTCTTTGATTTTAATAGGGTTTGGAGTTCATCTTCTGCTCACAAAAAAAACTCCTGAGAAAAAAAATACAGAAAAAGGCTTTTTCCACATTACATTTTTGATGTTTTTGATCACCATCACAAACCCACTCACCATTGTCAGTTTTGCTGGGATCTTTGCAGCCCTTGGGCTAGATTCTTTAGAAAATCACTTAAGCGCAGTCGCCGCATTGACAACCGGTGTCTTTTTAGGGTCGATGAGCTGGTGGCTTTTGTTGATTGGTCTCTCGCTATTTTTTAAAATTACCGAAGATTCTGCACGTCTTATCAATGAAATAGCCGGCTCTTTGCTTATTTTAATTGGCATCGTCTCTTTTCTTCTGCTCTTTATTCCGATCTAAAATCTGCTTTCTCTCCCGGTATTAAAAAACACCCACTCTTCGCGTTGTTTCTCATAAAAGTAATACTTGTTAAAAATAGTAAAGACGGTAAGGGTGATCAAAACGACTAAAAATGGCTTCAAAATACTTGAGGATAGTTGCCAATGATCCTTTTTTTCCATTGAATGAAAACCGGCTAATATAGTGGAAAGAGCCACTGCATTAACCAGGTCATGTAAAAAAGAATCCTTTCTGGAATATGCTTTATTTAATGCTAAAAGAACAATGCCAGCAACTGGCAATGCATAGACTGGTACCATAAAATCCTCATTTTTTATATAATGTGCATTTTAAAGTTTAAATCAAAAAGATGCAAAATTTTTTAATCAAACAGTCGTCTTTAAACGGCACTATTAAGATCCCCCCTTCAAAATCAGAAACGATGCGCGCTCTTCTTTTTGCCTCTCTTGCAAAAGGAAAAAGCACAATTTATGATTACCTCCCCTCAGATGATACAACATATATGGCCAACGCCTGTGAAGCTTTTGGGGCAGAATTTAAATTTGTAAAAAATGAGGCAGAAGTTTTAGGAGTAGCTGGCAAGGTTAAAATTTGCCGCCCTTCTATTTTTGCAGGAAATTCAGGCATTATTTTGCGCTTTTGTTCTGCTATTTTAGCTCTTGATAGTAAAAAAATCACAATTACTGGCGATCAGTCCCTTTCCAAGCGACCTATGGAGCAACTTATAAAGGGCTTAAGGGCACTCGATGTAAAAACTGCTTTTCAGGATCAAAATATTTCTATTCCTTTAAGCATCCAAGGACCTATCAAGCCCGGCAAAATTAAAATTTCTGGAGAAGATTCCCAACCAGTTTCCGCTCTTTTAATTGCCGCCTCACTAACGAAAGAGCCCATTGAAATAGAAGTTGAAAACCCGGGAGAAAAGCCTTGGGTAGCCTTGACTTTAAGCTGGTTTGACCGCTTGAACATTCCTTATCAAAATAAAGAATTTAAATTTTATAAAACTTTTGGCTCCTCTGTTTTTAATGGCTTTTCCTACTCTATTCCAGGAGATTTAAGCACGGCCGCTTTTCCAATCGGGGCGGCTCTTGTAACAAACTCTACTCTCACGCTCCAAAATGTTGACATGAACTCCTTGCAAGGTGATAAAGAGCTTATTTACCTTTTTCAAAAAATGGGTGCCTTGATTGAAATTGAAGAAGAGACAAAAACCCTTTATGTCAAAAAAGGCAGCAGCTTGAAAGGGGTAGATGCAGATATCAACGATTTTATTGATTCAATTGCTATTTTGGCAGTTGTTGCATGCTTTGCAAGCGGAAAAACGCATATTTATAATGCAAAAATAGCGAAAGAAAAAGAATGCAACAGGCTTTTTGCCATTAGCCAGGAATTAAAAAAGATGGGGGCACAAATTGAAGAGACAAAAGATGGCCTCATCATTACCCCCTCCCCTTTAAAAGGCGCTTTGGTCTCCTCTCATAAAGATCACCGGATTGCGATGGCACTAGCTGTTGCCGGGCTTGGAGTATCTGGTGAAACAGTTATTTTAGATACCTCTTGCACAAGCAAAACTTATCCTGCATTTGTAAAAGATTTCCAGTCAATCAACGCCCATATTGAAGAGGTCTAATGCCAAACTCCTTTGGAACTATTTTTAAGATGACAACTTTTGGAGAATCGCATGGGAGTGCCATTGGGGTTGTGATTGACGGCTGCCCAGCTGGCCTTACCATCAGTGAAAAAGAGATTAATCAAGCACTTTTATTAAGAGCCCCTGGAAAAAACCGTTATACAACAGAAAGAAAAGAAAAAGACAAAGCTAAAATCCTATCAGGTGTTTTTGAAGGAAAAACAACGGGAGCACCTATTGCAGTCCTTATTAATAACCAGGATGCAGATTCCAGCAAATATGAGCCGATCAAAAACATTTTACGCCCAAGCCATGCCAATTTTACTTACCTTGAAAAATATGGGATCTTTGATCACAAAGGCGGTGGAAGAGCCTCTGCAAGAGAAACTGCCTGTCGCGTGATTGCAGGCGCTATTGCAGAAAAATTTTTAAAAAGAGAAGGCATCTTATTAGTTGCTTCTTTAAGCCAAGTAGGAGATATAAAAGCCTCTATTGACTACAGCGATTTAAAAAATTTAGAAAAGGCCATCTTAAAAAGCCCTCTTTACTGCCCAGACAGCAAAGCTTGCTTGAAAATGGAAAAGTTGATCCAGACGCTCAAAGAAGAAGGAGACTCCATTGGCGGTGTTGTAGAATTTTTAGGACTT
>DAORNI010000034.1:1235-8169 GCA_035440845.1 Parachlamydiaceae bacterium | reverse complement strand
CCATTCCAGCTGGCCTTGGAGAGCCGGTTTATGGAAAATTAGATGCCCTCTTAAGCTTTGCGATGCTCTCACTGCCAGCTGTCAAAGGTTTTGAAATAGGGTCTGGCTTTGAATCGGTTAAAATGAGAGGATCTTCACATAACGACCTATTTATTAAAAAAGAAAATAAGATTGAAACAAAAACAAACCATGCAGGTGGTATTCTTGCCGGTATTTCTACAGGGATGCCTATTATTGGCCGTGTGGCTTTTAAACCCGCTTCCAGTATTAAAATGGAACTGCCAAGTTTAAACACAAAGGGAAAAAAAGCAGCTTTTAAACTACCAGAGGGCTCCCGGCATGACCCTTGCGTGGCAATTCGGGCAGTGCCTGTTGTCAAAGCAATGTTAGCTATTGTTTTGATGGATGCTGTTTTAGTCAATAGGTGTGCCAAAATATGAAAGAAATCGTAGCCTCCCTTTTAAATTTTATCAGCAAAGAAAAGCCCATTGCCATTATTTCTGATTCAGCCGTTGGAAAACTCTATGGTAATGATTTAAAAAAAGAGCTTGTAAAAGCAGGTTTTAAGGCTTATCTTTTCACTTTTCCAGAAGGCGAACAGTACAAAACAAGGCGCACTAAAGAAGAGCTTGAAGATGCCATGCTGGAAAAGCACTTAAGCAGTGACGCAATCCTCATTGCCTTTGGAGGCGGTGTTGTGACAGATTTGGCAGGATTTATTGCTGCAACCTATTGTAGAGGCATTCCTTATATTTCTATCCCAACAACTTTGCTGGCTATGTGCGACTCTAGCATTGGGGGCAAAAACGGTGTCAACTGCAAAGCCGGCAAAAATTTAATTGGCACTTTTTATGAGCCAAAAAAAATCATCGTTAATTATAATTTTTTAAATAGTTTAAGCCCAAAAGCCATCAAAGAAGGGCTTGCGGAAGTCATTAAACACGCTTTAATAGAAAAGCCTTCGCTTTTTCGCTATTTGGAAAAAAACAAAGACGCTATTTTAAGCTTAAATCCAAAAATAATGGAATCCCTCATTAAAGAAAATGTCCGCATCAAGCAAAAAATTGTCCGTTCCAGTAAAAGAACAAAACCAGTACGCAACCTTTTAAATTTTGGACATACCGTTGCCCATGCGTTAGAGCTTGAATCTGACTATACGGTTTCACATGGAGAGGCCGTTGCCTTTGGCATTTTGATAGAGAGTAAAATAGCTCATCTTTTAGGTTTCTTGCCAAAAAAAGATTTAGAAAGGATCCAAAAGCTTTTGACCGCTTATGGCTATAGGCTTGAGTTTGCAGAAATTGGAACGAAAAAGTTGCTAGAGGGCATGGCATTGGATAAAAAGGCCGTCAATGGACAGCCCCGATTTGTCATCTTGAACAAGATAGGCGCTTGCAATCCTTGTGAGGGCGAATATTGCAAGGTAGTAGATAGGGGCATCATTGAAGCTGCTTTACAGTAACAATCATATCTTGCAATCTGAAGGGTTGCGGGACAAAAAAACCGTTTTCTAAAATTTTCTGTCACTGTCCTTCATAGGAAATGGTTATTTCTTTTTTTGATTTACCTGCGGAGCTATAAATAATTTGGATTGTTTGGTTGGTAGAAGAGCAAGAAGAATGCTTTTCTACAAGCTCCATCCATGTTTCTTTAAATAATTGGTCGACTTGTAAACCTATCTCTTAATATAGCGTCTTCTTTTCTTTTATAATTTCTAAACGCGCTTCTGCAATTAAATTTTGTACTTGTTGACTCTCCATGGGAAGCATGATAATGCGTTCAAATTCCTGAAAATATTCTTGCTCTTCTTTAGAAAATTTAAATTTTTTTTCTATTTGCTAGTTTTGTTTTTATTAATTCTAACATCGTCTCATCTGATTCGTCAGTAATATGATTAAAAATTATCCCTGTTTTCTCAGCTGTATTTTTATTTTTTCTTTGTTATTAAGCTTAAAATCTCCAAACATCCCTCGAAATCCACTCATAGAAGATGGTTTTACTTCTTCAAAACTTTCGATAAAAGTTTTTTCAGAGTTGCTACTTTCACTTGATTTTTGTAAAAATACCAACGCAGATGCATTTGATTTATTCATTATCGATACAGCGGAGATAATTCAATTAGAAAATCTAAAAGAAAAATAATTATAGCCTTAAATCCAATTTTTACAGATCAAATAGGCACAAAATTTATTGAATTTTCTGAAGATACAAATCGCCGTTTAGTCATTGCCGCTGGGGGACACAACAAAGTTACAGCTAGTATGAATATTTTAATGGAATATATGCTAAGAGAAATTAGTGCAGGACGCTTTCATTCAGAAATTAACGAAGAAAAATTCCCCTACATGCTTGGTCTCGATAAATATATTAAACAAAGGAAAAAAAACACTAGTAACCTGTTTTTAAACGGGTTACTAGTGTTTCAAATTTAAAAAACCATTAAATATAGTTAATTCTTATAAAATGAAATTTTCAAAAAAATAATTTATTGAATTACCTTTTTTCAAAAAATTTTCTGATTTCTGGGTTTTCTTCAAGAAATTTTTTGTTTTCAATGATTTTCTGAGGATTTCCATTCTGATCAGGATAGAGAATATATTTCAATACCTCTAAACCCCAAGACAACTCTAATTCAAGAGCCTCTCCTGATGATCGTGTAAACTTAATTTTTGCAATACCGCCTTTTTTGCCAATAACTTCTGGAAAAATTGAAAAGCCAAGAGGTTTATCAAACGAAAATTTATTTTCTATTTTTTCGTTGTAACAAATTGATTGGAATGACAATTCTTCTCTTTCATCAAATCCCATAAATTTAATGGTGTAGTTAGCAGGTGATAAGCATTCAAATATAGCTTCAATTTTCGCCCCATCTTTTACACTCTCCACATAAAGAGGACTTGGAACGAATTTAATCTCTTTACTGAACTTATTTTTTTCATCAGTAAATTTCATTGTTATGGGCATTCCGGGAACGTATCCGATAGAAGAAACAGCTAATCCGGCCACTCCTTTTTCAGCTTTAAGAGGGTTGTGCTTTTTTGGAGATAATAATGAAGTTTCAAATACGGAAATGAGACCTTTTCCCGACCAACCTTCGATTTTTATAAGATTGAGATCACTGTTTCCTGTGCGTAGTGTTTCATATTCTTTCGGTATACAAGAGAAAGGAAAAAACTCGTTAGAAATTGTGCTAGCCTTCGCCTCATTTGAAAAAGCAAGAGTTAATATTAGAGCTTTAAAAGCTAATGCATAGAATTTATTAAACATAACAACTCCAAAATAAACATAAAAAGCAATTTATATTATTTTTAAATAATTGACAACAAGAAAACAAAAAAAATATTAATAAGTTTGATAAAAAAATAAATATTATCTTGTTTCAATTTCGGGAAATAACAGCTGTAGTTCGCACACCATTGTGGGCTATATAACAGATAAAACGTGTTTTTTATCTACGAATGTTCCAAAAAAATCATTTCAGATTTGTCTAGAAAAATCTTAAAAATATATTTCCAATACAAGAAAACAAAACTATTTTAGTTTTTTGTCTTTTTTATTGCATGGAAATAAGTTCTAAATGGCAAGCCCATTCTGAATTTTTATCTCTCTATCAAACCACTAATTGGAAATGTCTTCCTATTGTAAGGGCATAATTAAAAAAATAGCTGACTTGCTAAGAAATAAAATTTATGAATTGAGAGCAAGTTTACAAGGAATTCACTATCGTATCCTTTATTTTTTTTCATGACAACTTAGTAGCAATTTTGTCTCATGGAATAATAAAAGAAGATTGTGTTCCATCTATAGAAATCAACAAAGCTATAGAAAGAAAAAAGAATTTTGAGATGAATCCAAAAGCTCACACTTTTGGGGAGGATGATGAATATGATTAAAACAAAGAATAAAAAAACAGATGATGCAGTTGAAATATTACATCGCCGTATTGTCTCTGGAAAACCAGAGAGAATGATTGAACTGGAAAAAATCCGCGCTGATGATGCTGTAGCAAGAAAAATTTATGACCTTCGCACAAAAGCAGGTCTTTCTCAAAGGGCATTTGCTAAACTAGTTGGAACCACTGCATCTGTTATTTATCGTCTCGAAGATGCTGATTATGAAGGGCATTCATTAGCTATGCTTAACCGTATTGCTACGGCTCTCGATAAGAGGATTGAAATTCGGTTTGTATCTATTAAGGGAAGATCTCATTCAAAACACGCTTTTGCATAAAAGCATACAGGAATAACCCTTAATCCAATTAATCATTAGCTTCGTTTCCCTTATTTAGGTTTAAGTCCAAATGTATGAGAACATAAGCAAAACATTACATTTTATGATTAAGAGTTTAAGTTGAAATTTTGAGTTTTAGCTTAGCTATAGGAATGTTTCCAAAAAGCTTAATAAAGCATTGATTTGCTTCAAGAGCATGTATTTGTGAAGCCGATACAAGTGGTTGTTGCTTAACTTGTGAAGACAAACTTACACCGTCTCTCATTTCGTGAGCGCCATAAGAAACACTTTCTTGTATTTCTTTAAATTCATGGTTACCAAATGATTTAGAAATTCTTTCAGCTGTTTCTGCATCCATTTCTGAAAATATTATTTTGGTTGCACAAAGGCCTAAAATTGTTCTGCAAATTGCTCTTCCGTAAATATCTTCAATTTGTGCAGGTGATTGCAGAGCCAATAATGCACATCCACCATACTTTCTACTTTCGGCTAATAATGGTTCTAATTCTTTTAATTTATGTAATGTAGATAGCTCATCTATAACAAACCATAATCTTCTATTGAAATCAGGCTTTGTGCGAAGTAAGCTTCTAGCTGCTACTGAAAACCAACAAGAAATAAGCGATACAAAAGCGGCTCTTTCACCTGGATCGCACGATAAAAACAACCAGCTATCATCTTTATTATCATTTTGAACCCATTTTCGAATAGAAAAAGGCGTATCCGTGTCTTCTATATATTTTAAACATCTTAAAAATGAAGAAGCAACAGATCGCACAGATCCTGCAGTTTTTTCAGAAGCCATATCTATATGCGCTGCCGCTTCTGTCCCTTCTAAAAATCTACTAAGTTTTTGCAGACTTTCAAAAAGAATCCATTTTGAAAGGTCAATCGTGAAAAAGGCTCATATTAAATCTGATCCAATTGGTTGATTAAGGTTATGCATTGGTTTTTGATGTTTAATTTGTTATGATGGTATTTTTTTAATTTGCTCTTCCATGTTTTTAAATAGATTTAAAAGACGAGTCTTATCTTCTTCTGTAGGTTGGTAGTCACGAAGTTTGTAGGTATATTTTCGAAATTTAGATCCACCCAAATCAACGATAAAATTTAATACATATTCCGTAGGAATTTGGGAAATTATTTTTTCGCCTTTAGGAGTAGATGTTTTTTCGGTTATATTTCCGAAAATATCCTCTAAACCTTCAGCCTCAAAAAAACGTTGATTAACGGAAAATAAAGTACTTTCAAAACAGATGCTATTTTTGTTTTTATCAATTAAAGTTACTTCATGTTGAAATGTATGTCTGATGTACTCGTGATTTTCGCGAGCTTCCTGCCTGTACTTATAATCATCCCATATTCTTAACTCGTCTTTAACTTCTATAACCAAATCGTCCAATGTGTGGTATTTTTTATGTTTAGCATAAGCCAATTCAGAAAAAATAAAGGTTCTTTTTGAGTTCTTTTTATTATCTAGTTCTGTTTCTGGAAAAAAAGTGTATTGTATACATAAATCAGTATTGATTGGAAGATCAGGTTGATCCCATTTGTGGGCATTTGTGCTTAATGCAGTTTTGAGAACGTTGTTGACCGCCCGCCCATGCTTTCCATATCTAGCCGAATTGTCATTGATTGCATCAAATAAATCGCAAGAGTATCCAAAGTAAGCGTGTAAAGGTGTTGTTATAGAAAACAACAAGGTCAGTAAAATCCCAATATCTAATTTTTTCATATATTACCTTCAGTATTAATTTTTCGATTCCGAATGAGCTAAAATTTAAAGATCTTTTATTTGTTTCGTATTGATTAAATTTTTTGTTAAAATTTCGCGAGCATCTGCATAGATACTGTCAATTGAGGTATTTTTAATATCTACGTTATTTCTAATCCCTTCAGAGATAAAGGCTACAAGAAGAGATTTTTCAAGTATTTTAGAACAAATAAATGTAATTATAAGAAATGCAATGGAAATTCCCATTATAGACTCAGATTGGTGGATTTTAAAAAAAAAGTAAGTGGGAATAAAAAGCAAAATTAAAAAGAAAGAAATTATTATCCAATAAAATTCAAAGTAAGGTTTTAAGCATCGTAAAGAGATGTTTTTTATTTTTGAATCTTTGTCGGCATTTTTAATAAAACAACGCCAAAAAAGATAAATATTATAGTTTATTGAAAATGTCACAAATGAAGCTAAAAATGAACCCAAAAACTCACTTCCATCTAGAAGAATCATTAAAATAAAAAGAGCAATGAGTGTTAGCATATACCACAAGAATGTTATTGGTTTATTTATGAAAAAAAATAGAAGCATAGAACTCCTTTGTGTTTTGATTTAAATATATTATTCAATTTTTAATTGTATCCTTTGTGCCAAAAAGGTCTTTCTTTGATGCTAAATGAGTTTTTTTCATACGGTTCTAGACCTAATAGAGTGTTTGAAGCATCATCCACTTTGTGTTTTAAAGCCCTTGTTATTACAAACTTGTTTGCTTCTTCGGCAACACATGTTTTCATTTTGTATAATGATGAATTAATATTTATTTCATGAACGGCTTGTTTTTTTTCTACTTGATTTTCAAGGGATTTGTGTTGATGTGAAAGATACTCTCTTTTTGACTTCGCCTCTCCATGTCGTAAATTTACAGAGCTATTCATGTTCGAGAAAGCATCCACAATATTTTCTCGTTCTGTATTGTGACTA
>DAORNI010000034.1:785-1196 GCA_035440845.1 Parachlamydiaceae bacterium | reverse complement strand
AGGAGATTGATAACCCTGAATGCTATACTCATTAACTAAAGATGGGTGTCTTTCTCTATTAAAATCTGCATAGTGATTCAGGAGTTTAACACGATCTGAAGCAGAACCAGAAGAGGTTATCGAATTAAATTCGCTATAAGACATTTTTTCTGTTGATGCTAACCAATTGGCAAATTCTTGCGTTTGGTTATATCTAACGTGTTGAGAAGCTTGTTCTAGACACGAAATATTATCACTTAATTGATTTGTTGTATTCAAAGAGCTTCTATAAGCTTCTTGTGAGGATTTTACAATATCGCATGATCGCGAATAGTCGTATGCTGTTCTTTGAGCTTCGTCTGTTAAATAAGAGGATCCTTGATTTTTAACGAAATTTTCAACTTTTTGGTAGCTCTCGCGGAATTCTTTACT
>DAORNI010000034.1:0-704 GCA_035440845.1 Parachlamydiaceae bacterium | reverse complement strand
GAAGCGGCCTCAGATATAGGACTCATAACACTACTTGCTAAAGAGCCAATAGAATGGAGCCCCCCCTTTAAAAAAGTGTAAGTGATAAAAGGGACGCTTGTTGCTAAAAAATCACCCATTGCAAAAACTTGATCTTGAATATTTTGTATTCCCACATTTGTAAAAAAACTTAATCCTTTTTGAGCAGCAATACCGGCTTTACCAAAGAAAGCTTCTGCTTTTGATTGAGCTGTAACCAACATAATATAATTGATAATTGCAAAAAATGGGGGCCATGTTTGAATCCATACAACAAGCCAAGTCCAGCTGGACATAAATTTAAAGCCATCAGGAAGGAAGGTTAGAGGTATAATTAAAACAAATGATGCATAAATTAATGCTTCTATTGCGATTCTAGTTCCGACAATAGTACTAGAAGCTAAAAGGCCCATTGTATTCATATAGCTTTTTTGGTGGCTGTCTGCTCTCACTTTTGCAAAACCATTCCCTGTAAATTCTCGGATAGCATCTGCATCCTTATCTGCTGTTCAACGAATTCTTCTTGCGTTTTGGATATTTGAGTTAGGGCTTTATTGGTATCTTCTGGAATAATTTTATTTTGAGGATTTTCCACAAACTGTTTATGACAAAAAAGACATTCATATTTTTGTTTTCCTGAATAAATAGAGCCATTTTTACGAAGAGTAGAAGATTGGCAATGTAGG
>DAORNI010000033.1:14946-19500 GCA_035440845.1 Parachlamydiaceae bacterium | reverse complement strand
TTGTTAAGGCATAGCCGTCGTCGAAGCAGCTTAAACCCCAAAGGGTTGGGTGATGCAGACGGAACAAAAAGCAATGATTGCTAGACGCTGGCAGATATGATTTTATTTCTTGGAATTGATATTAACCTGATTTTTCTAGTTTATCTTCTTGAAATTCAGAGAATTTTCTCGATAAGTTTTACAATTTTTTTTGAAAGTCAAGTTTTCACCTTTCTTGAAAAAAAAGTGTAAAAATTGCGAGAAAAAAACCTGAAGTTCGAGGAGAGAAACTAGAAAACTCGGGTTATTAATCAATCAAGCGTTCCCAAAAGGCTCTCTTGCTATGGGAGAGTGATTTCTTAAGTCTTTTTAAAGTCACCGGACGCTCTTTTGTAAATGCCTCTGTATCGACAAAAGTAATTTTTCCATTGGTTGCAAAAGGGATATTGTCAATTTTTACGCAATCTACAAGCCCAATTTCTTTTACTATCTGGTATAAATTCAAAAGCATTTCTTTTGTCACCTTTTCTTTCCAGGCACGCTTATTAGCATGCTTTTCTAAAATATCCATCTCCTCTTCAACCACTATAAAATTTTTATAAGCATATTTTTTTAAGGGCTTTTTCACTTCCGGAAGAAGATAAATCCATTTTTTTGGCACCTGAAACATATGACCAAGATCATGTTCATCAATAAACTTTTGAATCAAGGAGGATCCAAGAGCGCGCCTTGTCAATAAATAACGCGCCCTTGTTTCCGGCTTATATTTTTCGTTGTCCAAATAGAGCTTGAAAATATATCCAGGGAAATCTTTATGTCTTGTCACAACAATCAGGCTGTATTTTTGATGATCAGCTGTTGAAAAACCAGCTTTTATCAATGAATGAGAATTAAGTGTTGCCCTGCTGTTTTCAAAAATAGCGTCAAGTTTCTGCTTCATCTCAGAATCTTCAGGAAGCAAAAAAGGATAAGCCTTTTGCCAATCTTCTTCTGGAATATCAGATCTTGGAGAACTTGTGAACAGGCTAAAGGGCTCTCCTGCCATCAAAGAAGAAACAAAAAAGAGCGCAAAAAACAGAGTCTTTAGAAATCGAAGCATTATTTTACCATCCTTAAAAGTGCTTTTTTATCAAATAGGGAGAAATTTCGCAAGGGATCAAAAATTGAGTTACTTGAGAAAATTATCGCACTAGAATACGAACCAATTTAAAATTTATCAAATAAAAATGCAAAAATCAAAAGATATAAGATATAGTCGTTTAAATTTAAACGACTATATTTAGGACATGTCGTCAATTAGTTACCAATAGACTTCTTCGGAAACTTCATTTTAACCCGAGTTTTCTAGTTTCTCTTTTCGAACTTCAGGTTTTTATTGTTTTTCCAATTAAAGCAAGTTCCCAAAGGATTCTAATTAAAAAAAAACACGGAATTTTTTAGGTTCCGTGTTTTTTTTACTTTAGCTCAAAAACAAGTTTAAGCAGCAGGAGCTGGACTTGAGGATATAGAGACGAAGTCAAAGACAAGCGGCTCTTCATATTCCTTATCCACAAACTTCTTCACGCGCTTATGGTATTCAAAGCCTGTTCCGCCCGGAATGATATGTCCCATAATAACGTTCTCTTTAAAGCCCATGAGGTAATCTGTTTTACCGGCACATGCAGCTTCTGTCAAGACACGTGTCGTATCCTGGAAGGATGCAGCTGAAATGAAAGATTCTGTGCTTAAAGAAGCTTTTGTAATTCCAAGAAGGACAGGTGTTGCTTGCGCTGCCTTTCCACCTTCTTTTAGTACTTTCAAGTTCTCTTTTTCAAAATCTTTCTTATCTACTTCCTCACCAAACAACAAGCTTGTATCACCCGGGTCTACAACGCGCACTTTCTTGAGCATTTGACGCACGATAATTTCAACGTGTTTGTCATTAATGCGAACGCCTTGCAAACGGTATACTTCTTGCACTTGGTTGACCAGGTATTTTTGTAGTTCGCGCACACCGCAAATCTCTAAGATCTCATGCGGAATTACAATACCGTCTGTCAACTGTTGGCCTTTTACTACATGGTCTCCGCGCTGAACAATTAAGTGTTTTGTATGAGGGATCAGATGCTCTTCTTCCATACCAGAGATCTCATCGCGGATCACTACAATACGCTTGTTCTTCTGAACGCCTCTAAAGTCAACCACACCATCAATTTTGGCAATCTCTGCAGAATCTTTTGGTTTGCGCGCTTCAAAAAGTTCAGCAACTCTTGGAAGACCGCCCGTAATATCTTTTGTTTTTAGAGCGCCGCGCGGCAATCTGGCAAGTAAGCTTCCGGCTTTTGCAAAGTCGCCTTCCAATACAGAAACAATCGCACCAGATGGCAATGGATAAGTACCTATCAGCTCCTGGTACTCATTATCTGCGTAAATAACGATCTGCGGATGAAGCTCGCCACGATGCTGCTTCACAATAAGCTCTGTTTGGCCAGTGCGCTTATTGACATCTCTTTCAGTTGAAATGCCTTCTACTAGATCTTCATATTTTACAAATCCTGGACGGTCGCAAATGATTGGAATATTATGCTGTTCCCATTCTGCAATTTTAGTGCCATCTGTTACTTTAGAGCCATCGGCAACTAAAATTTTTGTTCCAAGCTCGACAGTAAATGTCTGCAGGGCACCAAGCGATTTTGTGCTTAAAAGCTTTTTATACTCTTCAATTGTCCTTCCCTCGTCGCGGACGATGTTGATTGCACCGTTCTTGTTAAGGACAACAAATTGACCCTCTTCGTTTTCAACTGTGCGAAGATCGGTATAAATAACAAGACCTGGCTGCTCTGCTATTAATTCCGGGCTGACGCTCGCAGATGCAATACCGCCCAAGTGGAATGTACGCATAGTAAGCTGAGTACCCGGTTCACCAATTGACTGAGCAGCAATAATACCAACAGCTTCTCCTTGGCTGACAGAGCGTCCATTTGCCAAGTTAAGGCCATAGCATTTTGCGCAAACGCCCCGTCTTGTCTCGCATGTCAATACAGAGCGTATTTTCAGGCTTTCAATACCGGAGTCATCAATAGCTTCTGCTTGCAAAATAGTCAAAGTATCGCCAGCTTTTGCAAGAAGTTTTGTATTATCACCTGGCAAATAAACATCATCACACACTGTACGGCCAAAAATACGGTCTTTAAGCGGCAATAGTTCTTCTTGGCCTTGCTTAATGGAAGAGACTTCAATTCCATTCAAGGTGTGACAGTCTGGCTCTGTGATAATTACATCTTGTGCCACATCCACCAAACGTCTTGTCAAATAACCAGAGTCGGCAGTTTTTAGCGCTGTATCGGCAAGACCTTTTCTAGCACCGTGAGAAGAAATGGAGTATTCAAGAACCGTTAACCCTTCTCTAAAGTTAGAAGTAATAGGCGACTCAATAATGGCTCCAGATGGCTTTGCCATCAGACCGCGAAGTGCACCAAGCTGTTTGATCTGCGATTTATTTCCGCGCGCGCCAGAGTCCATCATCATATAAAGCGGGTTCATCTTGCCATTTTTAACTTCACAAATCAGCTTGAAGAGATCTTCAGATAAAATATCTGAGACTTCTGTCCAAATGCTGATTGTCTTGGAATGGCGCTCACCGTCGGTGATAATACCGTCTTCATATTGCTTTTTGACAAGCTCTACACGCTTATGGGCATCTTCAATGATTTTTTTCTTGTTTGCCGGAATTTTTACGTCCGCAACACCCATGGACTGGGCAGCTTTTGTCGCTTCAGAAAAACCAATCGATTTTAAGTTGTCTAAAAAGCGGACAGTTGCTTCAAGTCCTGCTTTTTTATAACAAAGCATAATCAAGTCACTCATCTTTTTCTTTGGCAAGCTATAATTTTGAAATCCAAGCTCTTTTGGGACGATCGAATTAAAAAGAACACGTCCAGGAGTTGTTTCAATAATGCCATTTTCTGTACGCAACCTGATCTGTTCATGGATCCGAATGCCTCTGCCATAATGGTTGCCAGCCGCTTCTGTTCCTTCAGGCTCATACCAGCTATAGCTGCCGCTTGCATGAAGAGCCATTAAAACTTCATCAGCATCCCTAAAATAGCGCACCTTTTTTCCATTCTCTTCCGGGAAATAGAGCGGATCGCACATCAAATAATAGAGTCCAAGCGTCATATCTTGTGATGGAACAGCAACAGGCTCACCAGACGAGGGCAAGAAGATGTTATCTGGCGCCATCATTAAAAGCTTAGCTTCAAGCTGAGCTTCAACAGAAAGGGGCACATAGACCGCCATCTGGTCTCCGTCAAAGTCGGCATTAAATGCAGAGCAGACGAGCGGATGGACACGGATTGCCTTACCTTCGATCAATACGGGCTGGAATGCCTGGATACCTAGCCTATGCAAAGTAGGCGCGCGGTTTAAAAGAACCGGATGACCTTTGATGATATCTTCTAATACATCCCATACTTCTGGAGCATGGCGATGAATCATTTTCTTTGCAGAGCGGATGGTATAAACATAACCTAAATCTTTTAAACGCTTTACAATAAAGGGCTCAAAAAGCTCCAATGCCATCAATTTTGGAAGACC
>DAORNI010000033.1:0-14910 GCA_035440845.1 Parachlamydiaceae bacterium | reverse complement strand
ATTCCGGACCTACAATAATAACAGAGCGGCCAGAATAGTCTACACGTTTTCCAAGCAAGTTTTGACGGAAACGTCCTTGCTTACCTTTTAACATTTCAGAAAGAGATTTCAACGGACGATTACCAGCTGCCATCACAGCATGACCATGACGACCATTATCAAAAAGGGCATCAACAGCCTCTTGGAGCATCCTTTTTTCGTTTCGGATGATCACTTCTGGCGTTTTTAGCTTTAAAATAGCTTTTAAACGGTTATTTCTGTTAATAACACGTCTATATAAATCATTTAAATCAGAAGTTGCAAAACGACCACCATCCAATGGCACTAAAGGTCTTAAATCTGGCGGGATGACAGGTACGGCAGACATCACCATCCAGTCTGGTTTGTTTGTAGAACTTGTAAAACTCTCTACAATTTTTAAACGTTTTGCAAGCTTCATACGCGCTTGTTGCGATTTTGTCTTGCGTAATTTTTCTTTTAAATCAACAAGCAGGCCTTGTAGGTCTTCTGCAGCTAATAAGTCGCGGATCGCTTCTGCACCCATTTTAGCAACAAATGCATCGCGGCCATATTTTTCTTGCGCTTCTCTAAACTCAACGTCATTTAAAAACTGTTTTTTCTCAAGTTCTGTATTACCAGGTTCAATGACCACATATTCTTCATAATAGATGACACGCTCTAAATCTGTTGAAGACATGCCAAGGACATTGCCTATGCGAGATGGCATTGTTTTGAAAAACCAGATATGAACAATTGGCACTGCAAGCTCGATATGAGCCATGCGCTCTCTGCGCACTTTAGAAAGAGTGACTTCAACACCGCAGCGATCGCAAATAATACCTTTATGCTTAATCTTCTTATATTTACCGCAAGCACATTCCCAATCTCTTGTAGGACCAAAGATCTTTTCACAAAACAAGCCGCCTTTTTCTGGCTTGAATGTACGGTAGTTGATTGTCTCTGGTTTTTTAATTTCGCCTCTTGACCATTTATTGCGCACTACGTCATCAGAAGCAATTTTAATTGTCAACTTATCAAATTGTTGCTCATTTGGATGATTATCTGACATCATTTCTTCCCTCATTATAAATTCTCCTGTACTGTTTCAGTACGAACATCAAGGCCAAGGCCTTGCATTTCTTTGATCAAGACGTTAAATGATTCAGGCGTTCCTGAATTTAAGAGGTTGTCCCCTTTTACAATCGATTCGTAGATGCGCGGCCGTCCAGCAACATCGTCTGATTTTACAGTCAGCATTTCTTGAAGCAAGTGGGCAGCCCCATAAGCTTCTGCAGCCCACACTTCCATCTCTCCAAAGCGCTGACCACCCATTTGGGCTTTACCGCCAAGCGGCTGTTGCGTTACAAGAGAGTAGGGGCCAACTGCCCTTGCGTGGATTTTATCTGCAACCAAGTGGCTTAATTTCATCAAATAGATATAGCCGACCACAACGCGGTTATCAAACCGCTCGCCTGTGCAGCCATCATAAAGATAAAACTTACCATCTTTTGGCAAGCCTTGAGCTTCCATCATCTCCCAGATCTTATCTTCTGGGAAGCCTTCAAAAACAGGGCTTTGCACATAAATACCTGCTTTTTTAGCTGCAAATCCAAGATGCGTCTCAAAAAGCTGACCCATGTTCATACGCGATGGCACACCAAGCGGGTTTAAAATCAGCTCAATTGTTTTTCCACCTTCCATCCAGGGCATGTCAGCTTCTGGAACAATTTTTGAAACAACACCTTTGTTCCCGTGGCGTCCGGCCATCTTGTCGCCCACTTGAAGTTTGCGCTTGGAACCAATATAAACTTTTACTTGTTTGATAATACCAGGCTCTAAATCGACATCGCCTTTTCTTAAAAACTCAAGCTCTGTTTTATACTGCATCTCAAGAGTTTTCATCGACGTCACAAAATCGTGAAGCGTCTCTTTTAACACTTGATAAAGCTCATGCTCCGGAATTAAAAGATCTTCTATATCTTCTTTTTCAAGAGTCTCAATAAGCTCTTGAGTGATCAGCGAGCCTTGCTCCAGAATCATTTCAGCAGTTTTTCTATGCACAATAGTAGCAGGAGCAAGTTCATTTAAAAGGAGTGCCCCAAGGCGCTCTCTTCTATCAATTTTAAGAGCGATCTGCTTTTGCTTATAATCGCGCTGGATCTCTTTTTGGCGAGATGCCTCTTCAATGATCTCATCATCTGTTTTATTGCTCAAACTGCGATCTTTTTTGCCAAAAGCTTTAATATCGATCACAACGCCTTCTGTGCCTGGAGGTACAGTTAAAGAAGCATCTTTGACATCTGCTGCTTTTTCACCAAAGATAGCGCGCAAAAGTCTCTCTTCTGGTGCTAGCTCTGTTTCTGATTTTGGCGTGATCTTGCCAACTAAAATATCGCCCGGCTTAACTTCGGCGCCAATACGGATAATGCCATCATCACCAAGATTGACCAAGGCTTCTTCAGACACGTTTGGAATATCGCGCGTGATTTCTTCTTCCCCAAGTTTTGTAGAGCGAGTCTCTACAGTGAACTCTTCAATGCAAAGAGATGTGAAAACGTCATCTCTAAGAGCTGTGTCAGAAACAATGATCGCATCTTCAAAGTTGTAGCCACACCAGGGCATGAACGCAACAAGCACATTCTTGCCAAGCCCAACTTCACCTTTTTCAGTTGCAGGACCATCTGCAATCACATCTCCTGCTTTAATTTTATCGCCCGGACGACAAAGCGGCTGCTGATTGATGCATGTCCCTGCGTTAGAACGCAAGAATTTTTTAAGGTAATAGGTCTTTTTCTCAAGTCTATTATCTTTTCTTGAAACGACAATTTTAAATCCGTCTACATATTCTACAACGCCATCTTCTGTTGCAATCACAACGGCGCCAGAATCTCTTGCAGATCTGCCTTCAAGGCCAGTTCCAACAATTGGAGCTTCCGGCTTTAAAAGCGGAACGCCTTGGCGCTGCATGTTAGAGCCCATCAAAGCGCGGTTAGCATCGTCATGCTCTAAGAAGGGGATCAAGCCGGTCACAATAGAAACAAGCTGCTTTGGAGACACATCCATATGCGTGATCTTTTCTGATTCGATCTCCATCGGCTCGCCGCGGTATCTTGCCCAGTTGATCGCATCTTTAAACATGCTATGTTCATCTAAGGGAGATGAGGCCTGGGCAATTACAGATCGCTCTTCCTGGTCTGCTGTCATGTATTCGATCTCTTCTGTGACAATGCCATCTCTCACAATGCGATAAGGTGTTTCAATGAAGCCAAATTCGTTAATTTTAGCATAAGAGGAAAGAGAAGTAATAAGTCCAATGTTTGGACCCTCTGGTGTCTCAATGGGACAAATACGCCCATAATGGCTTGCGTGGACGTCGCGCACTTCAAAACCTGCACGATCTCTATTTAAGCCGCCAGGTCCAAGAGAAGAGAGACGTCTTTTATGAGTCAGTTCCGCAATCGGGTTATTTTGATCCATAAACTGAGAAAGTTGTGATCTTCCAAAGAAATCTTTTAACACTCCAGAAAGACCTTTTGCAGATACAATTTTTCCGGGAGTCAATGTATCGGATGTAAAATCAAACAAGTTCATGCGCTCGCGGATAATTTTTTCCATGCGCGCCAAGCCAATACGGCACTGGTTTTGAATGAGCTCGCCAACAGACCTGACACGCCTGTTACCCAAGTGGTCAATATCGTCTACTGTGGCATCTTCATTTCCAGCTTTTAGTTTGATCAAATATTTTAAAGCGCCAATCACATCTTCTTTTGTCAATGTGACAACCTGTAAAATCTCATCGTTCACTTCTACTTGAAGTTTAGAATTTAATTTATAGCGGCCTACACGCCCTAAATTGTAGCGCTTAGGATCAAAGAAAAGACGCATGATGGCAGATCTTGCATTTGAAAGCGTTGCAGGTTCGCCCGGTCTTATTTTTCTATAGAAATCTTTAAGGGCTGATTCATAAGAATCTGTTGGGTCTTTAGCTAGCATCTTAATAATAGAGCTGCTCTCATCAGCATCTTCTGCAATGCGGATTGTCTCAATGCCAGCATCTAACATGCGTTTTAGCATGGCAGTTGTCAATTTTTCAGACGCTTTTCCAAAAATCAAACCACTTTCTTCATCCACAACATCTTGTGCCAAAATTTTGCCCACATACTTGACAAATTCTTTTTCTGATTTGATTTTGACTTTGCGCGTTGTAAAAAATTCTTCGATGATATCTGAATTGGAAGAAAAACCAAGGGCTCGAATAAAAGTAGTGGCTAAGATTTTACGGCGACGTTTTTTGCGGTCGATATAAATATGGATCAGGTCATTTGTGTCAAATGCGCCTTCCAGCCAACTTCCACGATAAGGAATAATACGGAAAGAGTAGATCACTTGACCCTTTGCATGGCGCTCTTGCTCAAAGCAGATGCCAGGAGATCTGTGGAGCTGGGAAACAACGACACGCTCTGCTCCGTTGATGATAAAAGTTCCCTTGTCCGTCATCACAGGAATTGTTCCCATGTAGACTTCTTCTTCTTTTATCCCTGTTTCATCTGTAAGCCTGAACTTGACTTTTAATGTCACATTATAAGTGATGCCGCGTCTGATGCACTCTTCCGGAGAATATTTTGGGACACCTAAACTATAAGAAAGATATTCCAAAATTGTCTTCTCATCATAAGACTTGATTGGAAAGATTTCGTTAAAAACTTCTTGAAGTCCAATATTTTCCCTTTCGTCTGGAAATTTATCAAGTTGAAGAAATTGATTATAAGATTTAACCTGGATTTCAATTAGATTTGGAAGATCGATAATTTCTTTCTTCTGTCTGAAACCGACACGTTGTGGCGCCCTTTGCAACATTATGCCCCCTGAATTTAACAATGAAATTTGAATAGATAACGAACACGAGGCTCGTTACCTATTCAAAATCCATTCTTAAAAGTTTATTTAAAAATAGAAAAACAACAAAACAAAGCAAACCCTAAAAGGGGTTTACTTTGTTTTTAGTTAATTTAAAAATTTAATTTAAAAATCAAATGATTCAAATTAAACAGCTTTTAAAGTAACTTTTAAGCCCGCTGCTTCAAATTTAGCTTTAATTTCATCAGCTTCTGCTTTTGGCGCTGTTTCTTTAATCACTTTTGGCGCTGCATCTACTAAATCTTTAGCTTCTTTCAAGCCAAGACCTGTTATTTCACGCACAACTTTGATTGCAGCAATTTTCTTGTCTGCTGAAACTTCTGTTAAAGTAACTTGGAAATCTGTAGCTTCTGCAGCTTCAGCTCCGCCACCAGCTGCTGGTGCTGCTGCTACTGCAACTGCTGCTGCCGCTGCTTTCACGCCCCACTTTTCTTCAAGAGCTGTCTTTAGTTCAGCCATTTCTAAAACTGTTAAATCGCTTAACGCTTTGATTAATTCTTCTTGTTTGCTCACGGTAATACCTCTATACTTTTAAACTTTAAATTATTTGAAATTAACTTTCTTGTTTGCTTTTATTATCTAAGCAGTAAACAACACTTGAAACAAGTGCATTCATCACACTGAGTACATTAGATAATGGAGCTTCAAGAACGCTAAGCATCATAGATCTCATTCCATCTAGGTTTGGCAACTTGGACAATGCTTCCATTTGCTCTGCAGTATGCAATTTACCTTCAAACTGTCCGCCAATAATTTCTATTAGCTTATTGTTGTCTTGTTTGAACTTAAATGCTCCTTTAAGAGTCTCTAATGGGTCTTGTCCTGCAAATATCAAACCAATATGACCTTTCAAGTCATCCACATTTAAATCGACACCGGCTTCTTTTGCTGCCTTGACCATCGTACGTTTTGGAACTATTTCGACATAGCCACCAAATTTTGCTAGATCAGTTCTAAAGCTATTGGCAAGATTTGCACCAATGCCAAGATTTCGCATAATTAAAAACGTCTTGCTGTTTTCAATTTGTCCCTTAATCTCATCTAAAAAGAGTTGTTTTTCTTGTCTCATTTCTAAACTCCCCTTATTGCGGATTTAATGGACGCAAGTCGACTTTTACGCCAGGTCCCATTGTTGAGGATAATACCATGGACTTCATGAAATGTCCTTTTGCAGAAGCAGGTCTTGCGCGACTGACTGCATGGATAAACGACTTGATGTTCTCAGCTAACTTTTCAGCAGCAAAAGAGATCTTGCCAATTCCATTGTTGATAACGCCATGGCGGTCTAATTTAAATTCGATCTTACCGGACTTAAGCTCTTGAATGGCTTTTGCGACATCTGTTGTCACAGTCCCAGCTTTTGGAGTGGGCATTAAGCCTCTTGGACCTAACACTTTACCCAATTTGCCAACTTCTCTCATCATGTCAGGAGTTGCAACAACAGCATCAAAGCCGGTCCACCCACCATTGACTTTTTCAAATAATTCTTCGTGACCCGCGTAATCAGCGCCCGCAGCTAAAGCTTCTTCCACTTTCTCGCCTTTTGCAAAAACAAGAATTTTCATCTGCTTTCCAGTACCATTCGGTAATGATACAGTGCCACGCACATGCTGATCTGATTTACGGGGGTCAACGCCCATTTTTAAAGAAACATCAACCGACTGGTCAAATTTGACAGCTGGCCATTTCTTTAAAATATCGATGGCTTCTTCCACACTATGCAATTTTAATGCATCGAGTGTTTTTGCCATCTCCCGAGTTCTTTTATTGTTTTGTTGACCCATATATTTTCTTCTTTTATTTAGAACTTAAATTGAGAAATTTCTTAAAATTAAGTTCAAAAATTTCTAGTTTACAACTTCTACGCCCATTGAACGCGCTGTTCCGCACACGATGTTGGCACCAGCCTCTAAATCTCTTGCATTCATGTCTTGCAATTTATTTTTTGCAATCTCGATTGCTTGAGCTCTAGTGATCTTGCCTACTTTATCGCGGTTTGGTACAGCTGAACCCTTTTCGATCTTGGCTGCTTTCTTGATTTGCTCAGCAACCGGGGGCTCTTTATATACGATCGAAAATGTTTTATCTTTATAAACAGCAATTTCAACAGGAATAATATTACCTGCTAATGACTGAGTCTTTGCATTGAATTCCTTACAAAATGCCATAATATTGACACCCGCACCACCCAAAGCCGGACCAATTGGCGGCGCTGGATTTGCTTTTCCTGCAGGAATTTGCAGTTTGATAATTTTAACTACTTGTTTTGCCATACTTTACCTTTTCACATATCTTGCTAGCATAAATAACTCTACACTAGGCTTAAAATTAATCTTACAGAGTTTCTGCGTCTTCAATAATTTCTTCAACCTGAATAAATTCTAGGTCATCAACGCGCGTTTCTCTTCCAAAAATCGATACAAGCACACTAAGGCGCCCTTTATCATGAAACACTTCTTGGACAGTTCCCATAAAGTTGACAAAAACGCCATCAGTAATTTTTACTTTATCGCCCACTTCAAATTTATGCTTCTGTGTGATTTTCTGTTTTTTATTTTCAAGGTCATAAAGAATTTCTTCGACTTCTTTATCTGTAAGCGCTGTCGGTTTGTCTCCACCTAAAAATTCAATCACGCCAGGAGTCGCTTTTACATAGTGCCAAGACTCATCTGTTAAATTCATTTTTACAAGCAAATATCCTGGCCAAAGGCGTTTCTCAACAACTCTTTGCTGTCCATTTTTCACTTCTGAAACATTTTCAATTGGAAGCAGGACTTTTTCAAGCAAATCACCAATTCCCTTAAGCTCTTTATGCTCTTCTAAAGCTTGCTTTACCTTTTTTTCTTGAGCTGAATAGACCTGCAGCACGTACCATTTATGCATCAATTATCCCCCAATGAACCGAATTGCAGATTCTAAAGTCCCCAAGACCATCTGAATCATAAGATCAATTATATAAACACCTATTCCAAAGCAAAACGTTGCAGCAATCACTATTTTTGTATATGCCCTAAGCTCTTCAGGAGTTGTCCAGGTAATTTTTGACAACTCTTGTTTGACATCTGCTATAAAATCCCAAAGCTTATGGCTTTTTACTGTTCGCTCTCCAAAAGCCATCTCTTTTACTTCTTTTGGAGTTTCTACTATCAACTCTCTTTTTTTTAATTCCATCGTTTTCAATTCCACTGCCACGTTTACACCTCATTTTAAGATAATGACTTTCACCGGACAACAACAACTTACTTACTCCACAAATGAACAAATGAGTTGTTAAATCGAGTGCGGAGGGGATCGAACCCCCGACCCGCGGCTTTGGAGACCGCTGCTCTACCAGCTGAGCTACACACCCATAAAAAGTAATAGCTGTTAAAAAACAGCTATTACTTTAAAATTTACATTATTCGATGATCTCAGAAACTGTTCCAGCACCAATTGTCTTGCCACCTTCACGAATTGCAAAGCGCATCCCGACTTCCATCGCGATTGGGCTGATCAATTCTACTTTGATTTCTACGTTATCACCAGGCATTACCATTTCAACACCGGCTGGGAGTTCAACAGAACCCGTAACGTCTGTTGTTCTGAAATAGAACTGTGGACGGTAGCCTGAGAAGAATGGTTTGTGGCGTCCACCTTCTTCTTTTGTCAAAATATAAACAGGGCCTTTAAATTTCTTATGCGGTGTGCATGTGCCAGGAGCTGCAAGCACCATACCACGCTCGATCTGATCTTTTTCGACACCACGCAAAAGAATACCAACGTTCTCACCAGCTTGTGCTTCGTCCATAGACTTGTTGAACATTTCAAGTCCAGTTGCTGTTGTCTCTTTTGTTGGGTGAAGACCTACAAGCTGAAGCTTATCGTTGATCTTTACAATACCACGCTCACAACGGCCAGTAGCTACTGTTCCACGACCAGAAATGGAGAACACGTCTTCAATTGGCATTAAGAATGGCTTGTCAACTTCACGAGCAGGCGTTGGGATCTCTTCATCAACAGTTTTCATGAGCAACTTGATAGATTCTTTCCATTTGGGATCATCTTCTAAAGCTTTTAGAGCAGAACCGCGGATGATTTTGCAATCTTTATAGCCTTTAGCTTCTAACAATTCGTGGAGTTCCATCTCAACTAGATCAAGAAGTTCTTGATCTGATTCTGCAAGCATGTCGCATTTGTTGAGGTAAACTACAATTCTTGGCACTTGCATTTGACGAGCAAGCAAGATATGCTCACGTGTTTGAGGCATAGCACCATCTGTTGCAGCTACAACAAGAATTGCACCGTCCATTTGAGCGGCACCTGTGATCATGTTTTTTACATAGTCTGCGTGTCCTGGGCAGTCAACGTGTGCGTAGTGGCGGTTTTCTGTTTCATACTCAACGTGTGATGAGTTGATTGTAATACCACGTGCTTTTTCTTCTGGTGTATTGTCGATTGAAGCGTAGTCTCTGAATTTTGCTCCGCCAGCTTCTGCCAATGTTTTTGTAATCGCGGCTGTTAAAGTTGTTTTACCATGGTCAACGTGGCCAATGGTTCCAATGTTAACATGCGGCTTATTACGCTTGTATGCTTCTTTTGCCATTTTGATCTCTCCGTTTGGCTTCAGTTTTGTAACAAATTTTTTGAATTTGTTATTTACTTACATTTTTGTTTTTGTTTTTTCTTTCTGCCCAGAATAGGAATTGAACCTACGACCACTTACTTACCATGCAAGTGCTCTACCACTGAGCTATCTGGGCAAGCTACTTTAAATAAAATAGTCATCCAACTCGAAAGCATCTTAGTCTATAGTATAACCCAAAAAAAATCAACGGTTTTTGTTTTTTTTGATTATTATTACCGCTTGCGGAATGTAATGCGCCCTTTGGATAGATCGTAGGGCGACATTTCAACAGTCACTGTATCTCCAACCAAGACGCGAATATTTTTCATCCGCATTTTTCCGCAAAGGTGTGCAATGACCATCATTCCATTTTGCAATTTAACGCGAAATGTCATATTGGGTAGCAACTCTTCAACAGAGCCATCTAGTTCTAATGTATCTTCTTTTGTCATGCTTTACTGTTTCATTATGAAAATCAAACCCAAAATAGGTTTAATATGAAACTTTAACATATTTTGCGAAGTTGTCAAGCAAAATCATGATCTTTTTTAGTTTTTTATGAACGATTTTGAGTAGGGAGATTATAGACTGTATTGCCCATATCATCCTTATCCAAAACTTCTTTCTTAAATTCCTAAAAAAAGCTATACTTATACCATTTAAACACGTAAATTTAATAATTTAAGTTACTATGCATGAATCCTGCTTGAACAAACAAGAAAAAATAAAAAAAATATTTAACACTTGCAACACCCCTGAAGAAAAATACAAACAGGTGATCTTGCTTGGGCAGCAATTAAAAAGGATGGATGCCGCTTATAAAATAGAAGAAAATCTGGTCAAAGGCTGTCAAAGCACCATGTTTTTGCACGCAGAACTAAAAGATGGTAAAATTTTATTTGAAGCAGATTCAGATGCCCTTATTTCTTTTGGGCTTGCTGCTATTTTGATTGCCATCTATTCTGGCGAGACAGCAGAGACCATTTTAAAATGCCCCCCAAGTTGTTTAGATGAGCTTGGACTATCTGCAAGCTTAAGCCCCAATCGAGCCAACGGACTCTACAGTATCCATCTCAAAATGAAGCAAGAAGCATTAAAATTTATTTTAAAAAAGAGTTAATTCCGCACATTAAACTCTAGCTTCCACTTACGGCCATCGTGGCTTAAGCACCAAAGCTCTAAAAAGCCAAGCTCTGTCACTTTTGACTGCAATTTAACGCGCACAAACTTTCCTTCTCCCTCATCTCTTTTAAGATGAGCCTCAATAGAGGGAAGTTCCATTAAACTCGGCTTGATCTTTTTAATAATAGAACCAACAGCTGGCGCTTTTGCATTTAGTTTTTCATTAACCGGGCTAAAAAAGCGAAATGTCGCTTTTTGTCCAATAGCCAGCTGAAATTCCTGGTTTAGAATTTCACTTTCACTGCCCTCTTCCATTCCACAAGGAGCCACACAAAAAGCCTTCATGCTTTTTGCTATTCCAGGGACAGCTGGAGCCGTGTCTTCTACACCTACGTAATAGCTTTTAGAAGTCCCACTTTTAATACGCACTGTTTTTCCGGATCTACTAAGTCCATAGTAAACAGCCCCTAAGCCAACAGCATAATCTAAATCCGCAGGATTGAGAACTTGGACTGGTTTTTGACCAAGCTCTTTTGCCCATTCGTCTATCTGGCAAACTAAGCGGTCTCTTAAAGCAGAGGCTTTTAGTGTGCCCCCATTGAACAAAATGGCAGTTGGCAAAACAAACTCTTCTACAGATTCTTTTTTTACCCACAAAAATTTGGCCAATTGAGAAGAGATTCTGGCATCTTCTGCATAATTAAGCCCAATTTCTAAAAGTCCGCTATTTTCTTTTTCTAAAGATTTCTCCTCTTTTTTAACAAGAGGCATAAATCCTTCCACAACGAGCTGTAAAGCTTCTTCCAGTGTGATCTTTGTTTTTAAGGAGCCTCCAATTAAACGGCTCCCTCTCCCCATGATCGCAACATCAGCACTTTTTGGAGGGTTTTCAGACAATAATTTTTCTTTTGCTTCCCGACATGCATAAATAAGCGATTGAAACTGCGCATCATCAAGTAGGTTGCCTGCATCTTCCAATTTAGTTTTTGCAAGATACGCCAAACTCAAATCAATATTATCACCGCCAAGGAGTAGATGTTCACCTACTGCCACTCGTTTTAAAACAAGGTCTCCTTCTTCATTTTCAGCAGAAATCAAGCTAAAATCTGTAGTTCCTCCTCCAATGTCTGCAACTAAAATAGAATCGCCCACTTTTAAAGATTTGCGCCACTCTTCCTTTTCTTTATAAAGCCATGCGTAAAAGGCAGCTTGAGGCTCTTCTAACAAAATAATTTTAGGATAGCCAGCAAGCTCTGCTGCTTCTTTTACAAGTTCCCTTGCGCTTGGGTCAAAAGAGGCTGGCACTGTGATTAAAATATCTGCTTTTTCAAAAGGAGTCTCCCCCATTTTATAATCCCAGGCTTCTCTCAAATGTTTTAAAAGGCAAGAAATAGCCTCTAATGGACTAAAAGCATGCGCTTTATCTTCTGCATGAAGGGGCAAGAATGAGTTTTTTCGATCTATCCCAGAAACAGAAAGCCACGATTTTGCAGAAGCGATCACACGAAAAGAGAGCTCTTTCCCTCTCTCCTTTGCAAAAAATCCAACGGCATACTGCTTTGCAAGGCTCCAATCCAATTTTGCCATCCCGCTTTCAATTTCTTCTTGCAAAGGAAAATAAATAAAAGAAGGCAGCGAACAATGTTCGTCTTGAAAACTTTGGTTGATGATTTGCGGGATTTTAAACTGCACAATTTCTGGTGTATCTTCTCCTTCCAAAAAGCAGTAGGCCATTGTGCAATTAGTAGTTCCAAGGTCGATGCCGATAATGGTTTTTTTCATGTTCAACGTATCTCAACTTCTGCTGGACAGATAATTTCTTTTTGTTCCACGAGTTTTTTAGGAAGTGATTTTTTATGAGCTTTCCACCCTTTATGCACAAGCACTCCAGAAAATGGAGGCTCTCCTGCTACTTTTCCAACTACTTTGATCAAAGAGGGATCATATCCTTTTTCAATATGAATCAAAGAGCCTTCGTTTTCTTCTCTTACTGGCCTGATCGTCACCATTTCCTCTAAGATTTTTGCAGAGTCTGCATGGATTTTGCGGACAGCTGCTCCTATCTGTTCATCTGAAAACTGTGTGATGTCTTCTTTTAAAAAATCAATTAGACGAGAAGAGTCTTGCAAAAGAGAAAGTAGCTGTAAGTGAGAAGCTTTATTTGACTCTTCTCTTTTTGTCTCAGTTTCAAATTTTGATTCATTTTCGAGAAATTTCTTTGCTTTTTCTGGTTCTTTCAAAGATTTAAAAAAAGTTTTAATAGCAAGAATCAAACTCATCTCAAGGCTCCGGTTTAAATATGTCATAAACTTCATAAATCGAAATCACTTGTCCTGTATGTGCAAGAATTTCCATCGTCAAGGCTGCCAAGAAAAAAGAACCAACTAAAAGAAGCATAGGTTTTCCACCTGGCAGACAGCCTTCATTTTTATAATTCAAATAATATCTTCCCATCCACACCATCAAAACAGGAATGAGGCCATTTAAAATGGTATCTCCATATCCACCTGTTGCATCGAGTGCCAGAAGAAAAATCCTCTCATATTTGATCGCAATCCAAAGTGTTGGAATCATCACTAAAAGTGCCAGGAAAATTTTTCCAAAGCCTTTTTTTTTGATTTTGAGCCCATCTGAAAGGAAATCAAAAAGGCCAAGCGCAATTCCTAAAAAGGAAGTGGCAATCGCAAAAAAAGCAAAAAATTCTGCAAAAGGAATGATCCAGGTGCCATGCACATGTTCCCTTAAAAATTGGGTGGCAGGCTCCCCCTTGATTAAAGCTTCTTTTAAACTATTTGGTCCTTCTGCTGGAACAATCCCCAAGATCACGATCTGCCAAATGAGGTAAACAAAAAAAGCAATAGACGTGCCGCCAATAACAGCAGTTTGAAGAGCCTTTTTATTTTTCTTTAAATAAGGCGTCAAGCTTGGCACCATCGTCTGGAAGCTAAAAGCTGTAAGTAAAAGTGGCAAAGAAATCAAACTGCCAGACCATTTTTTTTTGAATAAAAATTCTGGTTTGATCTCATCAAGACCCATTAAAACAAGTCCAAAATAAGCAAAAAGCATTCCTATAAAAAGGATCGAATTGACACGGCCAACTAAAACATTTCCTAAATAAATGACCGTTCCAAAAATAAGAGCAAAAAGAAAAGCTCCTATTTCTCTTGAAATAGAAATTCCCAAATACTGCTTGAACATTGTGACGACTTGAAGTCCGGCTCCTGCCGTATAACCCACAATGGAAGCGTAGCTAATAAAAAGAAACAAAAGCCAAATGAATGGTTTGGTATATTTTCCAATGAGTTTTGTTGCCATTGTGCCGACATGGGCCTCATCTTCCATCCAAAGACTTGCTTCTACAAGCAAAAGAGCTGTTGCCGTCATTGCAAGATAGCAGACAAGCATAACAGCAATAGATGGAAGAAGCCCATTAATGCCAGTTGCAACCGGTAAAGCAAGCATCCCGCCGCCAATACACGTGCCGGCAACTAAAAACATTGCAGAAATCATACTGCCTTTATTGAAGGAGTCCGCGTTTTCCATTTTAATTCCTTATAAATAACGGAATTTTAAAACTATAAAAGATTAAACTCAATCATAAAAACACTTGGAGGAATAAATATAAAATTTTATATTTACAATGAATGCATAGACCAGACAACTCCGGGCGGGCTGATTGTGCCTCCTAAATTTATAGAAATAGTAAGTCCGTTATTTATATAATAAAGGCCAACGACATCTCCAGCATTTAAGTTAACATCTCCTACCAAAATAACCTGGCCAGAACCAAGGATGACTCTTAAAGTGACAAGGAGAATACTCACATCTAAAATAGGCATATTTCCTGTAAGCAATGTTGTGACCACTGGTGAAGTTCTTCTGACAACAAAATAAGGATTGGTACTGGCTGAAATGTTTACTGTAAGCACAGCTAATGTTTTATAATTAATACCCACTTTAATTGCATATTTACCAGTTGCTGGAACAGTAAACTCTCCAGTTGCTGCATTAAATCCAGTCCCGTTGTAATAAGGATCTGCCGTACTAAAGCCGGTAATTTGCGAACCAGACGAAATGGTAAGCGACTGAAGCGCTGCAGAAAAATTAAAAAGTGTCGCTGTTGCTCCAGTAGCACCAGTAGCACCAGTAGTACCTGTTGCGCCAGTAGTACCTGTTGCGCCAGTCAATCCTCTAACGCCAGTTGCGCCAGCAGTACCTGTTGCTCCAGTTGATCCTGTAGAGCCAGTAGCACCAGTTACACCAGCAAT
>DAORNI010000032.1:19396-19615 GCA_035440845.1 Parachlamydiaceae bacterium | reverse complement strand
CGCCTGGCGGCGGCAGGATAGAAAAGGATTGATGAATATTTTAATTATTTTCGATAATTTTGTTTAATAGGCGTTCCAATCAGGGTTGCACTTACCACCCATTACTCCTAAAATATCCTGAAAAGGTTCTATACAATTACTATGAAAATTTCCATCTCGACAACAGACATAACATCCATCTTTGATGAAGTTAGGTGATTTTTTAAAAGAAAATGGAAT
>DAORNI010000032.1:0-19265 GCA_035440845.1 Parachlamydiaceae bacterium | reverse complement strand
CAAAAGATTGGTCTTTTTAATTTTTTTATTTAACTTTTTAAGTTGCTAAGAAATCGTCTATGAGATAGAACTAAATAGTAAATTTTTAAATATGAGAAAGAAATGAACAAGATATTTACCGCTATTTTACTGATGATCAATTTTTATACCTATTCTGAAAATTGGGAAAATCATTGGATCAAAGGCCTTGAAGAAGCTAAAAAAGAAAATTCTGCTCTTGCAGAAGAACAGTTGAGTTTAGCTATCAAATTAGTCGAAGAAAAATCTGATTTTACTCATCCCTATTTATATATTGCAAGAGGCAATGCATATATTCAACAAAAAAAATATATGGAGGCTCTTTCAGATTTTAATAAAGCTTTAGCCTTTAAAGAACTAATACTAAATGATCAGCTAAAAAGCCTTATGGGAAGAATGTCAGCTTATTATTCTTTAGGCGAAAATGATAAAGCAGAAGCTGATTGTACGGAAGTAAAGAAGCTTTCAGGGGGTACTGTTCAAATGATGACGTTTGAGGATAAAATGATCATTAGAAATTTACCGGAAGATGCGTTTTTTAGATCCGTAATAGCAGAGTCATTAGTCGCATATAAAATGTGTCAAAGTAAATCTGACATCCAGATCATAGATTCAGATACTTGGGTTATTCCTAAGGCTCAATAAAATAGGGCTCTTGCGGTCTTTTTGTGAGGCTCTCATGGCCATCTTCTGTAATGACAATGGTATCTTCAATCCTAACCCCTCCAATTTTTGGAAGATAAATACCCGGCTCAATCGTCAACACCATGCCGGGCTTTAATTTAAGGCTGCTAAGGGCTGATTGGTAGCGCATGGTTGGTAGTTCATGCACTTCTAGACCAACTCCATGGCCAATGCCGTGAGAGAAATTTTCTCCATAGCCTTGTTCTGCAATAAAGTCGCGCGCTTTAGCATCGATATCTTTGATCAAAGTTCCCGGTTTACAAATCTCTAAACTAAGTTTTTGCGCCCGCTGTACAATCGGGTGGATGATGCTGATCTGCTCTTGCGGTGTCCCAAAAAACACCATGCGGGTCATGTCTGACTGATAGTGTTGGAAGGTAACACCAATATCAATTAAAACAGCATCGCCTTTTTTAAGGGCTGCATTGCCGCTTCTATAATGGGGCATAGAGCCGTTTGCTCCAAAAGCAATGATAGGGTCAAATGCCATTTTCTTGCCATTTCGCTTTTTCCAGAAAAATTCGAGCTCTTCTGCGACTTCAATTTCTGTTATTCCCTCTTTTAAGAGAGTGCATATGTGATCAAATCCAGACGAGCCAAGGTCTGCTGCTTTTTTTAAAAGAGCAATCTCCTCCTCATCTTTGATCATGCGTAAACTTTTGACAGGATTTTCAAGAGGCAAAAGCTTCATGTTGCTTCTTCCACTTGACTGCTCTTTTAGTTTGGCAAAAAGGGCATCTAGCTCTAAAAAAGCTTTATAAGAGCTATTTTCGCTATCAAAAGCAATTGTTTTAATAAAATTGAGCTCGTTTGCTAAAAGAAATTGGCTTAAAGGCTCTTTATCAGAGAGTACAACGCGGTAGGGGGATTTTGCAAGGGCCATTTCATAGTAGCGGTTATCTGCAAATAAAAGGCTGTTTCTTGTGGTGACAAGTAGCTTTCCAGAAGACATTTCAAGGCCGGTTAAGTAGTAGAGATTGACTGGATCATCCACAATGAGGGCATCAGCACCGTTTGTTTTTAATAGCTGGACTAAATTTTCCTGGCGTTTTAGGTAAGGCATACGGCATTTCTCATTTAAAAAAAGTCTTTAATTCTTCTTTCATAATAAAGGCAAATATTTCCTGGCCTTTTGGATCTTGAAAGGGCATTTTGCATTCCATCAGTTCTTTGATCAAGTTTTTAGCTTCTTGCATTGAAAGAGTCTTGTCTGCAGATATTGCATGACGGACAGACAGGATGGCAAGCTGTTTTTCTTTTTCTTTTTGAACAGTGTCAGCAATTCTAGCTTCTTTTGCTTGATGGATAAAATCTTTTATAAATTGTGAAAGTGCTTGCCTTTTAAAAAAATCGGGGACAGCGCTTATTGTAAACAGTTTAGGTCCTGTTTGATCTATTTCAAGACCCATTTTTTTAAGAAGCGGCAGTTCTTTTAAAAGGCATGCTTCTTCCTGCGTTGTGACTTCTACTGTTTCCTGAATTAAAAGGGCTTCAGTATGGATTTTGCAGTTTTTCTCAAACCTCTCAAAAATAATGCGGGTGTGTGCCCTTCTTTGATCGATCAAAATTAAGTGCGCTTCCCTTTTCTTTTCAGGGAAAGAAGCATTTAAAGAGGCTGGATCTACAATCAAATAATTGGGAATGGTTGCAAGAGGTAAAATGGATGTCTCTTTTTCAAGCTTTTCAAAATGGTCGCAAAAGAAAAAATCTGGCTGAGGAGGCTCTTCTACTTTAAGTCTTGGCTGCCACTCTTTTTCAAAAAGGTCATCTGGCAGTTGGATGGGAGGAAAAGGATCTTTTTGAGTGAAAGAAAACGGAACTATTGGTGCTGTAAAAGAGAAATTTATGGGGGCATTTTCTTGCGGGAACAAAAAACCGGATGTCTGCAACGCATTTACCACTGCTTTTTGAGTGAATTCTTTCAAAGCGGCTTCTTGCCTTAAACGCACCTCTTTTTTTTGCGGATGGACATTCACATCGACAAGCTCGCCAGGAAGCTTAAATTGCAGCACATAAAGAGGGTGGCGGTTTCTCTCAAGTGCGGTGCCATACCCATCTCTTACAGCATAAGAGCGGGCTTTGAACAGCTCTTTGGTTGATAAAAAGATATTGCCCTGTCCTGTTTTGGCGCGTGATGGAAGGCAGTCCAATAAAGCCATAAAGGGAAAAAACGCCAGCTTCTTCACTGACAGGGCAGAGAGATTCTGCAAAATCTTCTCCTAAAAGCGCCACAATGCGATTTTTAAGATTGTCCAGCGGATTTTTTTCTGTCTCTTTTTTTACTGATAAAATCTTTTTTTCGTTGCTGATGAGCTCAAACTGAATGTGCGGGTTTGTAAGGGCAAGAGATGTGACGGCTTTTAAAATTTCATTTGTGTCGCAATTGGGTGATCTTTGAAATTTTTTTCGGACAGGGATGTTAAAAAAAAGAGATTTTACTTCTATTGTGGTGCCAGGAGCCCTCACGGCTTTGTCTGCTTGTATCAAACGACCGCCATCCACAATGACTAGAGTTCCAGAATCTTCACCTCGTGCAGCTGTAAGGATTGAAAATTTGGAAATAGAGGCTATAGAAGGGATAGCCTCTCCCCTAAATCCCATTGTCATAAGAGTTTCTAGATCTTCTGCCTCTTTGATCTTGGATGTGGCATGCCGTTCAAGGGACAAAATCGCATCATCTTGGTTCATGCCAAAACCATCGTCTGTGATGCGGATTAAATTTCTGCCCCCAGAAGAGATTTCAATGGTGATTGAAGAGGCGTTTGCATCTATTGCATTTTCAATAAGTTCTTTGACAACAGAGGCCGGATTTTCGATGACTTCACCGGCTTTGATCTGGTTAATTGCTTGTTCTGTTAAAATTCTGATTTTTGATTGCATAATAATAAGTGTATAGCTTTTACATAAAAACATCAAGTGACACGAAAACTGCAATTAGGTATGCTTTACAACTGATGGAATTAAAAGAAAAAGCAATTACTATTATAAAAAAATTGGTAAAAGAAGGCTATGTTGCCTATTTTGCCGGTGGCTATGTAAGAGATCTTTTGATGGGGCATCCCTCATCAGATATCGACATTGCAACAGATGCCCCACCAGAAAAAATTTTAGACCTTTTTTCCCATACCATTCCTGTTGGCTTGGCTTTTGGCGTTATTGTTGTGGTCGTTGAAGGGCACGCCTTTGAAGTCTCGACATTTCGCAAAGACATCTCTTATTTGAACGGCAGATCGCCAGAATCTATTGAGCTCTCATCTCCAAGAGAAGACGCCATTCGCCGCGATTTTACAATCAATGGTCTTTTTTATGATCCGTTGGAAGATTCTATTTATGATTATGTGGGTGGAAGAGAAGATATTCAAAAAGGCATAATTCGCGCCATTGGAGATCCAGGAGAGCGATTTTTAGAAGATAAGCTGCGGATGATCCGCGCTGTCCGCTTTTCTGCACGGTTTGGCTTTTTTATTGATCCGGTAACAGAAGAGGGAATCCGTGAAAATGCAGAGTCGCTTTTTCCAGCAGTTGCCATGGAGCGCATTGCTCAAGAATTTAATAAAATGAAAGATTCTGGACGTTTTTTGCAATCTATCATCGAGATGCATCGCTTAAGTCTCTTAGAAGTTGTCTTTCCTGATTTAAAAGGTGTTCATTTAACTGACATTAAAGAACTTGCGAAATCTTTTGACCGCTTTCCAAAAGAAGTTCCAGCCATTATTTATTTAATGGAGCTATTTCCAAAATTCCAGCTAGAGGATTTTTTGGATCTATGTGTTTATTTGAAGTTGAGCACAGCAGAAGCAAAGCTTGTAGAATTCCATTACCATTACAGAAATTTAATTTTAAATTGTGAAAAAATGGACAAAGTAGATCTGGTCTATTTTTATGCACACGCCTTTTCTTTGGCCTCTTTGCAAATTGCTGCAGCTCATATGGAAAAAAAACAGGGAGATCTGTTTTTGGAAAAGCATCAAAAAAAAATTCAGAAGCTTCTTCCTCATATTCTTCGTATTCAAAATAAAACGCCTTTGATCAATGGTGCTATTTTAAAGCAGCATGGGATTTTGGAAGGAAAAAAAATGGGAATTTTGCTAAAAGAGGCTGAGCGTTTTAGCATTGAGCATGATTTGCATGAACCAATTGCTCTTTTGGAAGTTTTAAAAAAATCTAAAAACTGGATGTAATATGATAGAAAAGATCAGCAGCTTGCAAAACTCCCTTGTCAAACATCTTGTTCACTTGCGTCAAAACCATGATTACCGAGAAGAGCATAAGAGTGTTGCAGTCTCTGGTATTAAGCTTGTGAATGAAATTTTACCCGTACGGCCTTTAAAAACTCTTCTTGTTTTAAACGAATCTTTAATCCCGCAAGGAGTTAAAAAAGAAAAGGTTTTTTTTAGTGACAGAAGAGATCATGAAAAAGGCTTCTGGGCTTTTGCATCCAGAGGGCATTTTAGCAGAATTTGAACTACCGGATTTTACAGGCTTTAAGGGATTTAAAAAAATAGTGGCGCTAGATCGCGTCTCAGATCCTGGAAATTTGGGCACTATTTTACGAACAGCTTTGGCATTTGGCTTTGAGGGCGCTTTTATTGTGGAAGGATCAACAGATCCCTATAATGACAAGGCAATCAGCGCTGCAAGAGGAGCCTCTTTTAAACTACCGCTTAAAGTGGGCAGCTGGAAAGAGCTTGAGCACTTAATTAAAGAAAACAATCTCTTTGCAGTTGTTGGAGATTTGGAGGGTGAAGATTTAAGCAGCATGAAGCCTCAGGAAAAATTGCTGCTCATTTTAAGCAATGAAGCGCATGGTGTTTCTAAAGAAGCTGCAAATTGTGCTAAAAAAGTCACCATCCCCATTTCTAATCAGATGGAATCTTTAAATGTGGCTGTTGCTGCCGGCATTTTGATGTATGGGTTAAAAAATGCCCACTGAAGAAGAAGAAAATTTATATGAAGATCATTTTCTTTATGAAGAGAGAAAATCAAACAAGCAAGATAGAAAAACAGCAAAAGCAAAAGATAGATCTAAATATAAAAAGACAGATCAAAAAATGCTGGAGAAAAAACAGCCTCCAAAAGAACTTAAAAATCTCTTAAGAGGAAGAGTGCTCTCCATCATGTCACAAGGAATGCTCGTGGAATCTGGTGATAAACTTTTTACTTGTGCTTTAAAAGGAGCGCTTAAAAAAGACCAGGGACTGCAAAAGAATTTGGTGACGGTCGGGGATTTTGTTCTATTTGAAGAGATGAACCATCAAGAAGGATTGATCGCCTATGTAGAAGAGAGATATTCCGTGTTATCGCGGGCAGATAATTTGCTTCGAAGAAAAGAACAGTTGATTGCTGCAAATATTGACCAGGTATTGATCACCATTTCTCTTGTCCACCCTCCTTTAAAGACATTTATTGTAGACCGTTATATCATTGCAGCTGAAAAAGGTGGCATGAAGCCGATCATTGTTGTGAATAAAATTGATCTTTTAGAAGACGCTTCCTTTTCTGAAGAGCTAAGGGAGGAAGAAAAAGCACTTTATGAGGAGTTTGTCCAAGCATATAAGGAAGCAAATATTCAAGTAATAGAAGTGAGTGCTGAAAAGAATTTCAATATTGACGCTTTAAAGCAACTCATGAAAGATAAGGCCTCTGTTTTTTCGGGGCAGTCCGGTGTTGGAAAGTCTTCGTTGATCAACGCAGTGACAAGCTCCAACTTAAAAGTGGGCGAAGTTGTTGAAAAGACAAGAAAAGGCTCTCACACAACTACAACAGCTATGCTTTTGCCGCTTGATTTTGGAGGCTGGTGCATTGATACTCCAGGCATTAAAAGTTTTGGTCTTTGGAATTTAGAAAAAAGCGAAGTAGAGGCTTACTTTACAGAAATTCACGATACGGGCGCTCGTTGCAAGTTTCCAGACTGCTCGCACACCCATGAAAAAGAGTGCGCGGTGATCAAAGCCATTGAAGAGGGGACGATTTCACCTCTTCGCTACACCTCTTACCTCTATTTATTAGAAAGTCTTGGCCAAGTGCATAGGCCAAGATAACCAAAAAAACATTAAAGGAAGCTCATCAATTGCTATTAGCAATTGATGAGCTTCCTTTAAATTTAAAGTTTCATTCAATCCATTTGACGAGGTTTGGGTGTTCATCCAAGATGGAATCGTATTGCTCTTTCCAGCCATATCTAGCGTCTGGATCTAGCTGCTGATATCTTGTGTACTTGGCAATCCTGTTTTCTTTTTTTGCCCATCCGAAGTGCTTTAGCCGAAGTTCTGATGCTTTGTATGCCATGTTATAAATATTAAGCGGGAATCTGCCGCAATGCTGCGTGGTCTCTTTCCAAACATAGTCGACGTCCGGCTTATAGCGGATTAAAAATGGGCGGTAGTGGTGGTGTGCAGACCAATACTGGTCATCCCGGTAGTGTTCCTCATCCCAAAAATCGTATAGTTTAAAGTAATAGACATCGACATCTTTTTGGCTAAGAAGATTTTGAATTTCATCTTTAAATTTATTTTCAAAAATTTCATCTGCATCTAACACTAAAATCCATTCAGGATCTGTTTTTATGGTTTCTGCAAATTGAAGTTTGCGCAATTCCACTTCATTTGTAAACATCGATTTCTCATTTTTAACAAGATGAAGCGGAATGCCTGCAAGTACTTCTTCACAAACTGCTGCCGTGTTGTCACTGCTTGCATCGTCGATGATGACGGCATTTGAAATATAGGGTTTTGCAGCTTCCAAAACGCGTCTTAAGTATTTGTCTGCCTCATTATGGACAATCATGGAAAGTGTGATCTTTGGCAATTTTTCTTTTTCGCAAGCTTTGACAAAAGCATCAACTCCGCTCAAATTAGCTTCTCGATAGATGTGATAAGAAGGATAGTGAGTGTCTACAAAAAGCTGCAGGCCAAGGGCTGTTGCACGGATGCAAAAATGGCGATCCTCCCCCCAAAATGTGAGGTTGGATATCTTTTTAAAATTGACGCCTTTTTGCAGGGCATGCTTGCTAATTAGCGTGCAAGCTCCAAGTCCGCCTACTTCATAAACGCCAGGTACGCGTAGTTTGGCATAAAATTCATAGACTTGAGCTTTAATTTCATCATCTGTTGGTTTGAGACCGGGGATGACTTGATGCTGTGTGTACTCATCAAAAAGCCATACTTGAGGCTGCTCCATGCAGCCGAGACTCCAGGCTGTCCAGAAAATATTGGAGAGAATATCTTTGTTTTGGTTTTTTAAATGGCCGATTGTATTTGGGTGCAAGACAATGTCAGAATCGATCAAGAATAGATAATCGTAATTATTTTCTACAGCATAGTCAATGATGTCATCTTTAAATGCTGCAACCTTCCAGATGAGGGCATCTTTCCAAAAATGAGTCACTTCGTTGCAGACGTATGTTTCTTGAATCTGATTTTGAGGCTTTACGAGAATGCATTTAGAGCCGCATTCTTTACTGAACATTTCAAGTTTTTGGCTAGATTCCACATTGTCATTATCGTCGACAAAGTAGTAGTCTAGTTGGTATCCATTTTGCTCTTGTCTTTTTAAAGAGGCTAAAAATTCTTCTAAAATGGCTGGCTTTTGCCTGACTGGAGAGCCTACTAAAATACGTTTTGTCTCAGCAAAAGCAAAAGAGTGCAGAAAGATAAAAAGAGAAAAAAGGAAATAAAGTTTATTTTTCATTTAAAAGTCCTGTAAAGAAATAACTTTTATTCTTGATAAAAGTTTTGGATTATTTTTGCAATCCTTTGACTTGCAAATCCATCGCCATAAGGGGACTTGCGACTATTTTGTTTGTTCTGCTTATTTTGCACAATATTTTGGATACCTTTTTTAATTTGATCTTTATCGCTTCCAACTAGTCTAGCAGTTTCAGAAAGGCCTTCTGGACGGTCTGTCTCATTTCTTAAAATAAGCGTCATTTTATTTAAACTGATAGCTTCTTCCTGGATACCTCCAGAGTCTGTCATCACACCATCTGCAGCATCTAGCAAAAAGCTAAGATCTGGATAAGGCAGCGGAGAGAGCAATACGATCTGCTTTTCATCTTTTGTAAAAACTTCATCAAATGTTTTTTTGATATTAGGGTTTGGATGCATCGGATAGACAAAATAGAGATTCTCATTTTCTTGAATGCTTTTTTTAACGGCAGAAAAAATTTTAAAAAGGTTCTTACCAAAATTTTCGCGCCTATGAGAAGTTAAGAGAATGATTTTTTTATTTTGCTCTTTTAATGAAGAAACAAGTAAAGAGATATGCGAAGAGGGAGTGATCTCATTTTTTTTGATTTTGTCTTTAATAGCGTAAAGGGCATCTACAACTGTGTTGCCTGTTAAAAAAATGCTGCTTTCTTTAACATTTTCTTCTTTTAGATGATCCACTGCCAATTGAGTGGGAGCAAAATTTAAAGCAGCGATTCTGGTGATGAACATACGGTTGATCTCTTCTGGAAAAGGGGCATAAACATTGCCCGTTCGGAGACCTGCTTCTATATGGGCAACTGGTATTTTTAAATAAAAGGCTGCTAAACTTGCACTCATGGCAGAGGTCGTATCGCCTTGGACTACCACCAAAGAGGGTTTGATCTCTTCAAATAATTTCCTGGCACCTCTTAAAACTGCTTCTGTAACGTAAAATAGGTCTTGTCCTGGCTTCATGATTTCCAAATCGTAATCTGGTTTTACATTAAAAAGAGAGAACATTTCGTTTAAAAGCTCTTTATGCTGCCCTGTTGAGAGGAGAACTGCAGGAAGTCCCAAAGCCTTGACTGCTTCATAAGTGGGGATTGTTTTAATGGCTTCTGGCCTTGTGCCGACAATAAAAACAATAGGGCCTTTTTCAGAGAGTGCTCCAAAACAGGGAAGGGCAATAATCAGAAGAAAAGCAACTATTTTTTTCATTTTTTTAACCTGAACGTTGGTTTGAAAAAATGGATTTTCTAGATTTTTTTGATATTATGCAAACGAAAATTTTCTATTTGTATTAAAGGATTAAAATAACAGCCCATACTTGGCTAGAGCTATTATTTTAGCTACAAGTGTAGCTTATAGAAAACTTGATCTTCCCCATGCATTGGACTTAGAAGGAAAAAACATTTATTATGAAGTAATTGTAAAAAAAAATAATTCTAAAACAAGAAATGAATTTAATTGAAGAGAGATTAAAGCGAGCTGCTGGAGACTATAAAAAAGTATTTGGAGAGGATTAAAATGCCTAAAAAACAAGAAGAAATTGAAATCATTGCAAGCTCTGGGAATGTATATGTAGATACTGGTTATTCTAATCTCGAGGAGGCTATAGCTAAAGCAGAACTTGCAATTTTGATTTCCAATACAATCAAAAGAAAAAAACTTACGCAAAAAAAACAGCAGAATTAATAGGCATCGATCAACCAAAAGTTTCTGCAATTATTAGAGGTCAGCTTTCAGGATTTACTATTGATCGTTTATTTCGTTTTCTAAGGGCATTGGGAATGGGTATCATTATTGAAGCGAAACCGCATACTTCAAGAACAACCCCAGCTCATATTCAAGTCATCCCGCCTGCATCTTTTAAAGGATTAAGAGCTATTGCTTAACGAGTAAAGTGAAAGGCCAGCCAGCCGTCGCTCTCTAGCGTGGAGAGCAGTTTCCAACCAAGGCTTTTAGTCCATTTGAGGTACTCTTTTTTACCGGATTTTAAAATGCCTGAAGTGAAGCACTCTCCTGGAATCTTGTGGATGCTTTTTAAAGATTCCCATGCCTCCTTCTGTTCTTTTTGAATCATGTTCATTAAAATAGTGAGCTTTTGATTTTGTGGCGCAGTAAATTCTTGCGGCAGTCCAAAGCTTGCCTCTTCTTCCATCTGGTTTAAGCGGCTATTTAATTTTGAATGCGAGATAGCATCCTCATCGATGTCGATGCCAAAAACAGAGGTGGCTCCCATGGAAATAGCTGCAAAGGATAAAATGCCGCTTCCAGACCCGATGTCCAAAACTTGGCTGTTTGATAGGTGGCCGTTCATTAATTTGATGGTTAGGGTTGTTGTGGGATGCGAAAGGTCTCCAAAACCTGGACCTGGTTGAATTTTAATGGGATTATAAAGAGGGTTTAAGCAGCCAAAATCTTTTAAATCAGCATGAACAAGGCCGTCAAAGTAATTTAAACCATGGTTTTCATACTGTTCTTCCCAATTAATTTCGGGTAGCTTGTAGGGAAGAATGGATTTGATATGAGGACTTTTTACTTTTAGATCAAAATCTTGCTCTATTTTGAGATAGATCGTGATGTGGGAATTTTCTTCTTCGCTGTAAAGAACCTCTCCGCCTAAAAGCTCTAATTCTTTAGAAGCCTCTTCAATATTTGCTTTAGGGTGCAGTTGAACAGATACGCATTTCATAGAGTTTTAAAATTTGTGGCAAAGCAGCTCTTGCTGCGCGCTTGCCATCTTCGTAGAGTTTTTGAGAGCAAGTATCATCGAACATACTAATAGGGTGCAAGAAAGGCTGGATGATCACATCTGCGCCTTTCAAGCAGTTTCTGCTTTGGCACAAATGAATAATTTCAGCAGAGCGCGTGGCTACAGAAAAAAGGTTTTTGGGTTTCGTCACCGGCAAAAGTTCTGCCAAATCAACAGCGATAATTATTTTTGGGAAATAATCTTTTGCTGCACTTACAGGATTTGGATCTAGCACGCCACCGTCTACTAAAATTCTTCCATGCAGCTTGACAGGTTCAAAAAAGAAGGGAACTGCGCAAGAGGCATGGACAGCTGGCACAATGGGGCCGCTGCCCAAAAGGAGTACTTCTCCAGCGTCTAAATCGGTTGCGACTGCCAAGAAAGGAATTTGGAGCTCTTCAAAATTTTTTGCATGGAGATTTTTGCCTAAAAAGCGTCTTAAGCCGCGCCCTTTGCAAAGCCCGAACTTGCAACTTAATAAATTAATTTCTAGAAGATCTTTTCTTTTTAAAGGAACAAGTAAATTTTTTACATATTTGCCATCAGGACAATCTGCATATAAAGCGCCGACCACAGCACCGGCACTGCATCCTACAATCAGGTCAATTGGTACTTTTGCCTCTTGCAAGACTTCTAAAACTCCAACGTGGAACATGCCTCTTGCTCCGCCTCCGCCAAGAACTAGAGCCACACCAATTTCTTTTTTATCAAAAATGACTTTAGGTATCGGGTCTGGGTATTGATTGAGCAAATAATTGGAATTTCTACAGCCTGGAACAGTTGCTAAAAAGGTAATAAAAAGAAAAAACTTTAAAAAAGCGAAAAGCTGATTTTTAAAAGTTAGACTGTTCAACATATAAAGATTAAAAAATAAGATATTCTTGATTCCGGATTTTATTCCATTTAATAGAAAAAAAACAATGTTTGTTTTCATCTTGACAATTTCTTTGGAACAAATTAGTCTTTCCAACTCAACTTATAAGAAAAATTAGGGAGTATGGAGATGAAGGGAATTATATTGGCAGGAGGCAGCGGAACTAGGCTCCATCCTTTGACTTTAGGCGTTTCAAAACAGCTGCTACCCATTTATAACAAACCACTTATCTACTATCCTTTGTCTGTTTTGATGCTGGCGCACATCCAAGATATTTTAATTATCACAACTAAAGAAGAGCAGTTTCTTTTTCAGCGTCTTTTGGGTGATGGCTCTAATTTTGGTGTCCGTTTCAGTTATGCAGTTCAAGAAAAGCCAAATGGCCTTGCAGAAGCTTTTATCATCGGAGAAGAATTCATTGGCAACGATCCTGTTTGCCTGATCTTGGGCGATAATATTTTTTACGGCAATCACTTGGCTCCATTGCTTGAAAAGGCAAGAGAGAGAAAAAAGGGAGCAACCCTTTTTGGCTATGAAGTGAAAGCGGCAGAAAGCTATGGCGTTGCAGAAATAGGCTCAAATGGTAAGGTTCTCTCTTTGGAAGAAAAACCGGCACATCCAAAATCAAATGTTGCAGTGACCGGCCTCTATTTTTATGACAACCAAGTAGTCAATATTGCCAAAAATTTAAAGCCGTCTGCAAGAGGAGAACTTGAAATTACAGACGTGAACAAAGAATATTTAAAACAAGATGAAGTCTACATCAACATCATGGGGCGTGGCTTTACCTGGTTAGATGCTGGCACTTATGAGGGACTCATGCAAGCTAGCCACTTTGTCCAAGTCATTGAGGAAAGGCAAGGTCTTTATATTGCTGCATTGGAAGAAATTGCCTACCGCCAAAAATTTATTGATCAGCAGCAATTGAGATCGCTTGGACAAAAGCTTGGGAAAAGCCCTTATGGACAATATCTGACAAATGTGGCCAAAGGTTAAAGGAATAAATAATGGAAAAATTGAGAAATATTAAAAATATTTTAGTGACGGGAGGAGCTGGCTTTATCGGCTCTGCATTTATCCGTCACATGCTTCAAAATGTGAAAGGCTTTAAAGGTGTTTTAATCAATTATGATATTTTGACATATGCTGGCAATCTGGAAAATCTGAAAGAAGTGGAAAACGATCCGCGCTATCTTTTTTGTCGTGGAGATATTGCAAATGAAGGACTTGTGGAGCATCTTTGCCAAGAGCATGAAATTGATACGATCATTCATTTTGCAGCAGAGAGCCATGTGGACAGGAGCATTTTAGGTCCCAAGGCTTTTATAGAAACAAATATTTTGGGCACTTTTCATCTATTGGAAGTAGTCAGAAGAAATCCGCATATTCATTTTCACCACGTCTCAACAGATGAAGTTTATGGATGTTTAGGCGATGAGGGATTTTTTCATGAAGAGACTCCCTACAGCCCAAACTCTCCCTATTCTGCTTCAAAAGCTTCATCTGACCATCTTGTGCGCTCTTATTCAAAGACTTATAAAATATCAGTATGCATTTCCAATTGCAGCAACAATTATGGACCCTATCACTTTCCAGAAAAATTAATTCCTTTGACCATCTTAAATTGTTTGAACGAAAAACCGATACCCGTTTATGGAAATGGTACAAATGTTCGCGACTGGCTCTATGTAGAAGACCATGCAAAAGCGCTCTTTATGCTGCTTGAACATGGGAAAAAAGGAGAAACCTATAATATTGGCGGAGAATCGGAGTGGAAGAACATTGACTTGATCCGCTTGGTTATAAAAACTCTTGCAGATTTGCAAGTTAAAGAGCATCAAGTGCTTGAAAATCTGATCCAGTTTGTGAGCGATCGTCCGGGGCATGATTTTCGCTATGCGATTGACTGTGGCAAAATAAAACAAGAAATTGGCTGGAAACCGGAAACTTCGTTTGAAGAGGGTCTTAAAGCGACCATTTTGTGGTATTTGAACAGTCATGCTTGGGTAGAAAATATACAATCTGGAAATTACCGTTCCTGGATTGAGAAGCAATATGGAAAATTGGTGTATGAGCAGTCTCAAGACGCATCCTGAATTAATTATAGATGCAAAGCATATCCAAAAAGGCTATTTTAAAAGCTTGATTCAAAACCGCGAGCTTTTTTATTTTCTTGCCTGGCGCGATATTATTGTGCGCTATAAGCAAGCTTTTTTTGGGGTAGCATGGGCGCTTTTTCGCCCCTTGTTGAACATGCTTGCCTTCACGCTACTTTTCAATCGCATCGCTCACTTGCAATCTGGCAATGTCAATTATGCTCTTTTTGTTTTTGCCGGCATGCTCCCCTGGCAATTTTTTTCAGGCTCTGTCATTGATACCAGCCATTCTCTACTTACAAATGCAAGCTTGATCACTAAAACCTACTTTCCGCGCATGCTCATTCCTTTGGCGCAACTTGGAGTCCATTTTTTAGATTTTTTGATCGGCTTTTCTGCTTTCCTTATTTTGATGCCTATTTTAGGAAATTTTCCGGGGTGGTCTTTATTGCTGCTTCCCTTTTTTATTTTGGAACTTTTTCTTTTAACAGGTGGCATATCGCTCTGGTTTTCTGCCATTACGGTGCAGTTTAGGGATTTGCGCTTTATTGTGCCTTTTTTGATCCAGTTTGGTATTTTTGTTTCTCCAGTTGGCTACTCTAGCGGTTTGATTCCTGAAAAATGGCAGTGGCTTTTTTTCTTTAATCCATTGGTCGGCATTATTGATGGATTTCGCTTTTCCTTTTTTGGAGAAGCTTCCCCTCAATTCTTTCACGCAGTTTTAAGCTCTTTTATAGGGACTCTTTTAATTGCATTTTCCGGTTATTTTTATTTTCGTAAAAAAGAGAGCAGTTTTGCAGATTTCATATGAAAAACATTATTGAAATTAAAAATTTATCTAAAAAGTACCAGATCTCTTCAGCTAAGGAGACTGGCTATTCTACTTTTGTAGAAACAGCTGCAAGGTCTGCGATTCGTTTTTTTGCAGCTCTTAAAAACCCGCGAAAAGCGTTTAAAGCTAAAAATGGAACATTTGAAGAATTTTTTGCGTTAAAAGATGTGAATATTGAAATTAAAGAAGGCGACAGGGTTGGTATTATTGGCAGAAATGGTGCCGGAAAATCAACGCTTTTAAAAATTCTTTCAAGAATTGCAGCCCCTTCTTCTGGAACCATTAAAATTCGCGGAAGAGTGGCAAGTCTTTTGGAAGTTGGTACAGGTTTTCATCCAGAGCTTACAGGGCGTGAAAACATTTTTTTGAACGGCGCTATTTTGGGGATGCAAAAAGCTGAGATTAAAAGAAAATTTGATGAGATTGTTGCTTTTTCAGAAGCTGAAAAGTTTTTAGATGTCCCTGTCAAGCGCTACTCAAGCGGCATGATCACGAGACTTGGATTTGCAGTGGCCGCTCATTTAGATCCAGATCTTTTAATTGTAGATGAAGTTTTAGCCGTTGGCGATGCGCTTTTCCAGCAAAAATGCTTAAAGAAAATTGGCGAAATGGGAAACAGCGGAAGAACTGTCCTCTTTGTCAGCCACGATGTCGGATCTATTTTATCTATTTGCAACAAAGGTGTTTATCTTGTAAACGGCCAGGTAAAATCTCAAGGAGACATTGAATCTTGTGTGAATTCTTATATGAGCGCCTATAGTTTGCAATCCCTTTCTTGGGAAGGAGATGCAGGGGATGAGCATATTCGTTTTTATAGCGCAAAAATCAGTTGTGTGGAAAGCAAGAAAGAGTTTTTTTATCAGGGAGATAAAACAAGGCTTGAAATGGAGTATGAAGTGTTAAAACCCTCTCAAGACCTTGTTTTAGGGGTAAGTGTTTGGAATCAACGCAATCAGCTGATTGCAAGATCCCAAACAGCAGACGATGTAGAAAACCATCCGCGCTATATCAGACAAGGAAGGCATAAGCTTGCCTTTCATATTGACTCTGGCATTTTTCATGAAGGCGATTATCTTGTTAAAGTCGAATGCTTGCTTCATGACCAGAAAAAAATTATTTCAGATGCAATTGTTTTAAAATATCCTATTTATACCTTGGACAAAAGCACACGAGATGGCCATCTTGCTAAACGAGATGGGATTTTTCTTGGAAAAAATTGGGAAATCGCAAGCCATGTCTGAAGAAGCAGTCGATATTTTAATGGCCACTTATAATGGCAAGAACTATTTGAAAGAGCAAATAGAATCTATTTTAAAACAGTCGCACCAAAATTTTCGTATTTTGATTTGCGATGACAGTTCAATAGATAGCACTCCAAGCATGATTGATGGTTTTTTAAGAGAGCATCCAAACCGCATTTTTCAACTGCGCGCTGAAAGTAAATTAGGGGCAAAAGGGAACTTTTCATTTTTGATGCAGCATGCAAAAGCGCCCTATATCATGTTTTCTGATCAGGATGATATTTGGCTGGAAGATAAGATTGCAAAAGCGTTAAAAGCTATGAAAAATTTAGAGGCTGCATATGGAAAAGAAAAGCCGCTTCTTGTTCATACAGATCTAAAAGTAGTCGATCAAAATCTAAATGTGCTGGGCAATTCTTTTTGGAAATATGTCAATTTGAATGCGCCCTCGTTTTGTACCCTTAACCACCTTTTAATGCAAAATGCAGTGACTGGCTGTACGATCATGATGAACAAGCCTTTATGCCAGCTTAGTTTTCCAGTCCCCGATGTCTCTTTGATGCATGATTGGTGGGTTGCTCTTGTTGCTTCTGCTTTTGGAAAAATTGCTGTTTTAAATGAACAGACCATTCTTTACAGACAGCATAGTTCTAATACTCTTGGAGCTAAAAAATTTGGAACATGGAACTATTTCAAAGGATTATGGAGCAAATTGTTAAGCGGAAGTGCAAAAAAGCTTAGCTTGCAGCGCTTATCCCAGGCAGATGCCTTTTTGAAGAATTATGACCATCTTTTAAATTCTGCTCAAAAAAAGATGATTCAAGATTATCTTAAGCTAAAAGATTTTTCTTTTTTTAAACGCTTTCTGGTGATCAAAAAACATCGCTTTTATAGAAGCGGCTTTTTAAGGAATTTTTTAATGCTTATGGTCAAATGGCAGCCTTAAAATCTCTTCACTGGATTTTTCTTCTTCCTTATTTTGTCATGATTTTTGCCGGTCTTATGATGCCCTCTGATGGCAATCATGGGATTATGTCGTTAAAAAGCATGGCCTTTTTAGGAAGCGTTTTCTCTCTTTTTTCTTATTTGGCGCTTAAAGAAAGTTTTTCTTATAAGCAACTAAAGCTTTTTGGTTTTGCAACTGCATTTTGTCTTTTTTTGTTTGTATGGCTTCTGTTTGGCATGAGTGGCACTCAGGATGAAGCAGCTTCTGCTATAGATCAATTTAAAATATTTATTGTCACAATTTTTTTTGTGATCATGACTCTTTATATTGCCAGTGAATCATTTGTTAAAGAAGAAAAGCTGATCAGGCTCATGATTTTTTCAAACTTTGCTTATTCTTGTTTAAAGCTAATTGTGATTGCTCTTCATCTTTTGGGCTTTATTAATATGTTTGCATGGATGGAAAGCATCGGGATGCGTTTTATGAGCATGGAAATGTCTTCTAGCCTTTCGCGCTTTCAAACCTCGGTAGATATTGCTACACCTTTTTTTATTCTTTTTGTGTTGCAGTCAAAGCCTTTGAATTTGCAGTTTGGCAATCGCTTTAAATATATCTATTTTTTTATTTCAGCTGTTTCTATTCTTTTTAGCTTTTCCAGGTTTTTAATGGCTGTTGGTATTTTAAGCGTTGTTCTATTTGCTTTGACCCTCAATAAAAAAGGGTTTTTAAAAGCTTTGATAATCGCTTTTTTTTGTATAGCTCTTTTTATTTTAGCAATTGGTCCAGATACTTTTTTTTATATGGTGGAAAGGCGCTTGTTTAGTTCAGATAATTATCATTCCGACCTTGTAAGAAAGGAGCAGATCGATGCTTTGATGGGACAATTTTATGAATCTCCCTATTTTGGCACAGGACTTGGAGGTTATGTTAAAAACCTGGTCAGAGATGGAACGGTGCGCCACTCTTACGAAGTGCAGTGGGTTGCATTTTTGATGCAATTTGGGCTTGTTGGCATGCTTTTTTTGCTCATTCCTGTTTGTTTTATTGGTTATCAATTTTTTTCATCTTCCTTTTCAAGGGTTGATCTCTCTTTTTTCCTCTTATTTCTTGTGTGGCTTTTTTCAGGCTTTACAAACCCCTTTTTAATTTCGCTTGCAAGCGGTATTATCTATTCCCTTTTTCTTTTGGCCGCAAAAATTTTAAAAAATAAAGAAGTTTATTGCGCATAAACTTTAAAAATTTTATATAATTTGAGAATAGAGTTTTTGCATAAAAAATCATGATCACGAGGTTTTAAATGAAACAGTTTATTCTTTTTTCCCTATTTTTTTTAAGCCAGACAGTTTTTATACAGGCTCTGGATGTAGAGGGCAGAGTTGCCTATTTTTATCCAGTAGATAATAGAATGAGAGATGTTTACAGCAGCAAAGGTTTTGCTGAATATGAATTGGAACTATCAGCTCCAATAGATGCTTATGGATGTGAATATATGGATTGGGACTATTTTGCCAATTTGAGCTATTACCAAAAAAGAGGGCGCTCAACTGGCTGTGAATGTATCCATAACCGCACTGAAGTGACAAACTGGGCATTGAACCTTGGTGTTAAACGCTATTTTGATATGAACTGCTTTTGCACTAAATTCCGCCCCTATTTAGGAGCAGGTGCTGGTTTTGCCCATGTTGCCTTTCATGACAAGTCAGATTTTGTAAGACGCCATATGGACGAGTGGGGATTTTCTGTTTTGTTCAAATCAGGCCTTAAATATGATTTGGCATGTAATTTGTTCTTAGATCTCTTTTTGGATTACTCTTACCACTGGTTTAGCTTTTGCCAATGCAATAAGTGTGGCGTAGAAAACCGCAATCCAAATACAGGCGGCTTAAAAGTTGGTCTTGGGCTTGGTTACCAATTTTAATCTATTGGTTTAAATTTAAAAAGATCGCAATAGTGATTCCAACTGATATCTCAAAGGAGTTAAATTGCAACAGCTAGAGGGTAATAACCAAAGTCGCTATCGCGACTTTGGTTATTACCTTTTGAATGCTTACCAATTTTTTCATTTGGTATTAACCTGAGTTTTGGGTTTATCTTCTTGAAATTCAAGGAATTTTTCAAGGGTGAGTTTTGC